>CAVTFE010000079.1:0-40763 GCA_963733745.1 uncultured bacterium
GACAGCAGGGACGGCAAGATCGCTAGCTGAGACCCGTTCGGCTGCAAAGCACCAGCGCTGGATGCAGCAGCCGGTCGCAGCTCGCCGGCGTGGCGCTCGGACTTGTGCAATCGCCCACAGGCATCAGCTCGACGGCGGCCCGGCGCTAACGGACAAACGGGGCAACGCCCGCGTCGGTGCCGGTCGCCCTGGTGTCGACTCGCGCCAGTCGTGCGTCCGGGACGGCCGCCGGTCGTGCGGCCCGGTACACGGAGGCACCCAGGGATATCGGCGCCTCCGTCGTCGCCAACGCACTCGCCAGCCCGCTCCTCGGGCGAGTCGTCAAAGCACTCGTCCGGGCGCGGCAGCCGAGGAGGCCGGGCTCGGCGCTCAAGTCGTCGCCGCATGCGTCGTGATCGGCGGTTCAGCTCGTAGGCTAATAACGCTTGCCCGCGGCTGTCAGAGCGCTGCGCGAGATCGCTCGGGCGATCCGGCGACGTGTCCGCGTCGACGCGGTCGTGTTGGTGGGGACTAACCCCAAGGTGAGTTTGGCCGAGTCCGGCTCGAGCTTCCCCGCGTTCGGGTGTCGGGTTGCCTGGTCGAGAATCGCGTTGATATGAGCCGAGCCGCGTGCGTGTCTGCAAGGCCCGCCCCAAGCGGCGCGAAGCCTCTATCGGGGCCCCCGCCGCACGGGGTTGGGGTCAGCGCCAGCCAAGCGCCGGCGCGACGTGGGTGAGGATGTTCTCGATGACATGAGCGTTGTAGTCGACGCCGAGCTGGTTGGGCACGGTCAGCAGCAGCGTGTCGGCCGCCTGGATCGCCTCGTCCATCCGGAGCTGCTCGACGAGCACGTCGGGGTCGGCTGCGTAGGAGCGGCCGAAGATCGCGCGCGTGTTCTCGTCGATCATGCCGATCTGGTCTTGGGAGTCGCGGTTGCCGGCGAAGTAGGCGCGGTCGGTGTCGGTGGTGAGCGCGAAGATGCTGCGGCTGACGGACACCCGCGGCTGACGGTCATGCCCGGCCTCGTTCCACGCCTCGCGGTAGGCCTCGATCTGCTTGCGCTGCTGCACGTGCAGCGGTTCGCCGGTCTCGTCGTCCTTCAACGTCGAGCTTTGCAGGTTGAGCCCGAGCCCGGCCGCCCAGACACTCGTCGCGTTCGATCCCGACCCCCACCAGATCCGCTCTCGCAAACCAGCTGAGTGCGGCTCGATCCGCAGCAGACCCGGCGGATTGGCGAACATCGGCCGCGGGTTCGGCCGCGCGAACCCGTCGCCTCGCAGAACCTCCAGTGCGACCTCGGCGTGCTTGCGCGCCATCTCGGCATCGCTGTCGCCGTCGGCGGGTGCGTAGCCGAAGTACCGCCAGCCATCGATCACCTGCTCGGGCGATCCGCGGCTGATCCCCAGCTGAAGCCGGCCGCCAGCGATCAGATCGGCCGCGCCGGCCTCCTCCGCAAAGTACATCGGGTTCTCGTAGCGCACATCGATCACGGCAGTACCGATCTCGATCCGCGAAGTCCTCGCGCCTATCGCCGCCAGCAGCGGGAACGGCGAGGCGAGCTGACGCGCGAAATGGTGCACCCGGAAGTACGCGCCGTCGGCGCCCAATTCCTCCGCCGCGACCGCAAGCTCGATCGACTGCAGCAGCGCATCCGCGCCCGAGCGCGTCTGCGAGGCGGGCTAGGGTCCAATGACCGAAGGAAAGGAATCCGATCTTCTTCACGCGTTCCCAAGTCAGCCGGACCGACAAGAAGGCAGCAGGTCTTGACCACGCCAGGCTAGCGCTAGCGACGCGGCGAAGCCGGCCGCGCAGGCGGCGCCGGAGCCCGCGCGCATCCCACGCGATCGACCACTCCAGCACCAACCGAACCTGACCGGCGCGAGTCCGGCGTCGCCAAACGCGCTCGTGTAGGGCGTCCACCTCGAAGCGCGAAGGCCTCGCGCGGTCGGCGAACTGGAACGCCTAGCGGCAGCCACGGACCGAGCGTCGCGTGGCTCATCACCGCGGCTCACCGCGTGGAACTCAATTCGATAGGCGAGCGTGTCCTCGTCGATCGGCTCGGCGTGGGCGGCGCGCTGGCGCATCGTCTCGCGGTCGGGCTCGCCGGCTCGTCGGACGTCCGCCCCGGTGACCGCGGCGAACGGGACAAGCTCGATGGCGTCGACCTCGATCTCACCGGGGCCGACCCGGTAGCGGCCGCCTGCTTGACCCGTGGCCGCTTCCACAGTCGAACCGAGAGCGTGATGTCTCCGCCCAGGACGTCGTTGCGCAACTCGCGGCTGAACTCCATGACCAGGACGCCAGCTGGCCGGCAGCTCACGCCGACGAACGAGTCGTCGCCGAAGCGCTCGCCGGCCGGATTGTGGGGCTCCGACGGATGCGATCGTCGGCACTGACGACCGCTGGCGTCTGAAAGGACCCGCTCTCGGTTGCCGGGGGCGCACAGCTGGATCACGCCTGGAGGGGCAGCGTCGGATTCGCTGCCCCTTCGCATGCGCAGCGGCAGTCTCGCGGCGGCGATGGGATCAGCCGTGGGGGCCTGGGGGTTCTCGTGGTAGCTGGGCCCCGGTTCATCGGCGAGCATCCGGGTCGCAAACTGGAGCTCGGCGCCCCGCCGTACCCGGGGCCGGACACTGATGCTTGCGCCCAAGGCGAGGCGCGGACCGGGTGCTCAGGCGGGTTTGTCGGTTTCCCGCGAGGGTGCACGGGCAGACGGGTGTGATGGGTCGGTGGGACGCGGGTGGCCGGCTTAGGCTGGGCGCTGGCCGGTGACTGCGAATAGGCCTTCGGCGAGGGTTTCGGCGCCGAACGCCGAGCTCAGCTTCGCGTTGATGCCGTGGTCGGCCAGGAAAGCGGGAATCTCGGATGCGTCGATGAGCACGTTCTCGTGCCGCTCGCTGTCGCGTCGCCACGAGCCGTCGTTGTTGGGTAGGAACGTCGTGATGTCTCGGATGAACCGGTCCGGCGAGGGCACCGAGAACTCGCTGATGATCGCCCAGTCGGGCCCGAGCTTGGCGTAGGTCGGCGCATGCTGTCGCGCCCGTCCCCATTGGAGGTCGCAGACATCGAACGCGAGCACGCCACCGGGGCGCAACGCCGATGCGATCGCGATAAGCGCGCGCTCGAACGCGCCCTGGTCGGGGAGGTAGTTGAGCGGATGTCCGACCGCGACGATCGCGTCGGCCTCGGGCAACCGCTCGTCTGGAAGCGTGAGCCGGCGAAGTTGAGCGCCATCACCCACGACCTTCCGCGCGATCTCGAGCATCGCTGGCGACGCGTCGGTCGCGCTCACGCGATGGCCGGCGGCGATCAGCGCTCTCGTCAGCAGACCGCTGCCGCAGCCGAGCTCCAGCACCAGACCATTCCGGGCCCGCACCGGCGCCAACAGCTCGACGATCCCCGGAGCACAGGCGGCAGCGTGAAAACCAAACCCGAGGTGGTGCACCCACGCCAGGTCGCGTCGATAGTAAGGGGACTCGTGTGAAGGCACCGGGCGATCCTGCCACTCCGAAGCCGCCGCCGGAGAAAGAACGCCGCTCATCCGCCGTCCCGGAGCTCAGCCGCGCACCTGAAGTCAGTGAGCCATCGGGTCGACCGAGGCAAGCAGGTCAAGGTAGCGGGCCGCGGCGATCAGCGGCCGGCCGTGGCCGAGCAACGCGTCGCGGATCTGCAGCGCGCGCTCGCGCATCCAGGTGAACAACTCCTCGGCCAGCACGCGAGTGGGTCGCTCATCGAACGAGGGATCCGCCACGGTGTATTCGCCCCGGCCCAGCGATTCGGGGCAGCTGAAAGGATCCGCGTAGAGGTAGGCCTTGCTCGCCAGGTCGGCGCCGTACTCCAGCAGCAGCCGGCGCAGATACGCAGGGGCCATGACAAAGATCGCGCTCGCCTGGTCGCAGAGCGGGCGATCGAGCTGTCTCGGTCGATGCTCAGTCGCGTCGATCCCCCACCACGCGAGCAGTGTCAACGCCCGGTCGCTTGTCTGCTCCCCGGGCGCCAGACCGGCCGATAACGCCGATGCCCCACGGCGCAGGTGCTCGTAAAGATTGCAGGCCAGCACGGAGCGGCAGCAGTTGGCATGGCATAGGAACAACGGAACCGCGGGCGAGCTGCCCAAACGGGCGCTCCGGCTCCTCCGCCGAGGGTCCGACGCCGGCGAGCCACCAACATGCCTCGCTCGCGGGAATGCCATCGCTGAAGTATGCGCCCACGCGCGCGGCCAGCCGGCGGATCCCGCCTGACGGCCACCGCCGCGCACACTGCCGACCAGCGCGGTGGCACCGGGCGGCGAATCCTCGCTGCGCTCAAACGCCCACAGCGGGCGGCGCGGTATGCGCTTCGTCGCCAAAGCAGAAGCATGGCATGGGCAACGCACGATGATCAAAGCGATCGTCGGCGACGCAGCGGATCGCTGCGCCCGCGGTGGCAACTCGTTGCGGCCGATGCCGTCGGGCGTGACGGCCGCCATGTGGCAGGCGTCCCCAGTGGCTCGCGGAGGCGCCCGTAGCTCAGCTGGATAGAGCGCCTGTCTACGGAACAGGAGACCGGAGGTTCGAATCCTTCCTGGCGCGTCGGATAGAGACTCAGCGGGAGCGCAGGGGGCGGAGAGTGAGCCGTAGAATCGCTGCCGTGCCGTTCACGCTCAGGAACCTCAAAGAGGATCTGGATGATGTCGGGTCGAACTTCGACGGCGCGCCGGACCTGGAGTTCCGCCTCGCAACCAAGGCGCTCGAGCTCGAGCAGTCTGGGCTTTGCTATCAGCGCGTCCCGCCCGGCTGTCGCTTCCCGTACGGCCACACGCACAAGGAGCAGGAAGAGGTGTACGTGGTCGTGCGCGGGAGCGGACGGATGAAGCTCGACGACGAGATCGTCGAGGTCACGGAGTGGGACGTGGTGCGCGTCCCGCCCGGTATGTGGCGAGGCTACGAGTCCGGGTCGCAGGGCCTCGAGATCCTCGTCTTCGGCGCGCCCAACCTCGGCGAGAACCCGCGGGACGACGTTGAGGGTCAGCGGGACTGGTGGGATGAATAGCGCCTGGTGGAACGAAGGTCGGAGGCGCGAGTCCTCTCGGGCGCGTCGGCGTTTCGAACCGGTCGGATGGTCGCGGGCGACCCGCGGGAGACGCGTTCGTATCACGGCTGCCACCCTGCTGGCTAGCTGACCGAGGCCATCAATCGCATCGATCGGTTCTTGAGCGTCGAGGCGCTTAAGGCTGCTTGCCTGACCGGGAAGGACGTCGCCCTCCGATGCCATATTGGGGCGATGAGGCTGACTCCGGAGGCAGCTGCCTTCCTGCTAGACGTGGTCGAGATCGATGAGAGGCTACGTCGCGATCGGCGTGTTGACCCCATTCTTCTGATCCAGACTGGTCCTCGTTATGGACTGAAGCCTGGCGCTCGCAATCCTCGGACGCTTCCACACCCTGGGCTGGTCGATGAGCTAGAAGGAGCGGGCTTGGTGCGAACGGAAGTGCCGACGAGCACGGCTGTATCGCGCAGGCTGAGGGTGACAGGCGAGGGACGCGAATTGGCCGATCGGCTCACGCGATCCGTTGAACTAGACGAGGGCTCTGTGGGTTGACTCGAGGCGGGCACTCCGGACACCCGGTACGTCTTGGACGCTGCGCACGGATGCTCCGTGCGCGCCGACCGTCGCGCTATCGTCGCTCGCCGTGAGCGAGATGAACATCCCGATGTCAGTGCCGCTCGATTCCGAAGGCTTCCTCCGTCGAGAATGCCCAACATGCGAGCGTGAGTTCAAATGGCGCCCGACGCCTGAGGGCGAGCAGGGCGAACCCGAGTCCGACGGCGGGTACTTCTGCGCCGTCCAGGCACCGACCGGCTCATGGTGGACGAAGCCCCAGCTGGAGGCCGCGACGTCTCAGGCGTTCGATGCCGTCGTCAAGCCGAAGCTCGACGATCTGCAAGCGTCGGTGGAGCGTGCGTCCGGCGACTTCATCAAGGTCAGCATGTCGCGCACGGACCCGCCGAAGCCGCCGGCTTTGACGGAGATCGACGACATGCGCCTGGTCGAGTTGTCTTGTCATCCAACGGAACCGATCAAGGTCCTCGACGACTGGGACCGCGAGGTCCACTGTCTCCTCTGCGGCCAGATCGCACAGTCCCGGCAATAGCGTCGTTCATCGCATCCCCACGTTGCGCGCGAACGTCTGCAGCGCAAGGCGCATCTGTTCCCCGAGTTCCGTGACCACATGGGTCAACTGCAGCTCCTGCTCGGTCGAGCCAGCACGCACAACTCACGGCTCGTTCGCCCACTGGAAGTCGGTGTGCATCACACCGTCGAGGCCCAAGTCGATCATCGCGCGGACAACGACGGTGCCATCCTCGATCAGCTCCACGCCGCGACCAACGCGCAGCATGTACGGGATTGGCGCGCCGGCTGAGATCGTCGAGGTTCTCGTCCAGTGGACGAGAACCTCCGGCGAGCCCATGTACTCGAGCGTCTTCAAGTACCCGTCGACGTGCATCGTTCAGCGACGCCGCCAGCTCGTCGAAGCGGCGAATCGCCGCGTACGTCGCCTCCTTCCAACGATCGACTCGGTCAGCCTGCACGATCTCGCCGCCCAGCGTTCCGCGCACAGCGGCGACCGCCTCGGTCAAGTCGAACGCACCCGCCTCGATGGGCAGCTCGTTCCACGCCGTCAGGTCGTTCGCGATCGACGCCATCGGTGGACGACTCTTGGGGTCCAGCACCGTCGCCCGGTCGACGAGATCATCGAGGTGGCCTGCGTTTGGATGCGGACGGTAGGTAGTCCGCGATCCTATGTGGCGCCGCTGGCGCCGGCTGATGGCCGGGAGGCGGGAAGTGACGCCGCACGCGAGCGCCCACATCGTCTTCGTGAGCGCGTACACATCGGCTGCGAATGGATCCGCTGTCGCGGGCTCGTTGAGCATCTCGAACGGCGTGAAGTTCACCGGTCCGAGTGCCTTGCCCTGTTTAGTCAGCCCCGTCCGGTCCGGCAGCGCTACAAGGCCGAAGTCGCCGATCACCGCCTCGCCGCCGAGCTCGTACAGATTGGCTGGCTTGATGTCCCGATGGGCGAGGCGGTGCTCGGCCTCCAGTCTCGCGAGTGTGCTCGCGATGGCTCCTACCGCCGACACCACCGCCGGCAAGTCCGTGTCGGCTAGCGCTTCCCGCAGTGGTCTGGCGATCTTCATGACGAGCCACGGCTGATCGTCCGGGCTCGGCTCGTCCGGGATGTACGCGTCGATCACCGGCAGGACACCGGCATAAGCGCCCAAGGACTGCAGCGTGCGGATCTCAGTGACGAACCGCATGTACGGCTCGCGGTTCACCTTCTTTGCGTTGATCTCCTTGAGCGCGCCCTCCTCGCCGGTCTCGACATGCTCAGCCCGATAGACCGTGGCGTTTACCACCGCGTCCGATCCGTTCGTGGAGCTTCCACGGCCCGAGTTGGCGTTCGGTCATGCCTGCGAGTATCGCGTTTCAGTGCCGGCACCTGTCAGCGCGCCCTAGTCCGTTGTGTCGGCTTCTGGTGGATGAGCAAAATCGCCCACAGGCGCGCGTGGGTCGTCCTAGCGCGGGACGATCGCATCCACTGCCCGGCCGCTATCGCAGCGAGTGATCGCAATGGCCGACGCGGGGATGTCGACTTTGTGTGTCTCGAGGTCGACGTGGTGGCGTGACGCTCGGCCAGCCGTACGGTCACGCTTGACGGACTCAGTGGAAAGGGGTACTTTCCAGCATGATGTCTGAACGCGATCTCCCAGAGGCAGTGGCCGCTCTAATCACGGCGCAGAGCGAGTACGCCGCCGTCCAGGCCAATACCGACACCGTGCTCGCTGACGCGCAGCGGCGTCGCGAAACCGCCATGCGGCGGGTCGCGGCACTCGGTTTATCCCACCGTCGCATCGGCGAACTGACCGGCCTCAGCCACACCCACCGGCGGCAAACGCAGCGAAGGCGACCAGCGCGGTCTTCACGCCCTCGACCCAGAGCGCGGCATTGACCTGACCATCCGATGGCAAGCCACCAGTGACGGCGCTCCATGTGTTCCCCTGGTCGGCGCCGAGGAATAACCCGTGGCTCTTTGTCCCCGCCAGCAGCGGCGAGCCATTCGGACCTGCGGCGATGGCGGTGATTGGATCATCCGCCGGAAGTCCGGTGTTGCGCGCCTGCCACGACTCGGAGGCGTTGGTGGAGAGATAGAAGCCGCTGGAGGTTCCGGCGTAGAGCATTCCACGTTTGGCTGGATCGGGCGTGAGCGCGAAGACAGAGGAATGCGAGTTCATCCCCGTATCGGTGTTCTGGACGCCATTCGAGTCGGCGACAGTGCGGCGCACACCCGCGCCTTCGGTCCCAATGTAGACGAGGTTGGTGATCTGTGGATCGGCGGCGAGCGAGAGAATTGGCGTGTTCTGCGCGCCGATCCCGAAGATCGGACTGCCTGCGTCTGTCGAGATTGGCTGCCAGCTCGCGTTTGGCTCGCCGCACCCGGCCAGCGTGACTACTAGGAGTAGCGCGAGCCAGACATCAGCCCAGACTATGCCTGAGCCACCGCTCGCCGTTCTCTTCACCCTCACTCGCATTCCTCGCGTTTCGCTCAACTGCGCTTTATCTGCGCCGGAGTTGGTCTCAGCGTAGCCGCCTCACGAAAGGAAGGCAAGCTCGGAGCCGAGGCCGCGCTCACGCGCCCGCGCGTAGACTAGTCCGGCCACCGCGACATCTTCCAGCGCGACGCCTACCGATTTGAAGAGTGTGATCGCCTCAGCCGATGTGCGTCCAGGGGAATCTCCCGTGATGATGGCCCCAAGCTCGACCGCGCGCTCCCACTCGAAGCGCCCGACCGCCGCCGGCAGAATGAGATCGCCCGCCTCGATGCGCGCCTGGTCCAGATCATCGACGGCGACGACGGCGCTGCGCTCCACCGTCTCGTCGTCCACCTCACGGCGACTGGCCCAGTTCACGCCCGCCGCGTTGACATGCGCGCCAGGTTTGAGCCACGCGCCTTGCAAGACGGGATTGCGTGCGGTGGTCATGGTGATGACGACATCCGCCTCGCGCACGGCGTCTTCAGCTCCTGCGACAGGGCTGGCGTCCACGCCGGTCTCGCGCGTCATCTCCTCCGCGAAGGCGTTGCGGCGGGACTCGTCGCGCCCATAGACCAGGATGCGGTCGAATGCGCGAACCGCCGTGACCGCGACGACCTGCGTGCGCGCCTGCAAGCCGGTCCCGATCACCCCGAGTGTCTTGACGTCTTCGCGCGCCAGATATTTACTCGCCAGCCCTGACGCCGCGCCTGTGCGCATCTGCCCCAGCCAGTCAGCTTCGATGAGCGTCAGTGGCGCGCCATCGGAGGCGGAGTAGAGCAGCACGGCGAAGCGCACGCCTTCCTTGAAGGTCGTGTACGTCTTCAGGCCGAGCAGACCGGGGCCATCCGCTTCGGGACGTCCCGGCTCGCCGGGAACGAAGGCCGACATCGTGTGCAGCACGCCGCGTCCGTCCGGCAGCACGACACGGCGCCGCGGCTGGTTGCGCGTCGCGTCCTCTCCCTGGAGGCGAAACGCCGCCTCCAGGATGGCAATCGTGCCAGGCATAGTCAGGATGGCGCGCACGTCGTCTTCGCGCAGAACAAGCATTGGCGTTACTCCCAAGGAGATCAGCGACGACGCAGCGTGCGCCGGATGATGATGATTGTCTCGATCACGCCGCCGACATAGCCTCGGTCGGCCAATTCGCCCGGATGAGTGTACGGTACGAGGCTACGATCCCCACTAGCATTCTGCGTCGTGGCCTGGTGTTCGTAGCGAGGGGTCGGTTGCGTCTGCTCGCGGGTCGTTGCGCGCCGCCCATGTTCGGCGCCACCCAGCCGGTCCACCAGCCGCTCACCGAGCGCGAGCAGCGCCGCACTGGCCGCCACGCGCACGACCGGTTCATTCCAGGCGTCCTGGACGAAGCGCGCCAGCGAGCCGATGATCGTCGCGCGTGGACGCCGCCGCGCCAGCCGGTTGGGTCGCTCGTTAGGAACGCTGGCAGTCGTGGCGTCAGTATCAGGGATCGGAATCGTCGTGGAAGACGAGACGACGACTGTGCCTTCCACCACCTGCTCCGGCGCGACGAGCAGACGCCCACACTCTGGGCAGGAGACCGCGTTTGGCGAGACGATCATCCGACAGGACGGACAGCGCATGTGACGTGCCTCCACTCGCGCCCACAGGTCAAGAGCTCACGATCTCGCGCTGGCGTTCGGAGATATGAATAGCCTCTGACCGCGACTCTCCAGCGCGTTACATGGCCTGGTGTGGCGATTGTACCACGGCGACTGCCCTGTCTCGCCTGGCGTTCGTATGGAGTGTGCAGTCGCGGACGGAGCGCGCTACACTATGAGGCCCGGCCCGACGATGGGGCGGCTGGTGGCGCAGAGGCGCGCCAGGTAAAAGACAAGGCGTTCTGAGTATGATGATCTTCTTCGATATCGGCGACACCCTCGTGGATGAGGCGGACTTTGCGCGCTTTCGTCACGCGAGCGTCTTCAAGTTCCTGGCGCAGCGCGGCATCGCCACCAGCGAAGAGCAGTACACCGCCGACCTGAATAATCTCTCGATGCGCGGTCGCATGACGCTTTTCGACCAACTGCGCTGGTTCGCGCAGCGTGGAGGTGGGTCGACGGTGCAGGCGATGGAGGTCTTCCGCGACTACATCCTGCATGTCGCGCCGGAAGCCCCTAGCCGTTTCACGCTCTTTTCCGACACGCGCGCGTGCCTGGAGCGGCTCGCCTCTTCACGGGACGCTTATGGCGCTCCGTACCGTCTCGGCGTCATCGCGAATCAGCCCACGTGGATTCGTCGCAGTATGAGCGACTGGAGCATCGTCAACTACTTCGAGCCAGACGCGCTGGTGATCTCCGACGAGGTGGCGGTGAGCAAGCCACAGCCAGAGATCTTCCAGTTCGCGCTCAAGCAAGCGGGAATTATGCCAGACCAGGCGGTGATGGTCGGCAACGATTACTTCAATGACGTGGAGCCGGCCAAGTGGTTGGGTATGCGCACCATCTGGATCGAGCGCGACGATCCCTACTCCCCCGGCGCGCCGCCCATCCAGGACCCTTGGGCGGCGGACGCGCGCATCTCCTCGCTCACTGAGATTCCTGAGACGCTGGCACGGCTAGAGCGCCTGCCCCATGCGAACGGTGTCGCCAAGCCGCCCCGCCGGAAGGTGTCTTCGCCGAAATCATAGATGTGCGCCCCGCGAGATTGATGCGCCATGAGTGACTGGCCTTCGTGCTACACTGCTTGAAGGTCAACCATGGCAAAAGCCACTCTACTTCGCGGGAGTCACTATGCCTGCTGAAACTCGCATCTTTGTAAGCCATAGTCATCAGGACACCACATGGTGTCAGGAATTTGTCACGGCGCTCCGCACGACCAGCGCGGATGTCTGGTACGACGAGTCCAGCCTAGACTACGGCCAACTGATGGACGAGATCGAGAACGAACTCCGCGCACGACCAGCCTTCATTGTGGTTTTGTCACCGTCTGCCGTCGTGTCACCTTGGGTCAGACGCGAGATGAGCGCAGCCATGACCCTCCACGATCAGCAGCCCGAACGCATCATTCTGCCGGTCGTCGCCGAGACCTGCGATATTCCGCTTCTCTGGAGCGGTTATAAGTGGTTGAGCGGACCTGGCAATGAGGGACTACCGGCATTCGATGCGGCTAAGAAGATCGCAGAAGCACTTGGTCTTCCACCGCCAGTGATCGCCAGGAATCGTCCATGGGACGAGCAGAGCGTTTTCGCCTCCTTGGCGCGGTGCTGCTCTGCGGAAGGTCTAGCTGCCGCGCGGCAGCTCTATGACTTTGCATTGAAGCATGGAACAAACCTGGTCTGGAGCGCTGGCCCATTGCCTTCCGTTTCCGCATGGTTCATCGTCGGCGGCAAGCCGATGTCGATCTTCACCATATATGAGGATCCAATCGGCGCAGCTCGGTTCGCCATCAACTTCGAGTATCTGAAGGACAAGGCTTCGGCGCAACAATTATCTCAACTCGCTGATCGCCTGAGCGCTATACCCGGCGTTGCAGCGATCTATGTTGGACTGGAAGGCGCTGGTTACAATCGCCGCCCTGCTCTTCCTATCAATCAAATCTTGGCCCAGCTTGGTGCAGGTGCCATCATTGAGCAGGCGCTGACCGAGTTCATATAAACTGGTTCGTGAGGGAGGTGTGTAGCAATGAGCGAGACGACGATATCAAGCAACGCGGAGAACTGGCAGAGCCTGAACGAGCCAATCGCCTGGCGGCCCAGCGAGGAATACACCAAGCGCAGCCGGTTGCGACGCTTCATGGAGCGGCACGGCGTCGCCAGCTATCCCGATCTGCTCGCGCGCGCCAACGCCGATCCCGCCTGGTTCTGGGACGCCGTCTCAGACGACCTGGAGCTGGTCTGGCAGCGCCCCTATACGCAGGTGATGGATACCTCGCGCGGCGTCCCCTGGACGACCTGGTACACCGGCGGCCAGTTCAACTACGTCGCCACCGCGCTCGACAAGCACGCCAGCGGACCCAACGCGACGAAGGCGGCGCTGATCTGGGAGGGTGAGGACGGCGAGGTGCGGCGCTACAGCTATGCCGAACTGCTCGCGCTGACGAACCAGATCGCCAACGCGCTGCGCCAGTCTCGGCGTCGGCAAGGGTGATCGCGTCGGCATCTATCTGCCGATGATTCCGGAGGTCGTCGCGGCGACACTGGCCTGCGGCAAGATCGGCGCGATCTATACGCCGATCTTCTCCGGCTACGGCGCCGACGCGGTGGCCTCACGCCTGCGCGACAGCGGCGCGAAGGTGCTGATCACGGCGGACGGCTTCTACCGGCGCGGCAAGGTCGTGCCGATGAAGGAGACGGCCGACGCAGCGGTCGCCCAGTCGCCGGAACGTCGAGCACACGCTCGTCGTGCGGCGCGCCGGGCGGCGACGTGTCCTGGCAGCGAGGGCGCGACTGCTGGTGGCATGACGCCGTGCCTGGCCAGTCGGCGGACTTCGCGACGGCGCTGACCGAGGCCGAAGACCCCTACATGCTGATCTACACCTCTGGCACGACCGGCAAGCCCAAGGGCGCGGTCCACGTCCACTGCGGCTTCCCGATCAAGGGCGCGCAGGACATGGCGCACCTCTTCGACGTGCAGGAGGACGACACGCTCTTCTGGCTGACCGACATGGGCTGGATGATGGGGCCGTGGGCGATCAGC
Source organism: uncultured bacterium (assembly GCA_963733745.1). GTDB lineage: Bacteria > Chloroflexota > Ktedonobacteria > Ktedonobacterales > JADMIN01 > DASWAC01. Next base: position 13,205 of record CAVTFE010000079.1, read on the forward strand.
GGGACGCTGATGCTCGGCGCGACGCTCGTGATCTACGAGGGCACGCCGGATTATCCCGGACCCGACCGGCTCTGGGCGCTGGTCGAGCGCCACGGCGTCACGGTCATGGGCGTCTCGCCGACGGTGATTCGCTCGCTGATGGCGCATGGCGACGAGCCGGTGCGACAGCCACGACCTGAGCAAGCTGCGCGTCCTCGGCGCGACGCGGCGAGCCGTGGAACTCGGGCCCTGGCACTGGTTCTTCGAGGTCGTCGGCGGCGGGACGCTGCCCGATCATCAACTACTCCGGCGGCACCGAGATCTCCGGCGGCATCGTCGGCTGCACGACGATCACGCCGATCAAGCCCTGCTCCTTCGCGGGGCCGGTCCCCGGCATGGCGGCCGACGTGGTGGACGACGCAGGGCAATCCCGTGCGCGGCCAGGTCGGCGAGCTGGTGATCCGCCAGCCGTGGCCCGGCATGACGCGCGGCTTCTGGCACGATCCCGAGCGCTACGTAGACGCCTACTGGGTCGCATTCCCGGCATCTGGGTACACGGCGACTGGGCGGCGGTCGATAGCGACGGCTTCTGGTACATCCTGGGCCGCTCCGACGACACGATCAAGGTGGCGGGCAAGCGCCTCGGCCCGGCGGAGGTCGAGTCGGCGGCGGTCGCGCATCCGGCGGTGACGGAGGCGGCGGCGATCGGCGTGCCCCACGAGATCAAGGGTGAGGCGATCGTCGTCTTCGTCGTCGCTGCAGCCTGGCGTCGAGCAGACGGAGCAACTGCGCGAGGAGATACGCGCGGAGGTCACCAAGGCGCTTGGCCCGGCGATGAAACCGGAGGTCGGTCCTCTTCGTCACGCAACTGCCCAAGACGCGCAACGGCAAGGTGCTGCGCCGTCTCATCCGCGCGCGCCATCTTGGCAAGACGGACCTCGGCGACACGTCTTCACTGGAGAGCCAGGATGCGCTGGAGGCCATAGCACAGGCGCATTGAGAAAGCGTGTGAATTGCCCTGCCTGATCGGCCAGTGCGAGCGCCCCGCTGTGGCTGCTATACTGTGACCGCAGAGGCGCCATTGGCGGTGAACGAGCGCCTGACGCTGTAACCGGGCTGTAGCGGCGCTCGTAATCGAACTGGGAGATATATCTCAACGCGCGAGCGCCACGCGCAGAAGGCTTTTTCGGGCGAGGGAGCGGGGATGGTCGCCTGTCCATATTGCGGGACGCAGAATCGTTCGGACGCCACCTACTGCAATAACTGCGGTGGCGCGCTGAAGAGCACGACCCCGCCATCGCCCCAGCCTCCCACCCAAACCGGAGGGCCGCGACCACAGCACGCCACCGGTCGTCTCCCCCTGCAGAGCCGCCTCGCCGGGCGCTATCTGATCGGCAAGAAGGTCGGCGAGGGTGGCATGGCCGCCGTGTATCAGGCGACCGACACGCGCAACAACGAGACCGTCGCCATCAAGGAGATGAGCCAGGACGGCCTCACGCCGCAGGAAATCAAGGAGTCGCTCGACGCTTTCCGCTTCGAGGCGGATACCCTCATGCGGCTGCGCCATCCCAACCTGCCGCGTGTCTACGCGCATTTCTTCGAGGGCGCGCGCCACTATCTGGTGATGGAGTTCATCGACGGGCAGACAGCTGGAGCAGCGCCTGATCGACGCGAAGGGGTCGCTGCCGGAGACCGAGGTGATGGGCTGGGCGGAGCAGCTCTGCTCGGCGCTCAACTATCTGCACATGCAGCGCCCGCCGATCATCTTCCGCGACCTCAAGCCCTCCAACGTCATGGTCACACGCGCTGGCAAGGTCAAGCTGATCGATTTCGGCATTGCGCGCGTCTTCGCCCCCGGCCGCACGCGCGACACACAGATCCTCGGCACGCCGGGCTTCGCGCCACCGGAGCAGTATGGCAAGGCGCAGACCGACGCCCGCGCCGACGTCTACGCGCTCGGCTGCACGCTCTACCAGTTGCTCTCGAACTACGATCCGGCGACGACGCCGTTTGCGCTGCCGCCGCTCAACACGCGCAACGCGAAGGTCTCGCCGCACATCCAGCTCGCCATCGAGCGCGCGACGAAACTCGACCGCGACCAGCGCTTCCCATCGGTCGCCGAGTTCGAGCAGACGCTGCTGCATCCCGATGGGCTGTACTTCCGCAACGGCGAGCGAGCGCGCAACCTGAGCGAGCTGATCGCGCTCTGCCAGAAGCTGCCGCAGGAGGGCGCCGACGCGCTCTACAGCGGACGCATCGAGTACTGGCTGCGCGCCTGGGGCAATACGTCTGCTGCCAATAGCGCCGCCAGCGCCGCGCGCACGAATACCGATCAGGCGGCAGGCCTACGCGCATTCCTCGCCAGCGCCTCGCGCCGGGTGACCGCCAACCCGAATCCTGCGTCGCGCCTCTTCCAGAACATTCCACGCCCGACAGTGGCGCAGGGCGCTGCCAGAACGGCCACCGCGCCGACAGGCACGATCACCGTCCAGCCGAAGTCGCTGCACATGGGACGGCTGACGCAGGGGCAGCGCGGCGTGCAGACGATCGTCGTCGGCGGACTGTCGAACTCGACCGTGCAGGGAACCATCACGCCGCTCGCGCCGTGGCTCTCGGTAGACCGGACGATCATCCGCGGAGCCTCGACATTGGTGCAGGTCTTCGCCGAGACAAGTAAGCTGCCCTCAACCGGCGTCCATCAATCGCAACTCGTGATTCGCAGCGGCTCGCAACAGGTCTACCTGCCGGTTTCTGTCGAAGCGCTCCCTGCTCCAGCCGGGACGAACACAATCCAGTCTCCCAAGTCCACCGCCACGCCTGCGAAATCCACGGCGGCCCAGCCCGCTCAATCAACTGCGCGCAAGACGGCGGGGCCAGCGGCGTCACAGACTTCAGCGAGCGCAAAGCCCCAGGCGAAACCTCAGCCGAAGCCTGCGACGAATCGCACGACGACCGCAGCCAAGTTCTCCGTCCCCGCGAGCCCGCCCACACGTGGCCCGCGCATCGCCATCGCCGGAGCCGCCGCCATCGGCGCGGGACTTCTGCCACTCGTCGCGTTCCGATGGATATTGGATCCGGCCAGCGCGGCGCAGCGCATCGCCATGCTGCACGCCTACGCGCCGTGGTGGCCACATATTCCGCTGGTTTGGCCGCTGCTGTGGCTGGTCTTCCTGGCGAGCCTGGCCCTCGCGGTAATGGGCGCAGTCGCGGGTCACGGCACGGCCCGCTGGCGTGGACGGTTTCGTGGCGCTTGCTTTGGCGCGCTGATTGGGCTGGTAGCAGCGCTCCTGCTTGGCCAGACGACGCTTTTCAGCATGCCAATGACAGCAGCGGTAATCCTCGTTCCAGCGCTCGCAGGCGTGGGCGCGGCGTTTGGCGCGGACGCGCTCTTTGGTCGCGGAATCCTCGCCTTCTTCGAGGTCCTCTCGCAGCGCGCGCGCTTCGTCGTCACCATCATCGCCATCATCGTTGGCGCGTGGGGTGGCGCCTACCTTGTGGGCCAGATGAACATCGGCGCGCTCATACCGCTTGGCTTCATCGGCGGGGCCTTCCTCGGCGCGTCGCTGGCCTCACGCATCAATCAGGTGCTGTATCAGCTAGCGCATGTGCCGCGCTCCGCGCCACGCGCAGCGCGCGTTCCCTAGCATGCCTTCTGAGACGCCTGCCGAGCCGTTGATTCCCCTCGCCGTCATCGCCGGACCGACCGCGACCGGCAAGACGGCGTTTGCTCTGGCGCTGGCTGACCGGCTGCGTCCGGCGTGGGAAGCGGAGGTCGTCTCAGCCGACGCGCGCCAGATCTACCGCCTGATGGACATCGCCACAGCCAAGCCGACCGCTGCGGAGCGCGCGCGCCTGCCCCATCACCTGCTCGACGTCGTCTGGCCCGACGAGACACTCACCCTGGCTGAATATCAGCGTCTGGCCAACGCCGCCATCGCCGAGGTCTGGGCGCGCGGGCGGCTGCCGCTGCTGGTCGGTGGCGCGGGACTATACATCCGCGCGGTGGTGGATGGTCTGGCGATTCCGGAGGTCGCGCCGCAGCCGGAGTTGCGCGCTGAGCTGGAGGCGTTGCTGGCTGCCGAGGGCGTCGCCGCGCTGCACACCCGCCTGGCTGCGCTCGATCCTGTGGCCGCCGCTCGCATTGATGCGCGCAACCCGCGCCGGTTGATCCGCGCGCTGGAGGTCTGCCTCGTCACTGGACAACCTTTCTCCGAGCAGCAGGGCGCGCGCCAGACGCCATATCGTCCGCTGATCTTTGGGCTGAATATGGAGCGTGACACCCTCTACGCCCGCGCTGACGCCCGTATCGATGCGATGCTCGCGGCGGGTCTCGTCGCCGAGACTGAGGCGCTACTGGCGCGCGGCTACGGCTGGGAACTGCCGTCGATGTCAAGCCTGGGCTACCGTGAGATCGGCGCGTATCTGCGTGGCGAGACGACGCTGGATGAGGCGATTATGCGCTTCAAGCAGGCCACACACCGGTATATTCGCCGCCAGCTCACCTGGTTCCGCCGCGACGAGCGTATCGAATGGCTCGACGCCACCTTGCCTGCTCACAGGCTAGTCGAGCAGATCACTGCGCGCCTCCTGCCGGAGCTAGACGTGTGATACGCTGAGCGACAAGCTGTCCAGGGGCGATCAGAGACAGGATATCTTCCACACTAGCGAGCAGGCGCGTCGATGACTGAGTTAAACGTTCCAAAGAACACACATACACATCACTGGACGGTGGGCGGAGTCACCTTCACAGTCCGCACATGGGATCGTGACAGTGATTATCGTCAGGGAGAGGCGCTTTTTGTAGAGTATCAGGCCAGTGGAGAGGCACATCCCTTTACTCATATTCCCTACGAAGACGATCCTTTTTGCTGGCTCGCGAGGCGCTTTGCCAAGGACAGTTGGACACCATACCTTTGGACGCTCGTTGGCGGAGAAGCGCTTCCAATCGCGCGCAGTCAATTACGGTGTGTGGATACGTTGCGCCTGGTTGGCCCTATCTGGTGTCCCGTAGCGAACATCGTCCAGGAGCGGTCATATGGTCCGGGAGGCGCTGAGGCTCGGCGGGGAACCAAGCATTTTCAGCCTGGCGCGAAAGTCTATGTTACTTCCAGACTCGGCCATTTCAAGGACCTGTCCGTTGAGGTTATCGGGCGTCACCGCGCGTCGCATCGCTTCGTCACCATGGTTGTGAGGGCCTCCTGGCTCACACGCTGGCGCGTGGAGTTGGTCTATAGCCCGCATGTTATCGAGCAAATCTCGTGGGGAACTGGTGGAACAGAAGCAGACAGGATATATTACGAGGACTGGATCAAGCCTTTCGCCGAGAGAAGTTCCTGACAAGGCGCCGTTGGGTCCACCTGCCTGTTCATCCACCAATACCAAGGATCATCAGTGCGCGTGTGATACGTTTGCGGGAGAGCGACTGCCCACCAGGGAATCGAGGATACCTATGACGACTCAGCAGGGGCTGCTCACCGCCGAGGAGTTCGCCGCGCTGCCGCACGAGGGGCTGCGACTGGAGTTGATCGAGGGGGAATTGCGCGCTATGGCTCCTTCTTACGCGGATCACGGCGCTGTCGTTGGCGCGTTACATGCCGAGTTGGGCGTTTATATCAGGCGCAATCACCTCGGCACGATCTACGGCGCGGAGACAGGATTCCTTGTTGCGCGTGATCCCGACACCGTTCGCGCACCCGATATCGCCTTCATCCAGTCGAGTCGCGTAACACCAGCGGCGAGCGCTCCAAACTGGAATCCTATTATCCCCGATCTGGTGGTTGAGGTCGTTTCATCTGGCGACCGCGCCAGCGATGTGGCAGCCAAGACCCAAATGTGGCTGGATGCTGGTGTGCGCCTGGTCTGGGTCGTCTATCCCGCGCGGCGCGAGATCGTCATCCACCGCGATGATAGCGCGACGACGCTCACTGAGACCGACACGCTCAATGGCGAAGATGTTGTGCCTAGCTTCGAGCTTGCCGTCACTGACGTATTTGGCGGCTAAATTCCGAGGCGCTGGTGTTCGGCGGCCCTATGGAGGTAGCGGAGAGTCACAGTGGCCGGGTGAAAGTGTGGGCTAGATCTGCGGCGCTTGCGCCACGAATGTGCGATGCTGTCTCCAGATCGTGCGCACATGGCGTATGCCGCTTTCTGGAAAGGCGACCCACATGGATCCGAATCAGCCCAACCAGCCGACAGGTCCACAGTATCCTCCCAACCAGACGCCAGGGTACCAGCAGCCTGGCTATCCGCCTCCTGGCTCTCAGCAGCCGGGATACGTTCCGCCGCCCCCGCCGGGACCATACAGCCAGCCGATGGGCCAGCAGGGCTATAACCAGTATGGCGCGCCGCCTCCGCCACAGCAGCCAGCGGCGATCGTTGGGGACCAAGCTCGCTGGGTATGGATGCGAATCTCGCTGCTGGCCTTGGCTATCTCATTCCCATCATCGGAGCTGATCTTCTTCTTCGTGGAGAAGACGAACCGCTACGTGAAATTCAATGCCGCGCAAGCGACGCTGCTTGCCATCGGCGGCTTCATCCTCGGCATTCTGTCAGTGTTCGGCAGCGCCTTCCTTGCGCGGCGGCCGGTAACAACACAGGAGTCGGATTTTTGAGCTATTCTTCGCGTTCTGCGGATTCAGGTCTGCTCGGTCTGGGACTGTTTGCGCTCCAGATTTGGGGCATCGTTGTCGGTTTCACCGGCCAGTATGTGAAGTTCCCGGTGATCGGCCCGATCGCCGAGCAGTGGGCTGGTGGCCCTCCAGTGGCTGCATACTAGCGTAGCGGCGCAGCTTCAAGGCTCGGTTGTAATTGCAACGGCTCTCATGCCTAGCCGTCTGTGAGCGCAAAAAGAGCGAGGCGAGCGTGGACAATATCTCCACATCTCGCCTCACGCTCTCTGGCATACCGCTAATCGTCGGCGGCGCGAAATGGCTCCGGCGCGATCTCATCGGCTCGCGCCACATCGTCACGAGCTTCAGCCTGGCGACGGCGCGCGCGATAGTCCTCCAGGATGGTGATGTCGGTCGGCGCGTGCGCCAGATCTACCGCATCCTCACGGCCCTGGTCGCGTGTCAGCGTCGAGAGAAAACGCTGGACGCGGCTCCAGCGAGCAGGGAAGCGTTCCGCCCTGAAACGCTCCTCGCCAGCGCGCCCAATCGCCACGAATGCGTAGTCATCGCCAGCGAAGGCATACTCAACTCGCGTCACTGGAACCTTCGAGAAGCGGATGCGGTGCGAGATCACGTGCCGTTCGCTAGGCTGTGACCCAGATGTTGGAGTGCGTTGTATCAGGTCCTGTGCGGTCTGCCAGACCTCCTCGGGAATCCCATCAGGCGCCCTTCCCGGCATCTCCTCTACCGCGCCTTCCCAGATAGTCTCACCTGGCGCGCGGCGCACAGCCGCCTCAGAGAGCGCCGTCGAGCAAGGTCGCGCCGCTCAAGGGCAGCGCCTCGCCATGGATCGTGGTCTCGAAGCGTCGCACGACATCGCGATAGCGCACGACCTTGCCGGAACCAGCGCAGACCGGACACTCCACCGATCCTTCACCGATACAGGTCTCACATACCAGTCGCCCCTGGTCGCAGATACAGACGACACGGCCATGGTCGCATTCCGGACACACAGGCGCGTCGCTCGCGGCGACCACTCCAGGCGCCCAATGCACTGACGGCGGCAGCGGTATGCCATACTCGTGGCGCAACCGCTCGCTCAGGTCAGCCGCGCGCATCGCGGCGTCATAGGAGAGCCGCTCAAGCTCGCCCTGGAGGAAGGCGCTCGCCATCCGCTCGGAGGCCGACGCGGCGAGATACCCACGCCCTCGGCACCGTTTGCATGGAAGGCTGGCGCTTCCGTAGCAGACATCGCATTGTGTGTAGCTACTACCCTGGCAGTCTACACACGTGACGCGCATCGCGCCCGCGCAGTTTGGACAGACGTCGATGATGCCAGAGTCAGGCAGGCGCTCGCGTCGCTCGCCAGACTCGATCTCATCCACTGGAGCGAGCGTGTAGCCCCATGCGGCGCGCGCTGATTCTGGCGCGGCCGGTGAACCGCCCCGGAACGGCTCAACCGCTTCGGTCAGCGTGCGCGCCTCCGTCCGCTCACGGTCCTCGATGCGCCAGAGACCGCTTTCCTGCAGCGCGAGCACACGCATGCCTTCAGGCAGATCGGGATCGACGAGGAAGTCAACACTCTTCCACCGGCGCGCGAGCGCACGGGCGCGCGCCTCGGCAAGTGGATCCACAGCGCTTGCGGCGGGAGCTTCCGGACTGGCGCCCCTCCAGCGATCCGTCGCGCCTTTCTTCGCCTCTTTCGCCGCCTCGCGCACACGTGAGCCAAAGCCGCCCAGCGACTCCTTGATTCGGGCGACTGTCTCGCGCGCCTGCCGCTCAAGCTCGTCTGGATTGAGCGCATTGGCGCGGAGGTCACGCAGATCATGTGGCTGATCGTTCCCAGCGCCGCCTTGCGCGGGATTGATTGGTCGATCACCGGCCACACTTCACCTCCCCATTGAACGCGCGCCGAGTGTGAACCCAACGCGGAAAAGGCGTCGCCGCCAGTCTGTGGGAGAACGGCGCGGAGGGGTTGCCCTATGACGTGGTTCTAAACACGCGGTATGACAAGATGCGCCTTGCTGACTACGATTGGCGCGGGCGTGACGTTGCAGCGGCGTAGATTCACACAGGCCTGTAAGGCTCCGAGCGAACGCACGCCATAACACTTGCAGCATTATAGTACCCCAAATCGAGCGTACTAGTACGCTGTCTTTCGGTCCGCCAGGCGGAGCCTGACAGGGTGTACTACGACACCCCCTATCCCGTTGCCAAAGGCGTTCGGGACTACTTTGCGCAGCATGTTATACGCGCCATTCACATCAGCGTTCAGACAGCGTCCATCGCTGGCCCGGAACAGCCCGCGTGTGGCACGCCAACCGGCATAGACCTCATGCTTGCCGATAGGCTCCGCATCGAGGAAGCTGCACTTGCTGGTGTAACTCTCCTCGGTCAGGATGACCTGGATGCCGACCAGTTCTGCCTTGTAGGTCAGCATCTCAATGAAGCGCGCATGTGGAAGGAAGACGAAGTTCTGATTCGTGCGTTTGCCTAGATTGGTCTCTTGCTTCCACCCATCGTTTTTCCCCAATGACGAGAACGCCGATGTGATGTTGCGCAAGATGGTCAACGATCCTGCGACTCGCCACATGCAGATAACTGCTTACCTGACGAGACCTCTTGTCGGTGAGGATATCCAAGCGATGGGAGACATGCTGTCCACTGGGAAGCAATGGCCTGATAGTGAGCGTGGCGCTTGTTATAGAACTGGTTCAACGCCTTGAGCGGACGCCCGTTGACCAGAAGAGGCGTGAAGCCCGGCTGGTTTGCGGTTAGCGTAGCCAAGTTGTTGACGCCGAGATCTATGCCTGCAACCCACTGCTGGTCGACATCAGCCGGCGATTATCTTCTGTTCATAGATCACCTCCACGGTGTAGTGGGTGGCATGCGGCACGATGCGCACCTGGGCGATGGTCTCAATGGGCTGCTTGGTGGCGACGCGAATTGACAGCCCAGATGGCACAATCCAGCCAGCGTTCCTGGGATGCCGACTGATGGCTTGCTCGGTATAGGTGAGCAGGTTGCGTCCCTGCTTGTCGCGATACTTCGGCAGTTTGGGATGACCGAAGGATTTCTCTGGATGGGCTTCCCATTGAGCGCAGGAGGCGAAGTAGCTTTTCCAGGCGAGGCAGACCTGTTTCACAACCCACTGCGCCACCTTGGCAGGCAGTGCACGGTACAGCTCGGAGGACTGCATCAGCTTGTCGAGTTGGCCATAACTGAGGATGGTATGGTCTTTGATGTACGCCTGGCGGGTGTGGTAGAGGGCAGCGTTATAGAGGTTCTTGCTGGCAAACGCTGCTGCATCAATCGCGGCCCAGCGCGTGTCATGGCGGTCTATGCGATGCTGCTCCACCAATTGCACTGTGTCCTCGCTCCACGGTGATTCGCTGATGAGGCCTCAGCTCTTGCGGGTGGAGGCCCTCGCGTGCATGTCGCTACCATAGCATAGGCCGCTAGATACCATACTACATCATGATAGACTCCTTCAACCTGCCGATATCTTCCAACGAAAGCCCATGGCGCAAGTGACGCCTGCAGCGCCGTCGCACGAAAGGACTTGATGCGGCTGGCAGTCGCTCGCGTGATCTGGTACCCTGAATGGCGCGACGAATAGCGTGACACGGATCATCCTTGCGGACAACCGATCGCCCGAGGTGGGCGGATATACGGCAATAGGGAGGATTCACGAGATGGCGACACAACAGGAAAAGGAAGCGTTCCTGCGCGGCTGGCGGGCCGCAATGGAAGAGGTGCTCGCGGTCCTCGCCTCCGAGGCGCAGACGTTCGCCGAGGAAGAACGCGACGCCGCGACATCGGGCGAGTACAAGCTGCCGGGAAGTTTCGCGCTCCAGGAGGTGCGTGGCTCCTTCAAAGGACGCCACGATCTGCTCGCCTGGCTTACCGAGAACGGTCCGACGGCGTCTCGCGCCAATGATCCCGCTCTGGCCGCCGCGCTCGACGCCTTGATCGATGGACGCGCCACCGACGCGGAGCGGGCGAGCCTGGGGCTGGCGCGCATGGAAGAAAACTAGCGCATAGCCCTTTCCTGCAGGACAAAAACGAACACCACCCAGCGGACGATCTCTGTTCCGTGGGTGGCGGTGTTCTCAGATGGCCAGCACTCCTATCCTGGCGGGAGCGCGAAAGCCGTCACGGCGAGCAGGAGCCACAAGGTCATCAACTGCACGCCCTCCAGGATCGACGATTCGCCATCGCGGCTGAGCAGCATGAAGGCGAAGGTCGAGGCGCCGAAAATGATGATCTCAATCGGCTTGAAGACCAGATCGAGCGGATGGTTCATGTAGGCGCCGACGAGAACGAGCACCGGCGCGACGAAGAGAATCAACTGGATCGTCGCGCCAGCCGTCAGCGCCATCACGATCTCCATATGCTTCTCGCGCGCGGAGCCGACGGTGCCGTAGAGTTCGACGACGCCGCCGACGATGGGGATGACGATCAGGCCGAAGAAGAAGCCAAAACCGGGGCCAAGCGACGCACTCTTTGAAAACTCCTCGGCGGCGTGGGCGAATTGCTCGGAGAGCGCGAAGACGCCCGCCGTCGCCAGCGCCAGGATGATCGCGGCCAGCATACCCCGTAGCGCCTTCGAGCGTTCGAGCAAACTTGGCGGCTTGCCGCTGCGCGCCCGCTCCTCGGCGGCGGCCCGGCGGCGTGCGCGCGCCTGTTGCGCGCGTGGATGCAGCTGGCGCTCCTCCTCTTCTTCCTCTTCCTTGCGTGCTCGCTCCTCAGCCTGCTGGCGCTCCGGATCGAAGAGCGCCTGTGTATCCTGTTGAGCCAGCGCGATGGCGGGTCCGAGCGCATCGATGCGGTGGCGCGGACGTCCATTGCGCACGCGGAAGACCGCAAACATCACATAGGCGAGATAGCTGACCAGCAGCACCACCGCCAGCGCCGTGCTGAGCGGCGCGCCAAAGACAATGAGTTCACTGGGTCCGCCCTCGGCGGCGTGGTCGCCGCGAGCGCGCCGACGCCATGCGCGACATGCGCCTCAGCGCCCTCACCGCCTCCGCCACCAGATGCGCCGCTGATGAGTGCGGCGACGGTGGGCAGGCTCAATCCGATGACGGCGAGCGCGAAGACGGTCGCGTATTCACCGGCATGCTCGGCGTCGAACGTCATCTTGCCGTTTTTCAGGCAGCCGAGGAACGTGGCGACACCAAGGAAGAGCAGAGAGTTGCGGATGATGACGCCTGCGACCGAGCTGAGCACGATCTCCGGCCCTTCGGGCGCGGCGAAGGTCAGCAAGATGTTGAGCGCGATGAAGAGTTCGGCGACGTTACTGAACGTGGTGTGCAGGAACGCCGCCGATAAACGGCCCTAAGAATTCGGCTAGCTCCTCCACGGCGCTCTCGACGAAGCCGGCAAGCGGGATCAGACCCAGCGCCGCGACCACCAGCAGGATCGGCCCGGCGGGCAGGCCCAGATGCCCGCTGATCCACTCGCCGACATGCAGTTGCGTGTTCAGCAGGACAAGCGGGATGGCGAGCAGGAAGAGGTTGATTTTGCGCTTCCAGACACGTGATTCCAAGGGTCCTGTCCTCACCTTGACGATCCGATGACGATGACGAGACGATGACGATGACGATTGCTCTGCGCCAGATGGAGACAGCATCTCGTTGCTGGCGGCGGAGACATCATACCGTATCAGCCAGCGATTGCCTATAGGGTTTTTGGAGAAGTCCGGCGCGGATTGCAGGGGCAGCGCTCACAGTCCTTCGCATGACACCAGTTGGCCCAGAGATAATGCAGTCCCTGCTGCGCCGCCGCTCCGTCGGGAGTGTCTCAGTAAGCCAAGCGGCCGCGTCATCTCGCGGGTAATCTGGTTGGATGGCAGGCCCGGCGATTCCAGATACGCCGCACGCGCGCGCTCGGCAAGGGATGCTTCGCCCATCCGCGCCGCCAGCGCTGCCGCGAACGGGAAGACGACGTTCGCGGCCATGATACGAGCGCGCGAGGCGGAGATCGCGCCGCCTGAGACACGCAGCGCCATGATAACCGCCGCTGGTCCTGCCAGAAGCGCGGCGCGTAACGGCTCCCACGGCCCTGTCACGCGCCAGCGATCCCAGAGCGCCAGCAGTCCACCCAGACGGATGCGCTCGCTCCGACGAGCGGAGTTGAGGTTCAGAGGGTCGCCCAGGAGCAACCCTATACCTGCCTGGCGCAGCGCGTCCCGATGCTGTCCATAGCCCAGCGCCTCGGCCAGCGCGACCCAGAGGACACGATCGGCGGCGCTCCAGCATCCTTGGCTCGTGTCGCGGATACGGCGTGAGTGATAGCTCATCCGTTGAAGGCGCGCACATGCGTCTCGAAACGCTCGGTCGCGGCCCACAGCAGAAGCGATCTTAGCGCCATGCGGCCAATGCGCGCGGAGAGATCGGCGCATGGCCAGCCAGGCGGAGGAGAGATCGGCGCCTGGGTGAAGCTGAGGCGGACGATAGGGACATCTCGGCCATCTATGAGTGGTGAGAAGCTGGAAGTGGCGTCGAGCGCGATGTGCAGAATCACGTCATTGTAGCGCCGGTCGGTATGATGTCCGTGCGCCAGCCAGTCGCGGGCGCGCAGGTGCAGCTCGACATCGCCGAGCACGCGCGTCCCATCGTCAGCCTCCAACGCAGCGTCGCGGAAGTCTGGACCAGGGCCACCATTGCGCCGCCCCTCGTAGATCAGGCGATAGGTCGCGCCGGAAAGTGTGCGCAACGTTGCGCCACGCCATGCGCCCGCTGCCCAGCGCGCCGCCAGTTCCTCCTCGCGCATGGGGATAGAACGTGGTGTATCCATCGCTGTCGGACGCCCTGCCATGACCTACCTCCTCATGGGAGGAGGTACGCCGGTCAGATGGAATAGCGGTACAGACGCAAGATCATGTGAAGAATGAGGGCCAGCCAAAGGGGAGACAGGGAGGCGCCATGGTACAATCTTGACGGGATGGCCCATCAGGACACGAGCTTCAGGAGCGGTGGATGACCAGCGAGCGTGTGGCGGCGAACAGCCCCATCGGCGTCTTCGATTCAGGTGTAGGCGGTCTGACGATCCTGCGCGAACTGCTGCGCGAGTTGCCCGATGAGCGCTACATCTATTTCGGCGACACTGGCAATTGCCCCTACGGCGTGCGGAGCGAGGAGGAGATTCAGGCGCTCAGCGTCGCTGCGGCGAACTTCCTGCTGGAACGCGGAGCGAAGGTCATCGTCGTCGCTTGCAACACCGCCTCGGTGAGTGCGCTCGCCACACTGCGCGCCACCTTTGACACACCATTTGTCGGCGTCGTCCCAGCGGTGAAGCCGGCCGCCGAGCAAACGCGCACGAAACGCGTCGGCGTCGCCTCGACCGAAGCATCCGCGAAGGGCGGCTACCTCCAGCAACTGATCCACGATCACGCCGACGGCGTGGAGGTCTTGCCGGTTGGCTGTCCACGGCTGGTGACGCTGGCCGAGATGGGCGCGCTGGAGGGACCAGAGATCGAGGAGACGGTGCGCGGCTATATCCAGCCGCTGCTGGATCGCGGCATCGACATCCTCGTGCTCGGCTGCACGCACTTTCCGGCGATGCGCCCGGTCTTCGAGCGCGTAGCCGGACCGGGAGTCGCGGTGATCGACTCCGGCGCGGCGATCGCGCGGCAGACACGGCGCGTGCTGACCGAGCGCGGCTGGCTCGCGTCTGAGCGTCCGGCGCTAGAGACCCCGCGTCCACTCTCGTCAGATGACGAGTTCTGGCACAGCGGCGATCAGCAGCAGTTCGAGCGTGTCGCCTCGGTCCTGATGGGTGAACCGATCACCGCGCGGCGCGCGCCCGTCGCGGTCATGGCTCCCGCGCGCCCCTGACTGTCACGTGAGCAGTTCAATCGCAGTGCAATGGTGATGAGCTACTCGGATCAAATGACGCAAAGGTGCCATCGACAACTTGAGCCGCACTTGCGTCGTTGGCAGGAAATACAAGGGTGATAGTAAACTCGGCGGTAGAAGAGAACAGCCTCCAGTTTGTCACACCCCGGCCAATAAACTTGTAAGCTGGTAGCCCATCCAAAGTAGTCGTGAGTTGCTCGCGCTTCATATAATCGCAGCGAGATTGCTCATCGCTTTGACTCGAATAGGGAAATACCTCTACCTGCGCCCAGGTATTGTCGCTATCCGTAAGCGCAGGCGCGTCAAATCGAGAGGTGTACTTGTCGCCGGATTTGCCGAAGGATTGGACATCATCTGTCACTGTCCATTCTTTGGGCAGAGTAATTGAGAAATATCCTTCGGGATCGTGATAGAGCGCCTTGCCAACCGGAACCGTAGTCGGCGATGAAACAGCACCGCACCCAACCAGCGTCATAGCTAGAAGTCCAAGACTGACGAATCGATTGCGTCTCAGCAAACAATGGAACCTGGTCATGGCCGATCACGCCTCTCCTCATTTCCCGGCGCGCTGGCGAAGACCTTGTGCGGCCGCCAGGCAGATGCTGCACTGTCCCAGCGCAGGATGCCGAGGAAGCGCCCATCGGTCGCGTAGGCGCGGAGCAACTCGCGCTCGGCTGTTCCTGCAGTGATGGATTCCGATGGCAGCGAAAGCGTCTGCCCATTGCGTAGTCGTCGCTCGTCCTCCCCGTCCAGTGGCGCCATGCCCCAGTCCGCCAGCGCCTCGTCGGCGGGATGCAGCAGCGCGCGCCAGCTATCACCGGCGAGGGCGACCTCAAGTTCTTCCAGCGTGACGCTCTGGTCGAGCGTGAAGGGTCCGCTGCGCGTACGGATGAGGCCGGCGAGATACGCGCCAGGACCGAGCTGCCGCCCCAGATCGAAGGCCAGCGAGCGGATGTACGTTCCCTTGCCGCATTCGATGTCCAGCGTCAGGTCAGGCGTCTTCCAGGAGACAATGGTGAGCGCGTCGATGCGCACGCGGCGTGGCTCCGGCGCCACATCTTCCCCTGCGCGCGCCAATGCGTAGAGCGGCTTGCCATCGCGCTTAATCGCCGAGTAGACCGGCGGAACCTGCTCCTGCTCGCCCAGGAACTCCGGCAGGACCGCCGCGATGTCCTCTCGCGTCAGATCTACCGGCGCCTCGCGGATAACCTCGCCCTCAGCGTCGTAGGTGGTCGTCTCGACCCGAAGCGGATAGTCGCGCGGTAGGCCTTGCCGCCCTCGCTCAGATACTCGGCGACGCGCGTTGCCTGTCCCATGCAGATCGGCAGCACGCCGGTCGCCAGCGGGTCCAGCGTGCCGGTATGTCCGACGCGCTTCTGACCGAGCATCCTACGGACGCGTGCGACGACATCGTGCGAGGTTATCCCTGCGGGTTTATTGATGATGAGGATGCCGTCCGTGACGCTATTTCCTTCTATCGTGGCGCTCGATCAGCGCGCTCCAGTATACGTCGTGACCGACTAGCCCTCGGACGCTGGACGCCGCGCCCGCAGGCGTCGCCAACCAGAGCGCCCCGCCGACGATCAGCAGGCTCCCGCAGACGAGCGCCGCCAGCGTCCACTTGTATGCGACATCATAGGGGATGCTGGTCAGACCAAAGCCGAAGAGCGGGAAGAGGACGATCATCGCCCCACTGTAGAGGCCGGTGTCGAGTGAGAGCACCGTCGCCCGTTGCTCCTCCGGCGCGCGCTGGTTGAGGTAAGTGTTGAGCGCGGGATAGAGCACGGCGTCTGAGAGGTGGAAGAGCAGCAGGAAGCCGAGGACTCCCAGCCATGGCGCACGTAGGCTCATCGCCAGCAGCCCTAGCGCCTCTGCGCCGAGGAAGATGGCGAGGAGACGCGGCGCAGGTAGCTGAGCGATCAGGCGCGGCGCGAAGAGCGTATAGAGCGCGTCAAGCGCATAGCTCACCCCGTAGATCACGCCAATGGCAGCGACGGTGAAGCCGAGGCTGTGAAAATAGAGCTGATTGTAGAAGCTGACGGTCGTGAAGACGCTGGCCGAGAGCGCCGAGATCAACAGCAGCGCCAGCAGCCAGGCGTCGCGCCAGACCGCGCGCATCCCCGCGCCGAAATGGGCGAATGGATTGTGCGACTGCGGCATGGGCGAGCCGCTTCTCCGGCAGGAGCAGCAGCGGCCCAATGCCCAGCGCGATGACCAGCGATTGTGCGATGAATGGCAGCGCCACGCTGACGTCGCTCAAAAAGCCGCCAGCCGAGACGCTCAAAGCGGCGGCGAGTAGTCCCAGGATGACGATGCGACTGAAGAGCCGACTGAATCGCGCCGCACGATCGGGCGCGCCAGACAATTCCGCCAGCCGCCAGATCATCGCCGATTCCGCGCCGCCACGAAACGCGAATCCCAGGCCAGAGAGCGCAAATCCCAGCGCGACCATGACGGGAAGGGTGGGAAACAGAAAGAACAGCGCCGAGAGACTGGAGAGCGCAGAGGAGACGATCAGGCTGGCGCGCCGGCCCACCAGATCGGCGAAGACACCGGTGGGCGCCTCGGCGACGAACTTGGCGATATGAAAAAGCGTCTCGAAGAGGCCGATCTGAAACGGCGTATAGCCGTGCGCGGCGAGGTAGATCAGCCAGATCGCGTTGCTAAAGAGGCTATTGGAAGTAATGGAGTAGAGGCCAAGCGCGAGTGTCCAGCGGCGCTGGGCGGCTGGCGGCGCGGGGATACTATTGGGTTGTACGTCGATGATCTGCTGTTCCATAGGACTTCCATGATAGCGGTTGGCATTCATTTATGTGCAGCGGCGCAGGTGTGACCTAACCCCCTACCCCCTTCTCTCAAGGGAAGGGGAACCATACGCGAGAAGTGTCGCTGGATCTCTGGGTCCCCTCCCTTCTTAGGGGAGGGGCCGGGGAGAGGTTTGGCAACGCCCATCACACCGTCGGGCATAAAGCAGCCTCCCCTGAAGCGCCCAGGCGCCTTCAGAGGAGGCTGATGAAAGCGACTGTCGCGCCGGACTACTGCACGTCCACCTTGGCGCCGGCCTCTTCGAGCTTGGCCTTGGCGGCGTTGGCTTCGTCCTTCGAGACGCCCTCCTTGATCGGCTTCGGCGCGGAGTCCACCAGCTCCTTGGCCTCCTTCAGGCCCAGGCCAGAGACCAGCTCGCGCACCGCCTTGATGACGTTGATCTTGTTCGGGCCAGCCTCCTTGAGGATGACGCTGAACTCGGTCTGCTCCTCGACGGGCGCGGCGGCCTCGCCACCGCCAGCGGCGGCTCCCGCGGCGGGGGCTGCGGCGACCATCGCCGGAGCGGCGCTCACGCCCCATTCGGCCTGCAGGGCCTTGCTCAGCTTGACGAGATCCAGCACGCTCATCGTGCTGAGTTGTTCGATAATCGTGTCGACGTCTGCCATGATGTTGGTTCCTTTGCGATTGCTGCGCCAGACCTAGTTGGTCTGGCAATAACGATGGGATGAACGATGGGCTTACGCGGCGGCAGGCTCGCCACCAAGCTCGCGGATGCGCGCCTCGAGCACATTGATCAAGTCACGCAGCGGCGCGCTGATGACGCCATAGGTCTGGCTCATTGGACCCTGGATCGCGCCAACGATCTGGGCGCGTAGCTGGTCCTTGGACGGCGTCTTCGCCAGATCGGCGACCTGCGCCGCTGTGAGCGAGTTCCGCTCCAGGATGCCAGCTTTGATCGCGGCGGGCTTGCCGGTGCGCGCAGTGCGCAGATAATCCGAGACCAACTTGGCGGGGGTGACCTCGTCGTCGAAGCCCATCGCAATGGTTGTCTGCCCTTGCAGGTACTCCGAGATGTCCTGGTAGCCAGCGCGCTCGGCGGCGATGCGTAGCAGCGTGTTCTTCACGACGTGCAGCTCGACGTTCTGCGCGCCCAGCTTGCGGCGCAGGTCGGTGATCTCGGCGACGGTCAGCCCCTCGGTGCGCATCAGCACGGCGGCGCGCAAGCGCTCGAGTTGCGCGACCAGTTCGTCAATCTCCTGGGCTTTCGCTTGTGTAGGCATAGTGGTGTATGTCCCTTCCAGGGCGTTAGTCGAGAGAAGATACCAGGCGCGCTCCCCGCCTGACCAAACGCCGCGCGCAATTCGCTCGCTAGCGCTCTCCCGCCGCATCCGCTGTCCACGCCACAATTCGCAGGAGATCGAAGGGCAACAAAAAGACCTTCGCGCTTGTCGAGCCGAAGGCCTGAAACCGTATGACAGGCACGCGAGTGAACGCGCACACCACCTGCGGGTATCAAGATTCTTCGCCTCGGCAGGCTTTCTCGCTTAGGCGCTCCCATTTCAGGAGCGCGCCTGCTGTCTCTGGCGCGTATGCGATTGTCCACTTACTATACGCGCGAGCGGCCCGCGCCGTCAACTCAATGAGACAGGCGTCGCATTAATTCTATGGGGCAAGTATCTCGTCAAAGCGCATCGAGACCACTCACGCGACCGGCTCTTGGAGCAGCAGACCCTCCTCGTAGATGCGGCGGATGACGCTCTCGATGTCCGGCTCCTCGAAGGCGACGTCGCGCAGCCGGTAGCGCGCGCCCAGCCAGGCGACCAACTCGTGCGCGGGTAGCGCCTCGCGTCCGAAGGCGAGCGCGACCCGTGGCGGCTCGGCGGGCGTCTGGCGCACTCCGGCGGGCAGATCGGGAACGAGCGGCATGCCACCAGCGCCAACCGGCAGGCGCGCAAGATCAGCCTCGTCCACCACGGCGATGAGCGTGCGCTCGCCGCCGAAGCGCTCGCGGATGCCAGAGACTGCGCCGTCGTAGAGCTTGCGTCCGTGGTCGATGATGACCATACGTGGACACAGCGCCTCGATGTCGTCCATGTCGTGCGTCGTCAGTAGGACCGTCACGCCGCGCTCGGCGTTGATCGCGCGCAGGAACTCGCGGATGCGCGCCTTGGCGACGACATCCAGCCCGATGGTCGGCTCATCCAGATAGAGCAACTCTGGGTCATGCAGCAGCGCGGCGGCCAGATCGCCACGCATACGCTGACCCAACGAGAGCTGGCGCACCGGCGTCTGCAAAAACTCGTCGAGCTGCAACAGATGGCGCAGGCGCTCCAGATTGGCGGCGTGGCGCTCCTCCGGCACGCGGTAGAGGTGACGCAGCAGCCGCAGCGAGTCGAGCAGTGGCAAATCCCACCAGAGCTGCGACTTCTGACCAAAGACGACGCCGATGCGCCCAGCGAGGTCGCGGCGCTGGCGCTGCGGATCGAGTCCCGCGACGCGCACACTCCCGCCGGAGGGCATGAGGATGCCAGTCAGCATCTTGACCGTCGTGCTCTTGCCGGCGCCGTTCGGCCCGACCAGCCCGACCATCTCGCCGCGCTCGACGGTGAGCGCGAGGTCGCGCACGGCGTGGACCACGCGCATCCGCGGATTGACGACGCCGCGCAGCCCGCCGAGCAGACCTGGGCGACGCTGGGCGACGCGAAACGTCTTGGATAGTCCCTCGGCCTCGATGAGCGGCATGGCGGTGGCTCCTTTCAGATGCGAGATGGCGTCCGTTGGCGCGTTGGCATTGGCGCGGACTTCAGTCCGCAGTTTTCCGTGCTCCGGCTCTTTAGAGCCGAGAGAGCGTTAAGAACGATCAACTGCCGGTGCTCTGGTAGCGGCGCACGCCGAAGCCCCAGATCGCGGCGGCGATTCCCGCGAAAGTCAGCGCGACGAGCGGCGCGGCGAAGGCGAGCGCGTCGGGCAGTCCAAGGGGCAGCGGCTTATCCAGCAGGTAGCAGACCGGCGCGTAGGTCCCGAAAGCGAGCGGCACGACGAAGAGGAAGAAGCGCTGGAGCGATTGCGAGTAGACGCTGAGCGGCCAGCTCAGCATCTCGCGGCCGCCGTAGGTCAGGATGTTGGTCAGCTCGGTGGTCTCGACGGTCCAGAAGCAGAGGGTCGCGCCGAGGACCATCACCGCGAGGAAGACGAGGACGCCGCTGAGAATGCCCAGCGGCAGGATGAGCGCATCGAGCGGTCGCCAGGGCAGCCCGCCAAGTAGAAACAAGCCCACGCCGACGGCGAGGAGGCCATTGGTGAGGCGGCCAAAGCGGCGCATGCGAAAGTCGCTGCCCGCCACCTGCAGGAACGGGCTGACCGGTCGCAGGAGCACGCGGTCGAAGGCGCCACGCCGGATCATTTCGTCAAAACCGTCGATTCCCGCGCCGAGCAGTTCGGCCAGGCCGAAGGCGACGCTGGTGACACCGTAGAGCAGCGCCACCTCGCCCGCACTCCACCCGGCCAGCGTCGTAAACGAGGCGAAGAGCAGGAAGATCTGCGTGAACTCCAGTGTGGTGAGGGCGAAACTGGTCCCAATGTCGATGGTGACGTTGGCCTTGTACTGCAACTGCGACCGCGCCTGCATCGCCACCAGCCGGCGATAGAGGCGCAAGTCATGCAGCAGCGCGCGCATAGGAGATCACCCGCTTTCCGTATCTCGATGCCGAAACTACTCAGCCGCCCTGGACGACGACGCGCATCAGCGCCCGCGCCGTGACAGCGCGCGCCAACAGGATAAGGATGACAACCCAGATCGCCTGGCTGGACAGCGCGAGCGCCAGCGTTCCACCACTCAGCGCACCGGCGAAGACCTGCGCCGGGACGTTGAACATCGGGCTGAAGGGTAGGAAAGCGTTGAGCGCGCGCAGCCAGAGCGGAAAGAAGACGACCGGCACATAGCTGCCGCCGAAGAAGAGGGCGATCACCTGCGCGAAGCCGCCTGCCGCCCGCGCCTCCACCACCCAGAAGGCGATGATGTTGTAGAGGAAACGATAAGCGACGCCGAGCGTCGCCGCGAAGAAGAGGCTCGCGCCGAACAGCAGCCAGTGGTCCCAGCCAGTGGGAGCGCCGATGCCGAAGAGCAGCATCCCGGCAAGGTAGGTGGGGATGCAGCGGAAGAGCAGGTAGTACACGTTGCGCCCGGACTCGCGGCTGAACCAATACAGAAGAAGTCGCTCGGCTTGCTCAGGTCACTGACTACCTCGCCTGTGCGGATCGTCAGCATGAGGTCGAACCAGCCGAAGGGCAGCACGACCATGATCAGCGCCTGCACCAGCCAGATGTAGCGCAGCGTGTCGCGCAAGGTGAAGCCATTGACCACGCCGCCGGACTGACCGTTCGCCTGAAAGAGCGCGATGTAGACGTAGCTGACGATGACGCCAAAGAAGATGTTCGTCGCCAGCCCGGCGAGATTCGCCCAGCGGTAGACGAGTTGCCGCCGGAAGGCCGTGCGCGCCACTTCGAGATAGAACCGGAGCATGGAGCGCTTTCCCCTACTCTCAGACACGCGGCAATGCGGGATAGGCCTGGCCTACCCCGTGTCCGACGCCGCGATCAGTCGTCTGACCTATCACACGGCGCGTTCGGAGAGTGTATCACATCAGGGGCGCCGTGTGGAGAATAGCCAGGATCGCGCGCTCGAATCGCAAGCTGCGCGACGACAGCACACACGCTCACTCCAGGCCCGATCCCTGGCGCTTGATCAGCGTCCATCGCGGCTTTTCCCGTGGGCGGAGGATTTTCAAGGGAGTACTATCAGCACATGCCAAAACCCGCAACGTTACAGCAACTCATGGAGGCGGCCCGTCGACTTTCGGCCACAAGACGCAGCGCTGGAACCCCAAGATGCGCTCGTTTTTGCTCAAGGACAAGGACACCCGCCAGCCGGTCGTCCGCAACGGCATCCACATTATCGACCTGCAGCAGACGGTGCAGCGCCTCAACGAGGCGAGCCAGTTCGTGACGAATCTGGTGTCGAACGGTGAGTCGATCCTGTTCGTCGGCACCAAGAAGCAGGCCCAGGACGCGATCAAGGAAGAGGCCGAGCGCAGCGGCGAGTTCTTCGTGAACCAGCGCTGGCTTGGTGGCATGCTCACCAACTTCCAGACCATCCAGTTGCGTATCCGCTACATGAAGGATCTGGAGCCCCGCAAAGAGCGTGGCGAGTTCGAGCGGTTGACCAAGAAGGAAGCGCAGAAGCTCGAGGACGAGCTTGCCAAGCTGGAGCGCATTCTCGGCGGCATCCGTGACATGCGCCGACTGCCCGGTGCGATCTTCGTGATCGACGCGAAGAAAGAGCACACCGCGGTGACCGAGGCACGCCGCCTTGAGATCCCAGTGATCGCGCTGGCCGACACCAACACCGATCCCGACCTGATGGACTACCCGATTCCGTCCAACGACGACGCCATCCGCGCGGTGCGCCTGCTGTGCGCCAAGATCGCCGATGCCGCCGTTGAGGGCCGCCGCCAGCAGGAGGCGCGCCAGAAGGATCGCGCTGAGGGTGGTCGCGACCGCGGTCGCTGTGCACCGACGCGCCGGTGTCGCTGGAGGATTTCGTCGGTGGCGAGGCCGAAGCCGAGGAGCCCGCGACCGCCGAGGTAGCGGCGCCGAGCAGCAGAAGCCGAGTCCCAGTCCGAAGAGACAGCCGTGGAGACGGTCTCCACTCAGGCGTAGCGAGAACCGGCCTTCGGGCGATACAATACGGTATCGGAGTCGTGGGCTCAGCTGTGCGCGGCACGCGACGTGCCGCGCGTTTCTGTGCCAAGCGGCGCATGTTCGGTCCGGCCTCCGGCGCGTGGTAGTATAATGCCGCCGATATCTCGAGCCGTGGACGCCGCAGGCTGGGCCAGTTGCGGGGCGCACGTCGGGTAGTTGAGGAGCGAATTAATTCATGGAATTCACCGCAAAGGATGTCGCCAAGCTGCGTGAACAGACGGGCGCAGGCTTCGCCGATTGCCGCACTGCCCACGCCAGTTCCTACGAGGAGGCGGTCAAGCTCATCGAGCAAAAGGGGCAGGCGCGTGCCGAGAAGGTCAAGTCGCAGGATCGTGAGACGCGCGAAGGGCGTCGTATCATATATCCACCACGGCGGCAATCTGGGCGTGCTGCTGGAGTTGAACTGCAGCACCGATTTCGTGGCGCGTAGCGACGAGTTCAAGAAGCTCGCACGCGAGCTAGTGCTACAGATCGCTGGCACCAACCCACAGTACGTCTCGTTGAGCGACGTGCCTGAGGACGTGATGAAAGGCTCGCGCGGAGCTGATGGACGACCCCGATGTGAAGAAGCGCCCTGAGCGCCTGCGTGAGCAGATCGTCGAGGGCAAGCTCAAGAAGCAGTTCTCCGAGCATGCGCTGCTGGAGCAGCCCTGGGTGAAGGACGACAAGATTACCGTCGGCAAGCTGGTGGACGATGTCATCCGCAAGACCGGCGAGAACGTGGTCGTCCGACGCTTCGCGCGCTTCGCGCTCGGCGAGGAATCCAAGGGGACGTGATCGGCACGCAAGAGGGAGCAAGCATGGCACCTGAGACGGGATATCAGCGTATTCTGCTGAAGCTGAGCGGCGAGGCCCTCATGGGGGATCAGGGCTACGGAATCGATACGGCAGTCCTGCAATACATCGCCGACGAGCTGTCAAAGTGTCCTCCCTCGGCGTGCAAATTGCAATCGTCATTGGTGGCGGGAACATTTTGCGCGGCAAGACGGCTGCAGCCGCCGGTATGGATCGTGCGCAGTCAGATTACATGGGCATGCTGGCCACCGTCATCAACGCGCTGGCGCTGCAAGATGCGCTCGAATCGTCGGGGCTGACTACGCGCGTGCAGACGGGCATCGAGATGCCGTCCGTCGCGGAGCCGTTCATCCGCCGCCGCGCGATTCGCCATATGGAGAAGGGGCGCGTCGTGATTCTGGCCGCAGGCACTGGCAATCCCTACTTCACAACTGATACGGCGGCGGCGCTGCGCGGCGTGGAACTGCAGTGCCAGGTGCTGATGAAGGCCACCAAAGTGGACGGCGTCTACGAGGCCGACCCACTGCGCGACCCTACCGCACGGCGTTTCCGTGAGATAAGCTACATGCGTGCTCTCAACATGGGCCTGGCAGTGATGGACAGCACGGCGCTCTCGCTCTGTAAAGACAACACTTGCCCATCGTCGTCTGCGTATATGCATACGCCGGGAATCATCGCCGATGTTGCGAACGGCAAGCCGCTAGGCACGCTTGTCCATGATATGGGTGAAGATGCGCGGCTAGATTCCTAGTCTGTGCTCGCTCGGATGTCGTGTTGGCCGTGTAGACATGAGCTGAAAAGGAGCTAGGGGTATGATGGCAAAAATACATTCGCGGAACGGAACATCGGATGCAAGGGTGCGGTGGAAGCGTTGCGTCGCGATCTGCAAAGCGGTGCCCACCGGTCGTGCGACACCGGCGCTGGTGGAGCGGCTCCAGGTCGACTACTACGGCACGCCGACCCCGTTGATGCAGATGGCAGCGATCCATGCTACAGACGCGCGCACCATAACGATTCAGCCGTGGGACAAGAAATCGCTCGGCGACATCGAGAAAGCCATTCAAAAAAGCGATATCTTCATCAATCCCAATAACGATGGTCAAGTGATCCGGCTGAATCTACCGCCTTTGACGGAGGATCGCCGTAAGGAGTTGGGCAAGGTCTCACAAGAAGGTGGATGAGGCGAAGATCGCGGTACGCAACGTTCGGCGCGACGCGCAAGATCATATGCGCGACCAGGAGAAAAAGAAAGAGATCTCCGCCGACGACTTGAAGCGGGAGACTGACCGACTGCAAAAGATGACTGATAAATATATTGACGAGTTGGATAAGGTGGGGCGGGCGAAGGAGCAAGAAATCCTGAGGTGTAGCCGCTCGCCGAGGGCTTGCCGACATTTCCAACTCGGTCAAGGCGCGACGCGCGGCCGCGTCAACTGAAGGGGATCAGCTGGGAAAGCATGGCCAAAGGACGCATCAACCGCCTGTGGACTATTACCAGGAGCGCATTCATGGCGGCGCGAGCGCTAGCGAAGCTGAACGCCAAGCGGAGCTTTTGCACCTGGCGCTTCCATGAGGGGCAGGTGGTGCCAGGGCACATCGCCATCATCATGGACGGCAATGGCCGTTGGGCCACGAGCGCCACATGCCGCGCTCGATGGGCATCGCGCTGGTGTTGAGGCGTTACGCCGCGTCGTAGACTGTGTGATGATTACCACGTCCCGATGCTGACGGTCTATGCGTTCTCCACGGAAAATTGGGGGCGGCCAAAAAGAAGAGGTCAACGCGCTGATGGGCCTGCTGTGGGAGACGATCCGCAGCGACCTCGACCGGCTGCACCAAAACGGTGTGCGCCTGCGTCACGTCGGGCGGCTCGAAGGGCTCGGGGACGACGTATGTGCAGGGCGCGATTCACCACATGGAAGATCTGACCCGCGACAATCCCAAGCTTCAGCTCAACGTCTGCTTCAACTATGGTGGCCGGGCCGAGATCGTGGACGCCGTGCGCGAGATCGTGGCCGCGGGTGTCGCCTGCCGGAGCAGATCACCGAGGAGACGATTAGTCAGCACCTCTACACGCGCGACCTGCCCGATCCTGACCTCATCATCCGCACCGGCGGCGAGATGCGTCTGAGCAATTATCTGATCTGGCAGGCGGCATATGCCGAGGACTATTCGACCCCAGCTCTGGCCCGACTTTGGCCAGGACGATTTTGTCGCCGCACTCGATGCCTCGCTGGCTCGTAAGCGTCGCTTCGGCAAGATAGAGGAGCAGGCGCCAGCGGAGGTCGTCACGGTGAAGCCCGCGAGTACGATGCCGACGCCGCTCCGACCCGAGCATGTGGTAAAAAGCGTATCATAGGCGCTAGTGATAACCGCCTCGACGCCGTTGTCGTGTGCCACGCGCATTCAGTTTTCAGCGAAAGGCGCGGCTGATCCAGTGGAAAGCGATGCGCCCGTAGCCTCCACAGCGCGATCCCGCACAGGATGGCTGACCAGCCTGCGACAGCGCGTGTTGTCCGCTGTCATACTGATTCCACTAGTCATCGGGGTGATCTGGCTAGGTGGATGGTTCGCCTTCGCCGCCGTCGTCCTTGTGCTCCTGGGTGGGATGTTTGAACTGCGCGCGATGTTCGTCAATGTTGGCTGGCGTCCGCTCATCATCCTCGCCACGATTATCGGGCTGCTCTTTCTTGTCTCCTCGACACCGCCCGTCCTCAACTACCGCGACATCCTGATCGAGGTCTCGTTCAGCGTCCTGATGGTGGGCGCGTTCGTCTGGCTCATCATCGTGCGCCCGGCCAGTGATCGCACCGTGATCGACTGGGCATTGACCGTCGCCATCCCGTTCTATCTGGCGTGGCCGCTGGCGCTCCTGCTCCTCACGCGCGGTCAGGGAATCGGCCTCCAGGCGCGCGGCTTCTGGTGGGTGCTCGTGCTGCTGCTGACGATCTGGGCGAACGACTCGGCGGCGTACCTGACGGGACACTACTTCGGCAAGACGAAGCTCGCGCCCAAGGTCAGTCCCGCCAAGACCTGGGAAGGCTTCGCGGGCGGTCTGGTCATGTCCGTGATCTCGGTCTTCGTCATCACCTACATCGCCGATCTGATCCTCGCGCCCGCCATCCGGTTCCACCTGCCCTGGTACCATGCGCTGCTGCTCGGCGTGTTGATCTGCGCCTTCGGGACGGTGGGCGATCTGGCGGAGTCGCTGCTCAAGCGTGGCGCGAAGGTGAAGGACAGCGGCACTATCTTCCCCGGACATGGCGGCGTGCTCGACCGCGCCGATAGCCTCCTCTTCGCCGCGATCGTCGTCTACTTCTATGCCTCGGCGCTCCACCTGCTCACGTGAGTGCGCAGCAGGACTTTAGCTGCGACTTGTCACGCGCGCCTTCTTCGCCACGAATCAAGGCCTATCAGAGGAGCATAGCGTGGCGAGAGGATAGAGTCACCCCTCGCCTAATCCGCTCGCGCCTTCTTGCGCGCTACTCCAGGCGCAGGTCGTAGATCCACGTGCTCCAGGTGGGATTATGGCTAGGGTCTTCCCCAGCAAAGTCTCCTGCACACCAGACCTTGCCGCGTGTAACTGAGTTGAGCGGGACGGCGCAGGCGGCGTAATCGCTCCAATGTGAGGCGGCTACGTACTCGCTTCCTATTGCTCCGAAGCTCTTATAGGAGAAGGTTCCCGCATCTTGCCCCATCGTGTTGGGCGCATCCGTCGCCTTACGTCCGGTCCAGATAATCAGACTATTGGAGGTGTGATTGGGCGTGGGGTTGGTTTGGTTAAAGGTC
>CAVTFE010000080.1:0-28606 GCA_963733745.1 uncultured bacterium
TGTGAACTTATCGCCGTCCCTAGTCGCCAAGGCCGATGAGCAGAAACCTGTTCGGTCGATCAGTTCAGATTCCTGCCCCTACCTCCATTCTCGACACCCCCCCGGTTTCTGCCTCTGCAGGTCACTGCGCCGAGAATGCCTTCCTACTGTTTCCATGGGTCCGCCGTGCCCGTTTTGCCCGTCAACTTGGTTGCTACAGACTGCGTCACAGTCGTGGTTACAGACTTCCTCACTGCTCCGCACGAGCTTGGGTGCGGCGCGCGGGGAAGTCGGAGGTAGTCGGGGCGACGACTTGCACACCTGCCGAGGACCCTTTCCTCCCACAAGGCCGCCACGCCCGTTCCCGTCGACGAGAGCTCTGCTTCGGCGGGTGAGGCTCGCTCATCAGGGTTGGCACGCGCCCCCGGGTGGGGAGGGCGCGGCCGGAGAGGTGGCAGGAGAGGATTGCTGGGCGCGGAGGGCGTCGATGACGCGGGATTCCCAGCACTCGTAGATCCGCACGCCCATTGCGAGGTGACCATGGCGGCAGAAGTTCGACTAACCCTCCTCATTCTCGCTGTCGAAGACCTGAGTCTCGCGGTAAACTTTTATCGCGCGGCCTTTGCCTGGATCCAGACGGGCAACGGAACTGTCTATGCCAAGTTCCCGCTGCCTGGCAGCCAGCGCCACGGCCTGTACGCGCGTACCAGGTTTTGAAAGAACATCGGACAAGTCCCTCGCACACCAGCGCATGGGGAGATCATGGGTCGAGATTTACCTGTACGCCACTGATCTCGCCGCAGCCATCGCGCGCGTTGAAGCGGCAGGCGCGCGTGTCCTCAGGCCGCGAGCGCTGCAGACTGGGGAGAGGAGGCGGCGTACTTCGCCGATCCCAATGGGAGCGTCGTCGTCCTGGCGCAGCTGTCTGGACAAGCTCCCGTCTCGTCGTGACCAGCCTGCTACCCAGCGGGAAGTCATCATCCTTGCCCAGTCGGCGCGAGCGGCCCTAGCAGGCCAACGAGCGCTCAACAATGCACCGTCAGGGCAGGAAAGGGAGCCTTCCGGAATCTTGGGCGTGACTTCCCAGGTGTAGTCGCACACACTCAACACCGCCGGGAAGACGCAGTCTGTCTCACCTGTTGCCGCCACTTGCATCGTTGACTCATACACTGTGACGAGGTGGCTGGCACGGATCTGCAGCACACCACCCCCGCGCTCCGCCTCCTACTCCAACTCGTCGAGATACTGCGTGACCAGATCTCCCACGGAGTATGCTGGCTTGAACTCCAAGGGCAACACGCCTTTGGCGGCGAAGATCCTCAGCAGCGGTCTCGCCGCGCACGAAGGCATGGTATGCTGCGTCCTCAACCCATCGCAATACATGAGGAGGACCGGACACGAACACCAGCGAGAGGACGTTGTAATGATCAGTGGCGCGCATGTTATTCTCTACACTCCCGACGCAGAAGCTGACAGCGCATTCATTCGGGATGTGCTGGCATTTCCCTGGGTCGACGCAGGCGCAGGGTGGCTGATCTTCAAACTGCCGCCTGCCGAGGTCGCTGTGCATCCAACAGAAGGACCCTCCAAGCACGAGGTCTACCTGATGTGCGACGACCTTGAGGACACGCTGATAGAGCTGGCAGCCAAAGATGTTCGCATCTCCCGGCCGCCAAGCGACGAGCGCTGGGGAATCCTGGCGTCCATCCACCTTCCAAGTGGAGCTGAGTTGTTCCTCTATCAGTCAAAGCATCCAACCGCCTATGACCTGAATCTGCCACACTCTGCGAAGGGCGAGCAGCATCAAGGTTAGGCTGAGTGGCGATTTTGGTCAGCGCCTATACGAGGCTATACAGGTTTCAGCGAGGCCCCAAGATCTCATCCACCCGTGGAAGAGCGTCACGCGACGCACGGCAATGTTTTGAATACCTGCGTCGCAGTGTCGAATGGGGCGGATCCATCTATGGCGCTGCATCTCCTCCTGAGATTCCCCAGCGATGGGACTAGCAGCGCCGTGAGTGAAGCCGTGCGCCTGCACCGTAGGATACCTGGCAAATCGCTCGCCGTCTCGCGTTGTCCTGTCACGCTCATGAGGGCAGGCGCGTGATGGGTGTCACTCCTATCGACTGCAGGAGGATCGTCGCCAGGACGCACACCACGACAACACCGACGACTACCCAAAGCAGCCGCCACACACGCGTGCCTGCCAACCCACTCCCCACCACGGCGCCCGCGATCCCTAACTCCACCGTTTGTCCAACGAACCAGCCGACAAGCAAGGGCGCACCAGCTGTCGAGATGGACAGCAGCCCCAACACGAAGGCGCCCCACATGAGCCCACCGAGTTCAAGCCCAAAGATGACGCCGCCTCGCCAGCCCACCACTTGCAGACGGATCATCAACCACACCAGGAGAACAGTGAGCAACAGGAAGGAGAGATAGCCGACGGGGATCAAGTTGAAGGCGGTTGCTGGAGACAGCAGGAAGGGGCTCGATTGCGTGTACAGACTGGCCAAGAGCCCAGCATGCACGAGGAAGTCGACACCTAACATGGAGAGCCAGGCGATGAAGATCAGCGTCACGACACGTCCCATGGATGGGACCACGAATCCTGCTTGCATGTGTACCTTCTCCTAGGCCCCGAACGGCGACAGATCGGAACTGTCTGACTTGTGCAGTCCGCTAGACGCACAGACGCTCCCGTGCCTCATGCGAGAGCACATGGTTCCACCAGTGCGGCGCGCCGCCAACCGCCGCGATGGGCGTGTGGCAGTCTTGGCAGATGTAGATTGTCCAGTGGAGATCGTCCCAGAAGCCAGTGGAGACCGCTTCGACGTCGCCCTGACAAAGCGGGTTCGGGTCAAAGGGATCTGGCGTCTGGCGTTGGCTCATGAGTTGCTGATGGGTCATGTCCATGACAGTCCCTCCTGCGCACGTTTTGGCGCGCCGACAGCGCGCAGCACACGACGCCACATCGAGGTGGCGTTACATGAGAGGCCAGCAGCCGTCTGCGGCTGGCTCACACGCAGCACAGCGGCGCAGAGCGCTTGCGCCCCGTTACACAGAGGGCAGCTGAAGCACATTGCTCTCGAGATCGAATGCGCAATACGCGCATTCCACCCCTATTCGCCTCCGTCAGCCCGCCTCCCGCACACTTTGCCTCTACTGACATCTGTCGTAGAGGTGTTCGTATGAAGCAAGATAGTCCCCGCCATGTCTCAAAGGTGTCTCGAGACCCAGGCGCTTGCGCACATGCGCGACACATCCACACGCTCGCGCGTTCAGCTGGGGATGCGCGAAGAACGGGATGAGATCAATCCACACACTGGGCAATTTGCACGGCGCACGGGAGCGCTGAGCAGCTGCGATTGCTCGTCATTGGCGCCGGCGTGACTGGCTCCATCTGCGCCACCCGCCTCTGCCAGGCACGGTGCGACGTAACGGTCCTGGCGCGTGGCGGGCGCTATGAGGCGATTCGAGATAACGGGATCATCCTCGAGGATCCCGTGACGAAGCAACGGCGTGTGACACGAGTCTGGGTCATAGATGCGCTCGATACGCATGATCGCTACGACTCCGTCCTGGTCGTGGTGCGCGCCAACCAGGTCCCCTCTCTGGCACCGGATATGGCGTGCAATGCGTCGCCGAATGTGGTCTTGATGGGCAATACTCTCTCGGGCGCTGCTACCTACACCGCAACCATGGGGAGCGGCTGTGTGCTGCTGGGCATCGTGTTTGGAGCTGGGAACTGGGTCGGGACCTTGTGCACGTGTCAATGCGGCTCGGCGACGTCGGCTTCTGCCTTCGTCTTGAACACGCTTCCGGGCGCATGCTCGGGTGGCGCATACACGGTATAGAGTTTCAGGGGCCCAGCGCCGGTATTGACGAAGTTGTGCCGCGTGCCAGCGGGAACAAAATAGAGGCTATTGCTCACGACCGGGATTGTCACTCCATCGAGGATGGCTTGCCCCTCGCCAGCGACAAAGACGAGCGTCTGATCAACGTCCACATGAACTTCCTCGCCAATTTCGCCGCCTGGTGGAATGCTCATTAGGACAACCTGGCTGTGCACGCCAGTGATCACCTCGCGTCGGAAATCGTCGTTGCGCTGCGCCAGCGCCACGATATCTGTGTGGAACGCCATGGTCGTCGTCCTTTCCGGCATCTCTCGTGCTTGTGGACTGGTTGCCGGCTCAGTATACCGCGCTGTCGCTGTCCTCGCGTCAAAGGACCATCCCAACAGGAGTCGGTCAGCTCATGCCTGTCAGCATGCGTGACGTGTCCTATGCGCACTCGTGACTGTCGCTGGCCGGCGTGCAGATCTGAAGTAGTCAATAGTGTGCTGCGCATGCCTGCACAACGTTGTATCTCCGGTGATGTCACCGTACGGAGGAGACCCACCGCTGTAGAGGCAGCGTGAGATATGAGGTGAGTACTCGGCTCCTCTTGGGCAGCTCGAGCAGCGTGTCCACATGCTCGTGGGGATCTTTGCCTCACATGACGCTTTGCCACTGGAGTTCAAATCTGCCTACTCGGTGCGGGATCTGCTCACCCAACATCTGGATGAGTTTGACCGGGAAGTAGCAGCTCACGCGTAGCTTGTCCTCCCAGATCTGCTACGCGCGGGCTGCTGCCATGTCGAGCCGCTCAGAGATCCTCACCCCTCACCCGACTGCACTGCGAATGTGGCCCATTGCAAACAACTGGCTCCCGCACTGCCAGGGGTGCGGCTCCTGCTCATACATCATGACCCAGTAGGACTTGTCGCATTCCCCGGCGAGGGGGCAAAAGCCGTCCCTGGTTTCCACGGCAAGCCCAGCAGCGGCAAGAGCCAGCGATCCAAGCCAACCAAGCCCGCTACCCGCCAGGCGAGCACGAGGAACAGCCCCATGATTCCCAACACCGGGTTGATACTCACCGTCCCGGCGAGCAGATAGTTCAGGTTCATCAGCACGCCAAAGCCCGCCGCGATGCCGGTCAGCGCGCCGATGAGCAGGCCCAGCCCGACCGCGACCTCACCCCAGGTGATCAGGAATGACCACAGTCCGGCGTTGGGCTGCACCACATTCTGCAAGAAGCTGGCGTACCAGCCCTGCACGGACGGGTGCGCGCCACTGGATTTGGCCAGTGCTCCGGCGACAAACCCCTTGAGTGCGGTTCCACTGGTCCCCCAGGCGGGGTCTTGGACTTTCTCCCACCCGGCGAGGAACCACTGTGCGCCAACGTTCATGCGCACCACAAACCACAGCGCCGCGGCGCCGCCGGTCGAAAGGAAGAAGCGGGAGATAGCGGGCTCGGGATACTCGTCGTTCGGGGTGCTGGCGAGTAATGCCGAGCGCTCCTGGGCGTAGCGGACGAAGGCGAGAATGAGGGCGAGGACAAAGAGCACGAGCAAGGCTTGGCCCCAATAGTCTTCACCAGTGTGCTTAGTGAGATCCCAATAGAGGTGGAAGAGGGTCCACGCGCCGGCGATGGCGGCGATGGCGATGTTGGCCCACCGGAACAGTGGACTGGCTTGACTGCTCATGGAAGATGCCTCCTGTTCGATCCGAACGATTTCCCCGGTTTGCCTGCTTGGCGCTAGGTCGGTCATTCCGCACTGCGCCAGTGCAGTATGCCTGCCACAAGTGTGCCCTTTGTCCCTCACACGGTGGTCTCGCCGGTCACACTCCGTGTCTCGAAACGATCACGGCGCACCTGATCCACAGGGGTGTCCGGCGCGGACATGGCTGCACTGGAGCAGGAGGCTGAGGAGAAAGGCGGCGTGCAACAGGTGCTCGCCGATCACTCCGCCACGGCCTACAAGATCAGCATGCCGCTCGGAGCGATGGCGTAAACGCCTGCACCAATGGGACGTGCGTCATTGCTCTTTGGCGGAGCAGCGTTTCATGATGGGATGGATGCCCTCCTGGTGACGCTCTCACGCCACCCGAAACTGCACGCTCAAGAGCTGGCGCAGACGCAGCGCACACGCTGGTCAGCGAGCGCTGCGCCAGAGTACAGCAGCGATGCGTCTACGGAAACACGGCGACAATGCCTTCCATTGGCGTTGGGTAGCTCGCGGCGCCTTGCATCGCCGCCGGTCGCATCCAGATCGGATCCAGAGACGCCCGCTCGGCTGCGTAGTAGTCGTAGATGCCAACGGTGTTAAAGGTGAGCGATGAACTGCTTCCTGGCGCTATCTGCATTGTGAGCGGCGTGGGATTGACCAGCCCATACCCCGGCGCGCCCTGTATGGTCAACGTGCGCTGGGTCTGATTGGTCCAGGTGACCGTTCCGCCGTGATTGATCAGCGTCAGCCATGGCATGAAACGATCTTCTGCGGACATAATGACCGACTGCTTGGCTACTCCACTGATCCCCGGCCCGAGCACATAGAGGAACCCGTCCATCGGCACCGGATACGCCCGCATGCCGGGGCGAGCCGCGGCGGGGCCCTGATCATGGAATATGGTGTGCGCATCACAATAGTAGTAATAGAGGCCGGGGTGACGAAGTGTCTTACTGGCGGCCTTTCCTGGTCCAAGCACGATCTGGAATTGCTCGGGATTCACTGCGCCTCCTGCAGTGGTAGGCGCGGTCAGGATCGTGTGCAGAATCGCATCCTGATTGAGCCAGGTGACGGTGTCCCCTGCATTCAGGACGGTCATGTAGGGCGCAAAGATGTCGTTGTTGGGGATGGTGATCGCGTGGTTGGACGCGCCGGCGCTTTGTGCTGCGAGCGTTGGCGTAGCAGTTTCAGAGGCAGCGTTTCCGGCGTTTCCAACGCTGCAACTGCTCAACAGCAACGCGCCAAATGCGATGGCGATCATGCATGCTCGGCCAAATAGCCGGTGGACCTTCATCTGAGCGCCCCTTTCCCCGATCCTTTAGTCACCGTGTGGCATACAGATACCGAGCAGATACCGAGCAGACACCGAGGGCGCGCCTTCATCGCACGTCTTTCATCCCTTGACGCTGTGCGGCCTGCCTGTCGTGAGTCGCATTCCTTGCCTGGAATCTAGGCGCTGTGCGTACTTCGTCGCTATCCCACCAGGATAGAGCATGTCAATCACAGCGCCGTCACGTCCGCAGTTCTCCAAGACACATCGGGGGCACAGCCATAACCGCTTGGTCTCCCGTCGCATGCAGGCAATTCGGCTGCGCACCGACGCTGTTTCGCTTCATCAATTGAAATAAGATCGGTTCAAGACAGCAATAGCGTGCTCGGGGCCTTCATTCCTCTTTGGGGACAGATACGTTCTTTCGAGTAACGCAGCCTCGGACAAGAAAGCTCCCTTCTTGCCTGTACAGCATGACACGGATGCAGCCGAGCAAGGAGCGCTCGATACGGCAGCGGACGTGGCACTCCGTGATGACAGCGCTCCTCCTGAGCTGCATGCCGCACGCTTGCGCCTCGCTGAGCGACGTATGGAGCAAGAGCTCGTGTCGTTGGAGAACGCTTCGCTGCGCGGTGTTTCCACTCGTGACATGCAACGGCTAGAGCGCCAGTTCACTGACGCCGTAGCGCAGTACGAGGCGCTGTCTCAGCATGCTCCCACCCTCGAAAGGATCCCCCCGCCGTCTCATAGCCTGCGATGGACACCTCATGGGTCGATCGAGTTGCAGTCTTTGGCGCACGGCCAGGGATATACCGAGCCCATCTCTGGGAATCGAGTCACACTGTGGTTTAAGCCGATGCCCAGTTCGAGCTCGCACGCAGCGCATGCAGCACATAGGCGATAGTAACAGCAAAGGCCGAGAGCAAGCCGACCACCACCTGCAGCAGCAGGACGATCTTGCCAATCCCATCACTCACCCACGCGAACATGAACTGCAGTTGCTGTGGGAAGATGTCAGCGAAGTGGGTGAAGTCAAAGGGAAACACATGCAAGAGCCACAGGCCGGCAA
Source organism: uncultured bacterium (assembly GCA_963733745.1). Taxonomy (GTDB): domain Bacteria; phylum Chloroflexota; class Ktedonobacteria; order Ktedonobacterales; family JADMIN01; genus DASWAC01. Next base: position 7,870 of record CAVTFE010000080.1, read on the forward strand.
GGGCGATACACAGGCTCGTCGCGGTTTCCAGGGGACGTCCGGGATTGCGGCGACCGGTAATGTCTCCCACGAACGGCGCAGCCAGTGTGAGCAGGATGGGGCCGTACACGCAGAGCATCTCGAGCGGTCCAAACGCGTCCGCGAAAAACCCCGCGTGGCCAAGTTGGTGAGCGGCAAAGAAGCCACAGAGAAGCATCATGGCGATGCGGCTGAAGATCGGCTCCGCCACGCGCTGCTATATCGCTCTCTTCGTCCGCCGCGACAACGACGATCCCCTCTTATTCCAACTCAAGGAAGCGGAGGCGTCGGTCCTGGAGGCGTATCTGCCGAAAAGCAAGTACCAGCACCACGGACATCGTGTGGTGGACGAGCAGCGTGGCTGGTCAGGATTTCTATGTGCGGCAGTTGCGCGGCATGAAGCTCTCGGTGCCTCTGGAGCGGTTACTCCCCCAAGGGTGGTTGCTGTACGCGCAGATCTGCGGGTGGACGTTAGCGCGCATGCGCGCTCGGGTGATCGTATTGCGATAGCGTCATATCTTGGAGGCAGCGCAAAGCTCGATGAGGCCATCGCCGATTTCGCTGAACGCTACGCTGAGCAGACCGAGCGAGATCATGCGGCGTTGGCAGCGGCGGTCAAGAGTGGACGGATCACGCCAGAGACAGGGATCCGAGGTCAAGGCGCGCAAGATCCGTGATAAGTTGTCCAAATCTGTGCCTGTGAGCGACACGAACGAATCTACGAGAGACCATACCAGCGCCCAAGTCTATTCGATGCGTGAGTAGCCAGGCGGGTGCATCTATCTCTCTCATGACGTCGTAACTATTCGTTTGGTTATTTCGTGATAGAGATGGGTGTGATGGTGGCTGGATCGCCGCCATTCTCTGCACGCCTCATCCCACAGCGAAGGCGCGAGCAGCCGAAAGGAGCGAGCGAGATGCCTCTACCTGCCTATGGTGTCCTCGTGGGAACACTCAACCACTTTACCCGCGATGACCTCACACCGACTGACTCCTTCAGGCATGGCACGCTCCATTTGGACACGCCTGCGGGACAATACGAAGGCGCGGTGGATACCTTGACGCCGAGTGGTGTCAAGGTGCAGTTTCGCTTGATCCGCCATCTCAGCCGCTCGGCGCTCGCGCCGACGCTGGCGCTACCGCTCGGGTGGAATGAGCTTGCTTCGACACGCTCCTCGGGAGCGATCGATTACCTCCGTAGCCCCTTCGTGCCTGTCGGCATGGTGGCCAGTTCCTTCAGCACTTGGCTCTTCCGCCGCGACTCGTTGATCGGGCGCTTTCTGCGCTGGCTGGAGAGTCTGCGCAACCCCTGGATGGACAGCACCGGAGAGAATGCGCTCGATGCGCTGGAGACGCAGCTGCTGGGCAGTGTGCGGGTCTTCGTCTTTGGCGCGCCCTCCACGACCGGGCTGGGGGTGCATGACATCCACATGAACCAGGGGGATCCACCGGGACCATTCCAGCAGCGGGATGGCATTTGGCAGGATGGCGGCGTGCTGATCGAGCGAGCCAGTGGCGAGATCGTGGCGTTCCTCGTCAAGTTCGCCACCCAATCGCTCCATACCAACAGCCTTGGGCAACCGCGCGACGCATCTCGTGGCGTCAAGGAGTGGCACGCATGGAGGCGCCGACGGTCTCGCCCCTGGCCGCACCCCCACGGTGCTCCAGACGTAATTGTGTAGAATTCGCCTGCTGGCGAGCAGGCGCCTACTATGAGCAGCCCACTCAGTGGCCGTAGTCGCAGCGTTTTGCAGCGTATCCGCTTCCTCTCGGCGCGGTCACCAGCTATCCAGCCGTACTTTCTGGTTCGCTCACACCAACACATTGAGCGCGCTGACTGGCCTCTCGTGGCGCATCGGTCGTGCAGCGCATGAGGGCGCACAGTTCATGCTGACACTCCGCACGGGCCGAGGCCCGGCGGGTTCTCAGGCGACGCATGCTCCAACGAGCTACGTTACCGCCTGACGGCGGTCTCCCCGCCGACGGCACGGATGCCTGGTCTCTAGGAGCAGGTACTGATCGAGCCGTACACGCAGCTCTTCTTGCACACCAGAGCGGAAACGGCACTGAGAGGGACCCACATGGGACGTCGGGCTGAAGCCGCCGCACGCCGCACCACTGCCGTTGAAACAACATGGCTTGCGGCGGGCTAAAGCCCGATTCTGTCACTGCCACCGGCCGACTATGACACGGTCGACCGGTCTCGTGTGGTTTCCAAGCGCGCTGTAACCGGCGTCGAGGCAGACCTCTCCCTGAGCGCCTCCCAGCTCCGTTGCATCCCATCAACCAGCACGGCGATGTCAGGATACGCCGACGCCCTGACGTCGAGCAGGAGACTCAGACGACCGCAGTAGGAGAACGCTGAGAGCATCAGCGAGACATTCCCGCCCGGCCCGATGATCGGCAAGACCTCCTCGATTTTGGCGCCCAGGAAATAGAGCGGCATGGGCGGACCAGGCACGTCGGTGACAAAGATATTGATCATCCGCTGGAGCGCCAGGAACGGCCGCGCCAAACCGAGAACCGCTCCGATACCCAAGAGGTCAGTCATGTAGCCAGGATGCTGCACCGCTTTGGCGGCCCGTGTCAGAGCAGATACACGCAGCAATCGCCCCAGCGCGTCAGGCTCCCCAACAGGCAGCTTCGTCAGCAACAGGCCCAGCTCATTGCCCACTGCCCCCGAGGTCTGCTCGGCTCGCAGCGTCGTCGGGACGAGAGCCGTCAGTTCCAGGCCCGCGACTGGCTCACCGCGTGAAATCAGCAGCTCACGCAGGCCCCCGCTGAGCACAGACAAGACGACGTCATTCACCTTCGCACGGTGCGTCCGCGCCACGATGCGCGCCGTCTTTAGGTCCACAGATATGGCGCGGATACGGCACTCTTCCGCGAAGAGCCCATTTAATGACGTGCGCGGAGCGGCATTGAATCGCTGGAGAAATTGGGCTGAATCGCTGAGCGTTGCACAGACGCTGTGAGCGACCCGAGCCGGGTGCGCAAGCGTAGAGCGGATCGAGACCAGCTGGTTGCTAATATTGTCGTGGAAGAGCGCCTGCGATGGGGGCCCAGGGGCGGGCGTCCACGGCTTGGAAGGTGGATCCGGCGTGTCAGGCGCAAGATCAAGGAGCGCGCCCATGAGCGCGACGGCGGCGGCGGCGTCAGCGAGCGCATGATGGACCTTGACAAGCATGGCGACCTGGCCGCCCGCTAAACCGGTGAAGAACCAGATCTCCCAGAGGGGATGGGAGCGGTCAAGCAGTTGGCGCAGCACGAGTTCGACGGTTCTGAGGAGGATGGTTCTATCTCCAGGGGGGGCGAGTCGCGCAGCATACACGTGCCGATTGATCGAGAACTGGGGATCATCCACCCACAGCGGCGGACCACCAAGCGGCGGCGCTGGTTGGATGATCCTGCGCAGCGCTGGGGCGCGATCGAGGCGGCGCTCGAGACGGCGCTTGATCCTCTCAAGGTCAAAGGCGCCGGCAGCGTCAAACAGCGGCTCGGCCGTGAGGATGCACAGACCAGCGATGTGCGCTGGAGTATCGGTCCGCTCGATCTTGAGCGCGCTTTGGTCGACGAGCGACAAGCGCGGATAGTGGCTGCGCATGGTGTGCACTTGGACCTCCACCCTTCGCTCCGTGGCCGCCTTGGAGCGCCGCATTCTTCAACGTCTCTACGTTCAACACGCAGACTCAAGCCCCCTGGTCACTTGCGAGCATTTCGGCGCTAATAGGCGGCAAACCTCCATGTGAATGCCATGACGCTCCTCACTGTTCCACAATGGCCTTGATCGCGGTTTCAAGCGTCGGATAAAAGTGCCGCGCGTCAATCGTCTTCTGCAGCCCTAATTTGATGAGATGATCGCGCACACGTCCTTGCAGCGCGGCAAAGGCAAGATGGATGCCCTGTGCGTTGAGTTCTAGATCGAGATCACGCAGCGTGTCGGCCGCAGTGGTATCTAGATCAGTGATTGGCGCAGCCGAGACCACTACCCATTGGGGCTTTGGGTCAGCCTGCGCGATTTGCTCGCGAATGAGAGAACGAAACACCGTGGCGTTGGCAAACATCAAAGGCGCATTCCATCGGATAATGAGGACGCCGGGGAATGTCCGCGCCGCAGGATGCCGCCGCAGGTCATGGAAGCCAGGATACCCTTCCTCCTGTCCCAGGATCGCCCAGCGGGGTCGCCACATACGCGCGAAGAGCTGGAAGACCGAGAGCAGGATTGCCAGAAGTATTCCCTGCAGCACGCCGATGAAGATGACGCCGAGCGCACAGATGATGGCGAGAACAAACTCGCTGCGGCTCTCTCCGAGCAAGCGGCGCAGTCCTTCGACGTCGAGGAGGCTCGCGGCGGCGACGATCAGGATGGCGGCCAGCGCTGACTGCGGGAGGTTGCGCACAAGGCCCGGAAAAAAGAGCAACATCAGAATAATGACGGCGGCTGAGACCACGCCCGTCAGCTGCGTTTTCGCTCCGGACTGCTCGGCGACGGCAGTACGTGAGCCGCTGGTGCTGACGGGAAATCCCTGGAAGAAACCGGCCAGCACATTCGCCGCGCCAATGCCAACCAGCTCCTGGTTGGCGTTTACCTCCAGGCCCTGACGAGCGGCAAAACCAGCCGAGGTCGAGATGGTGTCACCCATCGCGACCAGCGAGATGCCGAGCGCAGTCGCGGCGAGGATGGGCAGATCCGCCAGAGGCACACCAGGGAACTGCGGCAGCGGAAAGCCCTGTGGCAGGGCGCCCACCGTCGCCACCCCATGTGCAGGCAGGTTGAACAGGACTGTGGCAGCGATAGCGGCGACTACAGCGATTAGGATCCCTGGGAATCTCGGCGCCCAGCGGCGCAGGCCCAGGATAATCCCCAGGGTGAGCAGGCCAACGGCGAAGGTCCAGAGGTTGGTCTGTCCTAGCCCTGCCACAATTGCGCGGACCTCCTGGAGAAAGCTATCGGCGTCAACGGAGTATCCGAGCAATTTTGGCAGTTGACCAACCACAATTGTGACCGCTAACCCTGACAGATAGCCCATGCGTGTAGGCTTGGAGATGAGGTCTGCGACGAATCCAAAGCGAGCGACTGCAGTCACTCCGCAGATCAAGCCGACCATCAGGGCCAGCATCCCAGCGAGCGCTATAGCCTTGTCCACACTGCCCGCCGCCAGCGGCAGAATCGCCGCAGCGATCATTGGTCCCAAGGCTGAATCTGGCCCAAGCACCAGACGGGGGGAAGGCCCAAACATCGCATAGGCGAGCAGACAGATGACGGTCGTGTAGAGGCCGGTAATCGCCGGCAAGCCAGCCAGGTCGGCATAGGCCATGCCCTGCGGAATAAGCAGCGCAGAGAGGATGAGACCTGCCACGAGGTCTTTCGATAGCCAGGCACGTTGATAGGTGCGCAGAACGCGTAGCCCCGGCGCCCACTGCTCCAGACGAGCGCGGCGGGATGACGGGGCCCACGGGGAACTCGTTGCTGACATGGCGAGCCTCAATAGAGGATCTGATGCGATGCCGCTGGGAGGGGGTATGCAGTAGGTCTGACGCGTACTGTCTGAGACTGAGAGTGTATCTCAGGGAGCGACCCGCTGCAGACACGCCGCTGGCCGAGGGGCCGATTGCGACATGTCTGCGTGGGCGGCCGCGCCCAATGCACATAGGCGCGATTCACTGTCTCTGCAACTCTCCCTATGCAGCCTCGACGGCAGGCGTTGGCTCGGTGGCGGTGATCGCTTCCACGCGTGCAGCGGCGCGACGGCGGAAGATCTTCATAATCTCGGTCACCCACAGCACGATGGAGCTGAGCCCGACGTCACAACTGTAAGCGTCGAACGTGTCCTTACGAGATCAGTTGGTGGTATCAAGGCGCCCACCGCCGCGACCTCCAGATGTACGACCGCGCACATACCAGTTGGCGCGATAGCACTGTGTGCTACAAGTGTCACGGGAAGCACAGCGTGGAGGCCCCAAATATCACAAAAGGATCACAACCGGGTAACGATAAAGATCCCGCATCTGTGAGAACGTGGAAGAGGGGGCTACTCGTGCCTACTTGTAGATGATGGCGTTGCGTCATCGGGATGGAGACGATGTAGTGCCCTGACAGGCTTTGGCTCACCAATAGCGTAAAGCGGTGACTATTGAGGCGGGATGGGATTCTGCCTCATGCCTGAGGAGTGGGGTGAGCAGGTAGCACATCTCGTCAGCCGCTGATGCGAGCGCATCGCTCGGCGATTATGTTCAAGGCCGCTGCGCTGTCCAGCGCTTTGGCGGCGGATAGACGTAGCGGGCAATCGCGGTGGATACCCAGCCGATGCAGAAGTCCGAGAGGACGAGCAAGGCTGTTCCCAGCCCCGCCGCCCCCTTGATGATCCAGGTGAGGGTCAGCACGATAATCCAGGCGATGGCGAGGCCAATGCTATAGACCCAGTAGTTTCTGAACCGGCTCTTCTGAGGCATCTGTGCACCCTCCCCTCATAGCGCCGTCTCATGATCATGGCATGACCTCGGACGTCTGCTCGTGGCCTTCATGCGCTCCTTTTCCGCTCAACGGCGTTGTGCATGCAGGTGAGGCGCTCGCTATGGGGTGACGCGAATTGGCAACTCATTGAGGTATGGCCCTCCTGCGCCGCAGCAGCAGTCTGCGGCGCAGGAGTTTCGTGCGGCAGAGGTCGAAGAACTGACGACTCATCGGATTGATGCCCTCGATGCATCCAGGCGCAAGAAATGGCGCTGCGCCGCTGACGATCGCGACGGAGGTGGCGCCTATACGGCGGCGGCGCACGCCGCCGTATAGGCGCCACCACCAGAGAAGCCCAGCACGGCGAAGCGCTCGATTCCCAACGCATCGGCGAGCGCCGCAACATCTGCTGGCCAATCACTCAAGCGCCTCCCCTTTTGAAACGTGGAGAGCCCCATGCCTGCTCGATCCATAGCGATGACGCGCAGACGCAGGCGCGTCGCCAACGACTCATCACTGAACAGGCGCCGCTCGAGGCGCGAACTGGGCGGGCCATGAAAGTAGAACACCGGCGCGCCATCGGTGGTGGCTGCATAGAGTCTGCCTCAGCCGTCTCACTTGGCGCTCAGCACGTTCGCTGACGTGAGATAGAACAGCGCTTGCTCCCAAAGGTCTGTTCGCGGGCAGGGGCTCGTAGCTGTTTTTGTAAGCAGCTCAATAGTGTCCTTCCGTACCGAGCAATATCGTACAAACCCAGACCCCCAGTCTCACCTAATATGCGCGGCGGCGCATCAGCACACCTTTGACGACTTGGACCAGGGCGAGATAGGTAATCGTGGCCACCAAGAGGAAAAGGAAGAACAGTGGGGGCAAAGGCACGAACCCCAGCGCGCCAGCGAGCGGCGTAAAGGGCAAGAGCAGTCCAACGAGCACAATGGTGAGTGTGGTTACTGTCAGCGCACGACTCGGGCGGCTGCGGAAGGGATTGCCCTGCCGTGCGGATGACGAAGAGCACCAGCGTTTGCGTCGCGAGCGACTCGACAAACCATCCGGTATGGAAGAGCTGCTCCGAGGCGTGGAAACACTGTCAGCAGCACGAAGAAGGTCAGGAAATCATAGAGCGAACTGATCGGCCCGATGAAGATCATGAAGTCGCGGATGAGGCCAGATGTCCCAGCGATGCGGCTTCTCCGATGAAGGCTGCGTCCACGTTGTCGGTCGGGATCGTCACCTGGGCGAGATCGTAGAGGAAGTTGTTGAGCAGGATCTGCGTCGGCAGCATCGGCAGAAACGGCAGGAACAGCGCGGCTCCCGCCATGCTGAACATGTTGCCGAAGTTGGAGCTGGTGCCCATCAGCAGGTACTTCATGACATTGCCGAAGGCCTTGCGGCCTTCGAGAATCCCGCGGTGCAGCACGGTCAGGCTGCGTTCGAGCAGGATGATCTCGGCGGCGTCCTTGGCGACATCGACGGCGCTCGCCACCGAGATGCCGACGTCGGCCGCATGCAGCGACGGCGCGTCGTTGATGCCGTCGCCCAGAAAGCCGACGACGTGTCTGCGGCCTTGAGCGCGAGGATGATGCGGTTCTTCTGCGCCGGCGAGACACGGGCAAAGACGCTGCGTCTGCTCGGCGACAGGCTGCGAGCGCGCTGTCGGTCATCGCATCGAACTCGATCCCCGAGGACGATCTGGCCACCGTCAAGTCCGACCTGTTGACACACATGGCGCGCCACCAGATCGTTGTCGCCCGTGAGGATCTTCACCTCGAGTCCGTCGTCGTCGCAGCCTCTGCAAGATATCACGCGCATCGGCGAGCGGCGGATCGACGAAGGCCAGGAATCCAGCCAAGGTCAGTGCGGTCTCATCGTCGGCGCGGTAGCCGTCCTTGACAGGAACCGCGCGATATGCCACGGCCAGTGTGCGGTAGCCTTGTTCGCTCAGCTGCTCGTATGTGGCTTCGCAACTGCGTCGCGTTTCGCCTTCTAGCGGAGTCGGCATGACGCTCGTCCCAGCGCGCCTCATAACGCGCGCTGATCTGCATGACGCTCTCGGGGGCTCCCTTCACGATGAGAGATGCGCTGGCCACCGACCTCGGCGACGATCGAGGAGCGCCGACGCTCGAAATCGAAGGGATCTCATCGACCTTGCGGTACGCGCTCATTTCGGGGCGTCCATGCGCGAGAATCGCAGCGTCGAGCGGACTCTGGATACCAGTCTCGAATGCGCTGTTCACTGTGGCAAGGAGGAGCGACACGCTCCGAGGTCTGCCCCAGGGGATCTAGATGCTGATCGAGTACCAGCTCTCCGCTCGTCAGGGTCCCGGTCTTGTCACTGCACAGGATGTCCATGCTGCCGAAGTTCTGGAGGGCGGCCAGGTGCTTGACGATGACCTTCTCCGCGCCATGCGCAGCGCCCCCTGTCCAAGCGTCACCGTCGTGATCATTGGCAGGAACTCAGGCGTCAGCCCGACGGCGAGCGCCACGGCAAAGAGAAAAGACTCGAAGGCGGGCCGTTGGAAGGCCAGGTTGACGACGAGTGACGAAGAGCACGAGGAAGACAACAGCGCGCATGATGAGGAAGCTAAAGTGGCGGAGCCCGCGGTCGAACTCGGTCTCTGGCGGCCGCGCGGCAAGCCGGGCCACAATATCGCCAAAGGCGGTTTTGCCGCCAGTGGCGACGATCACGGCGGTGGCTGTTCCACTGACAACAGAGGTGCCTAAGAGCACCACATTGCGCGCCTCCGCAAGCGGGTGTGATACAGTCCCGCGCGCGGCATCAGTTCCGCCGTCGTTCGCAGGCTGCGTGTCGCTATCGACCGCTTCCTTCTCGGCCGGGAGGGACTCACCAGTGAGCGTAGCCTGGTGCACATGTAGGTCGCGGGCCTCAAGAAGGCGGGCATCGGCGGGCACGAGGTCCCCGGCGCCGAGGCGGATGATATCGCCCGGAACTACTGCCCGCCGCTGGAGCTCCCGCCAGGCACCGTCGCGAAGCACACTAGCGGTTGGGGTCACGGAAGCGCGCAGGCGATCGGCGGCGCGTTGCGAGCGCGCTGCCTGAAAGAAGTTGAGCGCGACGCTGAGCAGCACCATGATCACGATAATGGTGGCGTTGAGTGTTTCCCCAAGCGCCGCGGAGATAATGCTGGCGAGGAGCAGGATGATGACCAGCGGGTTGACGAAGAAATGCGCCAGTTGACGAATGCCCGCCGTACGCCGCGCAGAGGGCGGCTCATTGGGACCCGTCTGCCCAAGTCTTCGCTCGGCCTCGGCCGTGCTGAGCCCAAGCTCCGACGTTTGCAACTCGTGCAGGAGCTGCACGCGCGCGCCGCGTCGGGGATCAATCTCGTGCGCCCCTACTGCTGGCGTCTGTAGCATGGCCTCCTCCTTGATCATGGGCACACCGTCGCGGCTAGCTGTAGCGAGTGTTGCGGAGAATCTGCTTGGAGAAAGCGCTGGGAGAGAAGAGTAACGTAAGTGGCCTAATGACCATCAACGGCGCTCGGACATCGAGGCAGGTCATCTGGTGGCCTCCCTCTTCATGGCGCGCAGGCCCGATGCGACTTCCTTCGGCGCCATGGCTTCTAAGGCAAGAAATGGGCGTTCGGAGATTCGTGTGAACGTGACTGACATCCCGACCATACGACGGACATACAATTGTACAGTGAATCCCTGCGCCTTACCGTGCGCAGTTGGCCACCATATCACAGTGGCCAATTGCGCACCGTCCGTGGCGGAGAGCCCTCACACTGGGTGTCACCGCGCTGACAAACAGTGGTGACCGAGCTAACTGAGCAGATAGCCACCATCCACCACGAGCAAGCTCCCCGTCACGTAGGAGGCGGCGTCGCTCGCCAGGAAGAGCGCAGCTGTAGCGATGTCGTCCGGCTGGCCGACACGCCCCAATGGAATGCGCGCCAGGAAGGCCGCCATCAGATCCTCCCCTCCGCCACTCGTCTCCGCTATTCCTTCGCTTGGGGCGGCAGTCGCCGCTGCGGCCAGGAGTGGCGATGCTGCCCGGTGCGATAGCGTTGACGGTGATGCCGTAGGGACCAAACTCCTTCGCAAGCGACTTGGTCATCATCACCAGGCCGCCCTTGGAGGTGTCATAGTGCGTCAGCGCGCCAGTGGGATGCAGCGCGTCGATCGAGGCGATGTTGATGATGCGACCTCCCATGCTAGCCGTCACCATCTGCCGCGCGGCGGCCTGTGCGCGAGAAGGCGCCCTTGAGATTCACCCCGAGTACCCGATCCCAGAGCTCCTCGCACACCTCGAGCGCCGGGGCGAAGGGGAAGATGCCGGCGTTGTTGACGAGGATGTTCACCTGCCCGAAGGCATCTATCGTCTGTTGCACCATGGCCTGCGCGTCGTCGATGACGCTCACATCCACCTGCATGGCCGTCGCACGGCCGCCACGCTCGGTGATCAACTCGACCGTGCGCTGCGCCGCCTCCACATCGCGATCGGCGATCACGCACGGAGGCGCCCGCCTCCGCGAGACGAAAGGCGATGCCTTGGCCGATCCCCATCGCGCCACCCGTCACAATGGCGACCCCTCCACTCAAGTCCAGCAGGTCGCGCACGCTGCGCTCTGCTGTTGGTTGTGCTCCCTGCTGCGCGTTCATCTGCTGTGTGCCTTTCTTCAAGAGAAGTGGTGTCTACCCTAGGTAGCAATGCGACATCCACCGCACAGGACACGCACAGCGCTATTGGAACGCGTCACGGATCGATCACAGTCATCCTGCGCGCTGCGCATGGTGCTTGGTTCAGGCGGCGTCTCTTTGTCCCTTTTTGTCCCTTGTAGTGCGGCGAGGGCGCCCGCCGCACTACGCTTAGGCAAGGAAAAGACGCAGTAAGTTACCTCTCTCCACCACCACTAGTCGTAGCCTCTTGTGATGGTGGGAATCGTGCAGGAGAGCGCCCGTGCAGGTGATGTAGAAGCCAGGGCCGATGAGAAGCGCCGGAGCGCTGATGCTGCTTTCGTACTTCAGGATCAGCCTGCGCTGCTGGCCATAGACGTTCCATAGAGGCGGTAGAGCACATTGAGATGGTGGTTCGCGTCGGTCCACGCCCATGCCATAGCAACAGCACCCTCAGGCTGTACGCGCGCGCAACGTCCAGACGGTACCTTGACGTTGCTGGGAGTGTAAACTTGTCACTGAAGTCAAGGGTCGCTACTCGTTTCGACGTTAGGATGGTGGAATCTGACGGTATGGATCCGAGCCAACATAGATTTGGATGTTCCGTTGGCCACGACGACGCTGCTGAGCGTAGGACCAGCGATGCTGGTCTCAGCCAGCACAAGATTGTTGACGTGACGCGTGGCGCTCAACGTATTTCCCAACACGTCGCCTTTCCATCAGGCGGCGGCCGACGCCTGTACAGCGCCCAAGAGTGCGAGAGCGACTATGCCGAGAAGGGCAACGACCAGTACTGCATCACCTGACAGCATTGGTTGGCATGGAGAGTGACCATGCGCTGACGTCCTGCTCACACTCCACAATGATGCTCGCCCCATCCTCCATAGCGGGCGACAGCTCAACATTGGCCTGAACGCGATGCGGCTCCATTTTCCACGCGCTCTTACGCGCGCAGAGCGCCGCTATGTGCCTGCATACAGGCCCACTTGCCTCTCTGCTAGGAGACATGCTACGAGGTGCGGAGCGTCAACGAGCCAAGCGTCATACTGGCGGAGATGGTCAGCAGTGGCGTGCGACCGTCAATCGCCGCCAGCGTCCAGAAGGCGCCTTCCTTCGCAGTGAACCCATCGCCGAGTTCAACATGGCCGAGCGGAGACTCGGTCGCAATCCTGGCCGCAGTTGTCGCCGGCACGACGATCTCCACTGATGAGAGGGCCGCGTTGATCCGCGCATGGGCGTCCTGTTGGAGGGCGCCGCCAAAGTCGATCACGTAGGCGGCCATCCCCCCTTCAACCAGGAGCTCGGCAAAGTGCGCGTTTGCCAGGTGTCTCAGCTCGGTGCTGCCGGCGCCAGCGCTGATCTCCATCAGGGTCATCGGGTGCGGATTGGGAGCGGAAAAGTCCACCTCTGTCTTGCCAGCGCCGTGCCTGAGGGCCAGGCGGCTGATGGGAACGCCACCCAGGTCAAGCTGGTTCGCGCTGGCTCCGATCTCGACGGTCAGGCGAAAGGGTTTCGCCTTGCCAAGCGCGAGGTCGAATGTGGGAACATCAGCGATGCCATGGCCCGAACCGAGCCACTCCCACGCGTTCGATATGCTCGGTTGCTCACTGAGCCTGACCGTTCCGCCTTCCTGCGTGATATGCAGCGGCCGCAGACCAGATGGGTCGTGATGTGCGCCGTTGATCCAGGCGTCGCCTGCTCCAGGCGCGATCTTGAGGCGACAGGCGCCCTCATTGATGCGGAGATGTAAGTCACTGGCGTCGGGGTAGGGCACCGCAATGGGCGTCTCGGTTCCGCTCCCTGGCTGGGTCGGTTGCGATGTGGACATGGTGGTTCCTCCTGCGGGTCTAGCTCTTCTGCTCGATCTCGGTGGCGCAGCCGGTTACGGCATGTCCCAGAGTGCGCCAACACGCCACAAAGCGCAGGAGGGATCGCCGTCATTCTGAATGCGCTCATTCGCAAGGGCGCTGCGCCGATCGCAGCGCCTGCCACAGCACTCTTTGTATCACCTTTGCGCGACAAGCTATCAGGAAACAGCAGCTGGCTCGTGTGCGTCGCTGTCTTGCTTCTCAGTCGCGCTGGGGTCTGCCAGCGTCGTCGGCGCAAGTGGCGGCGTAACGACAGGCTGGTCATCCGAGGCTGAACGGTGAGAGCGCAGAGCTTGATAGAGCAGGGCGCCGCCGACAGCAATCAGCGCAAGCGGCCAGAGCCGCCCCATCCAGGTCAGCATCGTGACCCCAGCGTCACCCAGCAGGAGCCCAAACCCGGTCAAGGTTAGAATTCCTCCAGGGATCAGCGGCCACCAGTGCGCTGTCTGTCGTGTGACGAACTGCTGCGCAGGCATGATGAGCAGGAATCCCAGACCCAAGCAGAGAGTGACGATGCCGCCCTGCGCTTGCCCTGAAATGTTTGTGAAGAGCCATTGACTCAGCACAATCCCGACGCCAAGCCCTGTGAGGATGCATCCCGGAATCAGCGGAGCGGGATGGCGGACCATCACACCCCAGGTGAGAAAGATCACGCCGAGCAGCAACACGATCATCTGACCGACGAGTTGCGAGTCGGTTAGCGACGCGATGAGCATGACCACTCCAAGCGCGATCACTACCACGCCGGTCATGACTCTTGGATTCACCGTCCAGCGTGTCTGAGACGACCTATCTTCGACGGACCCGTTCATACCAATCCTCCTTGTCTTCATGGCGAGCAAGCAGGACGCAGAGGAGACAGGGCAGTCGACCCATCTGTGGAGCGCGCAGCATGACGCCGCGCCTCCCTGCGTCCGCCCTCAAGAGTCGTACAGCGCGCTCACAGCGCCATCAGGATGTGGCTTCCATGCGTCACGGCGAAGACACAGAACGAAACCATGTAAGCGTTCGCAGTCAGTGGGCATGGAGACATGGCTGTGACACTGCCAGACAGGTCGTTAGGGAACAGAGAGTAGGCTGGCCTACGCTGTACCAGGCAGACGTGCGTGTGCCTGCTGTAATGCGCTCACAGTCAGCTGATTGGGGGTTCGCGCATGAGAACGTTTCTGACTTCGCGAGGGTGGACTGTTGTCTGGCGTACGGCGCTGATCGCTGTAGCCTATACCCTGGGGCTTGTCTTTGCGGGTGGCATGGCTGCCACGTTGCGCTGGCCATTGCCGACGCGCGCTGACACTAGCCTGCTCTTGACGCTGGTGTCGGGGGTGGGCATTGGGATCACCCTGGCGCTCATCTTTTGGCCAGCTTCTTGGTCAAGATGGCAGCGCTTCGCCATCGGGGCGTGCGCTGTCTTCTTCACGATGCTCTCCACGACCATCGAGGGAGTGTTCTTTGCGCCCACACTCGTCGGATCTCTGCCGACTCTCATTTTCATTGACGTTGTCGCCGCGCTCGCGGTTGGGGCTGCGGGTCTGTTGGACGCTGCCGTGGAGCGGGGAAGTGTTCCCACCGCATTCTCGTGGTCTAGTCGTCGATGGTACAGTTGGGCGTGGCGCCTGTGCGTCAGCGCTGCAAGCTATGTGCTCTTCTATTGGGTCTATGGCGCGCTCAACTATCTGTTGGTGACGCGCCCCTACTACAGCGCTCAGCAGTCGACGCTGCAGGTGCCACCGCCTCAGGCGGTCTTGGGCGCCGAGGTCATTCGCGGTCCGCTCCTGGTGTTCGCCGCGCTTCCGCTCGTCCTGACCATCAGCCTGACACGACGGCGATTGGCCCTCAGCAGCTCGGCGGTACTGTTCATTGTTGGGGGTGTTGTGCCGCTGCTGCGCCAGGCGGGAGCGCTGCCGACGTTCTTGCTCATCGCGAGCGGGTGGGAGATCTTCTTCCAGAATGTTTCACTGGCGCTGGTCATCTCGTGGCTGTTAGGGCGCAAGGTTCCAGTGGCGACGGGCGCGCCATTCAGTTCAGAGGTGCTCGCGGGAGACTGAGAATTGGGCAAGTAGCAGGCTCCTCTGCTCTCCAGCATCGTCCTGCAATACTGGCAAGCCACGAGCGCTATGACGTAGCCAAATGCGGCTGACTACACCAGGCGTGATCCACAGCACCATCCTCGATTGCAGACGCCACTCGGCATCAACATGCTCTTGAAGAGATGCCCGCGTAAGTCCGCGCTTGGCCTATCCTGCCGTAGCATCCACTGCCAGCGCTACTCACAATAGGCAATCCGTGGATAACACCTCCTTAGCGGTGACGGGGGAGTACGATGCGGAGCTGGACGCGCACACGCTGGCGGTGACCTACGGCTACTAGCGCGATCATCGCGCAGACCTCAAGCAGTGGATGCTGGCGCTGGCGACACGCGGCAGGGCGACATGCGCTTGTTCTGACAGGCGCTGGATGGCAACGACAGCGACAAAGAGACGCTAGTAGCGCGGTGGAGGCGCTGGCAGAGCAGCTGCGCGCAGACGGAGACGACACGGAAGCGCGGATCTTAGTGGCAGACAGCGGCCTCTACAGCGCAGGGAATGTGTCTCGGCTTTACGCGCGGGGGTGCGCTGGATCAGCGGTGTGCGAGACACCTCCACGGAGGCGAAAGCGGCGCTGACGGTAGCAGACGACGCCTGGCAGCACGATGGCGACCTGTTCTGGGCGTCTGCTCAGCAAGCAGGCGGGCGAACGCTGGGTGGTAGTGCGCACGCTGGCAGGCGAGGACAGAGCGAGAGCGACGCTGCAGCGGCAGGTGGACAAGACACGGGAGCAGTGGGAGAAAGCGCTGTGGCATCTGAGCAACCAGCGCTTCGCCTGTGTGCGAGACGCGCGGGCGCCTCGCGCGCGAGCTCAAGACGTGCGCCGCGTGGCTGCAGGTAGAGAGCGTGCTCGTCATGCAGCGCAAGCACCGCCGGCTCGGACGCGCACGCAAGAACGCGCCTCCCGACCAGGTAGAGTGGCAGGTACTGACCACCTCAGCGTGGACACGGCGGCTGTCGCACAGGAAGCGCGGCGCAAAGCCGCCTTCTTGGTGGCGACCAACGTGCTCGATCCCGCGCAGCTCTCCGACTACGAACTCATCCGGACGTACAAAGAGCAGCACAGTGTGGAGCGGGGCTGGAGTTTTCTGAAAGATCCGCTGTTTCTGGCCTCCTCGGTCTTCGTGAAAAAGCCCGAGCGCATCGTGGCGCTCAGCCTCGTGATGGTGCTCTGTCTGCTGGTCTACCGCCTCGCCTGCAGATCACCCGCTGCTCCCCACTGCCAGTCGATTTCTCTCGTACAGGAGAGAACTGTGCTAGCAGACGCGCCGGTCTCCAAGAGGAGATCAGCGCGCTGCTCGCGCCTACTGTTGAGGGTCAGGAGGCTGCAAAGGTAGCGATATTGAGGTGGTGGGCGCTATCTGTGCCCGTCCAGGCAAGCTGTTCGTGCGCATTGAACGCCAGCGCCGGTCCACCCAGCGCCAGCTCGCTGAGTATGGTCTTGGTAGCGGGATCGGTGAAGTTCCACTGCAGGTTCAGATGATGAGCCGTATCGGTCCCTGTCCAGCCGATCCATTGCTGCCCTGATCCATAGGCCCGCCCCAGCGATTCGGTTTGTGGCGCGAAGGCGCTCAACTGCGGGAAGCTCATGACTGAGAGGGTCGGCACATCCGTGCCGGAGGCGACGAAGAGCTGCGATCCGCGTGAGGTCCACGCCAACGCGAACGTGGTTGCGCCAACACGCGCCAGGTGCGGCCCGGCGTTGCTGCTGAAGTGCGACAGCACTGACTTCTGTCCCGCCACGAGGCCCGAATCTGTCACTTCAATGGCCATGAGGTTGAGGGAATGGTTGGCGTCGGTCCCTGTCCAGGCCAGGTAGAAGCCAGGACCGATCAGGAGCGCCGGGGCGCTGATGCTACTTTCGTGTGTCAGGGTCAGCTTCCGCTGATGGCCATAGACATCGTAGAGCACGTTGAGCGAGTGGTTGGCGTCAGTTCCCGTCCAGGCCATGGCGACCGCTCCTGCCGGAGCCGCGAGCGCCACATCGGGACGATACGGCGAGGTCTCTGGCAGTATACGTTTCCCACTAAGGTGCAGCCCGTCGCCGCTCGTCTCGACATTGAGATGGTGGCTCGCGTCGGTTCCGGTCCACGCCAGCACGCTTTCAGATGTTCCGTTGGGCACATAGACGCTGCTGAGCGCGGGACCAGCGATGCTCATCTCAGGCAGCACAAGTTTGGTAAGGAGGCGTGTGGTTGGCAGCGCCTGCGCCGACGCGCTTACTGAACGCTGAGAGACAGCCGACGCCGGAACAGCGCCTGCGCTCATCATGCCGGCGACGGCGAAGAGCGCGACGACAATTATGGTGAATCGATGCTGATACAAACGAATCCTTCTTTCGGATCGGCGAGTGAACGCTCCAGCGCGACATAGCTCGCTTTGTGGAGCGACCACGCCTGGTTTCTTGCAGCGCACGAGCAATGGTGGTGGTCAGGCGCGCCACCTGCGCCTGGCTTGTGCGCTCTGTCCGTGGCGAGCAACCCATATTGCGTGCTGTAACTCCTTTCATGCGTATCCCAGCGCGATGCGAGCGGCTCCGGTCAGCGGAAGCTGCCACAGTGACGCGCCGGTTGCGCTCGTGAGCGCCATGAGGGATCTGGTGATACCCGTCGGCGTCGCATGTTCGGCGACCACATACACCGCCGTCGCTGACGCCACGCTGTCACCCACATACGCATCAAGAGCGCTGGTCCAGATCTGAGCGCCGGAGGAGGGTTGGAGCGCATAGGCGCGTGGATGCAGATCGCCAGCAGACATCGGCGCGTTGAAGACGTAGATCGCCGCGCCACTTGGCAAGGTAACTGGCTTATCTTGGTAGAGATCCCCTACTCCCAACTGCGCTGATTGCCAGCGTTGGTGTCCTGACTGGGCGTCATAGGCGAGAGCAGTGAAGCTTGCGTCTCCACTGCTCTGCGGCGTGCCCTGGATCGCGTAGACCACGCCGGTCGCCGCTGCCTGTACGGTGATAAAGCCTTTCGCCTGCCACAGTTGCGCGCCATCCTGCGCCCGATAGGTGGTTAACGCGGCCCCAGTCGCACTGTCCCGTGACATGGACGCGGCCAACTCCTTGGAGTGCGCTGACGTGTTGTTGTTTGGTCGCCAGAAGGCGGGGACATGTCCAGGCGTCAGGCTGACATACACGCCGCCACTGCCTGAGGCGAATCCCAGGGCAGTTCCGCTCCCGAGCGTTTTGTTCCATGCTGGCGCGCCGGTGTCCGCGCGAAATGCGCTCACCCGATAGGCCCCTTGGGATGAGATGGTGAGGAGGTACACCATGCCATCACTGGCGCAGAGGGGCGAGAAGATGTCTGTGTCCGCAATGGTTTGCTTCCAGAGTATCCGCCCATCTGAGGGCTGCAAGGCGCTGAGCGTCACCCCAGCAGGCGCGCCAGGAGCCGTCGTCGACACCGCGGTGGTGGCGACAAACAGCGTCGTGCCTGCCCCCCCGAGGAGTGGCTGGGTGTCAAAGCCGAGCTCTTGATGCCACAGCGGTGTCCCCGTGGTGGCATCGAACGCGTCGAGGCGGCCATGCGGCGGCGATGAGGTCGTGATACTCGTCGCCTGGACTACCGTGGTTCCACTGACGACCGGCGCTCCCCAGGCCGAACTGACAAGGGATTGCTCCCACAGCGTGTGTCCAGTGGCCGGATCCAGCGCCTTGAGTCCACCGGAGGCGAGATAGAGCGCCTTGGGCGCAGCAGGAACAGGTGTCGACGTCGGGGATGGAGTCGAGGTGGCTGCTGGGGATCCGAGTGTGCTCCCACAGCCCGCCAGTGCGGCGAGGAGCGCCACTGACAGAATCACAAATGCAACGGTATGAGTTGATGGTCGAGCGTTGCTCATAGCGATCTAACTCACTTTCTACAGTCGCTGCCTCGGTAAGAGGCTCGCGCCTTACGCGCCCGGTGCTTCTAGAAGCCCTCAAACGTCGCCAGGTTCAGCGTGTGGTGGGCGTCGGTGCCGGTCCAGGCGATCAAGTAACCGTCATTGAACGCGATCTGCGGCCCAGCAAAAGCGGAATCACTGAGCACCGACTTGGTGCTGGCGGGATCGGGCCACTGGGGGAAATGGGCCGTCCACTGGAGGTTGAGGTGGTGAGACGTATCCGTACTCGTCCATCCGATCCAGTACTCGGGCCCACCCTCACTCTGGTGGTATTGCGAACTCGGCGCGGCGGCGCTCAACTGTGGCAGCCCAGTAGCGCCCAGGCTCGCGGTGAAGTGCGTCCCATCAGTGGAATACGCCTGATTGAGATGCTGGCTGCTTGTCGTCCAGTTCAGGACCAAGCGCGAGCTCGTCGCGTTGCTGAAGGTCGAGAGCGTTGGCCCGCTCTGACTGCTGAACTGTGACAGCACGATCTTCGTTCCCACCTGCGGCCCCGCCACGCCGATGGGCAGAACGTTGAGCGAGTGGTGGGTATCGGTCCCTGTCCAGGCCAATAGCAGGTTGCCGTTGAAGTAGGTGAGCGCTGGCGCGCCAATGCTCGTCTCCCCCCACAGGGTGAGCTTCTGTGGCGATCCATAGGCGTCCCAGATGACATTGAGCGTATGCGCCGCGTCGGTTCCCGTCCAGGCGACCACCGTCGAGGCCAGCGGGCCAGCCACATACACCACCGCCGGCCGCACGAACGAGGTGTCCTTCAGAGTGCGCTTGTCTTTGAAGTGGGTCACCCCGTTCGCCGGACCATCAGAACTGCGGATCAGGTTGAGGTGATGCTGCGTATCCGTGCCGGTCCAGCCGATGATGGTAACAGAGCCAATGCCCTCGAAATTGTCCAGAAAACTGGCGAGCGCTGGCCCATCGATGCTGGTCTCGCCCCACAGCGTTACCTTGTGTGAGAGCGTGACAACGTGTGGCCCATGAGACGTGGAAGACGCCGCGCTCACGGACGCGACTGGTAGCAGCGTCAACAAGAAGAGAACAACGATCGCAAGACCCGTCCGCTTGAACATGTCAATCGTCCTTTCCACTCCACGGCGCTGGCGTCGTGCACGTGGCGCTGTTCCATTGCCGTGCCGACCTTGACTGCGGTGAGGCCGGTGAGCGAAGGCGCTGTCGCGAAACGGGGACGAGGCGAGCGGTCAGAATCACTGCCGGAGCGCTCTTCGGTGTATCCTCGGTGGCCGTCAATGCCTCACGGTCCCCAGCCAGTAAGCCTTCGAAGTTCAATGACGCACAGTGGCCACTCAGCCTGGTCTCAACGAAGGGAGACGTACTCACGGCCACGACACAGAGCTGCGTTGGGGGAATAGGAAGTCAAACCGACTTCGCGCTTGTGTGGAACCCTATGTCCAGCATGCAAGGAGCAGAGGTCTCGGTCATCGCGAGCGTGTTGTCAACGGCGCGTCGTGTGACATATCTGTGCCGTGCACAGCATGCGCCGTGTCTCAAGCGTGATGTGCACGTATCACACTACGCATAGAATCCTTGCCTGAAAGGTTCAGGCAAGGGTTCAGATGTACAGAGTGACTAAGCTTCGCTTCCATCTGTTTGGCTTGGCTGCTCTCGTTCCCGGCAGCTCTGGTGCTCTCTCAGGCGGGCGCGTCTCAGCGTGCGCTGCGGAACGCTCCAAGCGATAGGCCCACCGAGAGGAGGGTAATCACGTGCGCCAGTTATATCGCATCTACCTCTACGTCGTCTCGGTGGCGCTCCTCGTGTTTGCCGGAATTGGGCTG
>CAVTFE010000081.1:0-44378 GCA_963733745.1 uncultured bacterium
GATTAGGGGCTGTCTGACGAATCGGCGGGCGGCAGCGCCCCGGCGGGTCCGGCGCCTGGCTGTGCAGGCGTGACATGTGCCATCACTTCGCCTTCTGGCGCGGCTCAGCCGCCCCAGGAGGCGCAGCGCCTCGTCGAACTCGATTTCGCCCTGGACAGGCGCCGCAACACGGTAGTGCGCCGCTCGCGTTCCCGGTCGGCGCTGCGCAACCTCGTCCGGCTGCACCCATGCGCGGCCACGATGTCATCGAGGCGATTGCGCGCCGTGTTGTAGGCGATATTCAGGTCGGCGGCCACCTTCTGCACATTGCCCGCGACTGCGCACGAGGTGGCCAACGAACTCCAGTTGCTCCGGCGTCAGACGGCCGATCCACCCCAGGCTAAAGGCGCCCTCGATCACGAGGCCACTCTGGGGCGCCTCCAGCCGCGTCACAATCAGTTCGCCGCCGGTCACCGGGTCGCGCGTGATCAGCGGGTTCAGCGGCCCGCCGCCGCTAGTCTGGGCTCCCTTGCGCATCCATCCAATCCTGCCCTCGCCTGCGCAGTCCAGCAGTCATTCCCACTCATCCTGCTCGGCGTGGTATCGTCGTCCTCGACGCCATTATCGCGCAAGGCTACCCACTTACTTGGCGTCAGGTCGATATAGCCAAGACCCCGCATCTCGCGCACGAAGGCGGCATCTACCCCATGGTCGATACATCTCGACCAGCTGATCTGGCGTCGCCCCGGCGAGGCCGAGCGCCCGCAACTCGCGCACGTAGGCCGCATCCACCCCATGACAATACAGTTCGACCAGTTGGTCGCGGTGTGAGGTCGGCCAGGCCCGCCTCCCGCAGGTCGAGGACGAAGTGCGGCGTGATGCCCTCGTCGTGTAGCTCGATGAGGTCCTTGACGCTCAACCCGTTCAATCCCGCCGCGCGCATCTGCTCGACAAATGCCCTGCTCACGTCATTGTCGCGCAACGCGACGAGTTGCTCCGTCGTCAGGGTGGCGAAGAAATCTTCCGTGTGCTCGTCCCCTCGCGGTTGTGCCGCGCTCGTGCTTCCGCTCCGCGAGATGCAGACGGGGAAGGACCGTCGAGGGCCTCCAATAATTGTTCTGCTTGCTCCACGGTCACCCGCCCAGCCACCAGCATCTCCAGAATTTGTGCGCGCTCCTCGCTCATGGTTTGTCCCTCCTGCATGACAGCATCTCCGCCCGCTGTCACGTCCCGCTGTCGCCGAGCTCACCGGCGGCAGCATGACACCCTGGCGCTCAAAATGCCACAGAGTATGGCAATATTAGCCATTCGCAATGGCAATATTAGCCCAATATCTGCTTTTGTCAAGATTCCATCGCTGGCCGCTGCGCCCGCCTCGTCCGTACTGGCCATCCGTGGTAGCTCGGTTGGTCATGCCTCGGTCTTAGGTCTGGAGCCCGGCTGACGGATCAAGACTCCAGCCACAGGACGATGGAGGCGAGCACCACCATCGCCCGGTAATTGACGGCGCGTTTCTCGTAGCGGGTCGCCAGCCCACGCCACTGTTTGAGCCGATTGATGCAGCGCTCGACGACGTTGCGACGCGCATAGATCGTGGGATCGAAGAGGAGCGGTCGCCCTGGCCGAGCCGCTCGTCGCGCGCGCTGGTCGCGTCGTTGGGGAATAGTGTGGGGAATCTGTCGCCGGCGGAGCAAGCTGACGACACCGCCCATAGCTGTAGCCCTTGTCAGCGATGAGGCGGTCCGGGCGCGTCCGCGGTCGCCCACGTCCTGCGGCGCGCGGGACCCGGATGCCGTCCAATACGGTCTGCAGTTGGGTACTGTCATGGCGATGTCCTGGGGTAATGACGATGGCGAGCGGCCGTCCGCGCCCGTCACAGGCGAGATGAAACTTGGTCGTCAGCCCTCCACGGCTGCGTCCGAGTCCCTCGTCGCTCGGGTGAGA
Source organism: uncultured bacterium (assembly GCA_963733745.1). Taxonomy (GTDB): domain Bacteria; phylum Chloroflexota; class Ktedonobacteria; order Ktedonobacterales; family JADMIN01; genus DASWAC01. The sequence goes on from CAVTFE010000081.1 coordinate 1,924, forward strand.
GATCCCTTTTTTTCGTCGGCTCGACTGCGCCGACGACGCGCGCCACTCGCATGGTGATGGGCGCGGGCGGTGGAACTGTCGATGCTGACCTCCCACACCACCTCGCCCACCGCATCCGATCGGGTCTGCGCATGGGCGAGCAGCCGGTCCCAGGTGCCGTCGCGTCGCCAGCGATAGAGCCGGTCGGCGCACGTCTGCCACGGCCCGTAGCGCTCGGGCAGGTCCCGCCAGGGCGCTGCCGTGCGCAGCTTCCATAAGATCCCATTGATGACCGTGCGATGGTCCCGCCATTGGCCACCGCGCGACCGCACGCCGGCAGCAGCGGCTCGATGCTCGCCCACGCCTCTCGGTCAACTCCCCTCGTCCCACCATCTCGCTCCCCCCGTTTCGTCCTCATCACACGAGGGTAGCACATCACGCGCGATTCGTCAGACAGCCCCTAGTACTACAGTCGCACTTAGAATAGGATGTGGGAGACCAGCGTGGAGCGTATAATCGAGGAAGAACATTCTATGGCACAGCAGACCACCCCGCGGCAGGCCCCGCGCGCCGTTCCCTCGGAAGCGGATTACACACCTGGGCGTCGGAGCTGGATCGCATCGCGGCCACGCTTGCTCCGCGTTTCGAGCGTGCTGAGCCGCGGCGGCGTGTGTTGCGCTATCTCACGGGACTGCTGAGCAACACGGAGCGCAAGAATGGCTGGCAACTGGCGGAGCTGGCGGGGGAGGCCACGCCGGATGGGATGCAACGCCTGCTCAGCACGGCGCACTGGGATGCCGATGCGGTGCGCGACGACTTGGTCGCCTATGTCCTGGAGCATCTGGCCGATCCTCAGGCCGTGCTGGTCTTGGATGAGACCGGCTTTGTGAAGAAGGGGACCAAGTCGGTGGGGGTGGCGCCGCAGTATTGCGGGACGGTCGGCAAGATCGCCAACTGCCAGATCGGGGTGTTTCTGGCCTATGCCACACGCCATGGTCCGGCGCTGCTCGATCGCGCGTTGTACCTGCCAAAGCAGTGGGCCGCCGACCCGGCACGTCGGGTGGAGGCGGGTGTGCCCCCAGAGGCGAGCTGCATCCCCAAGCCGACGCTGGGCAAACAGCTGCTCGAACGGGCGTTTGCCGCCGGGGTGACGGCGGCGTGGGTGACAGCCGACAGCATCTATGGCGGCGATTACAAACTGCGCCACTACCTGAGGAACGCGAGCAGCCCTTTGTGCTGGCGGTGCCGAGTACGCAGCGGGTGGGGCTCTTCAGCCAACGCTGCGGAGGTGGCCGCCTCTTGGCCGGACGACGCCTGGCAGCGGCGGTCCGCGGGGGAGGGGAGCCAGGGACCGCGCTGGTACGAGTGGGGCTGGATGCCCATGACCTGGCGATTCCATCCAGAGGGCATGACGCACTGGCTGCTGGCGCGCCGCAGTCTCAGTCAGCCAGACGAGATCGCCTACTATTTCGTCTTCGGCCCCGCCAACGCCACGCTGGAGCAGGTCGTGCAGGTGGCCGGCACGCGCTGGCAAGTCGAGCAAGCCTTTGAGTTGGCCAAGGGCGAAGTAGGGCTCGACGAGTACGAGGTGCGCACCTGGGTCGGCTGGTATCGCCATATCACGTTGGCCATGTTCGCTCTGGCCTATCTGGCCGTCGTGCGCCAGCACGCTGAGCACGTCCAGCAAAAGGGGAGCTCGCACAGGAAGAAGAGCAGCGTCGTAAGCCGGCGCCGAGCTCCTGCCCCTCACCGTGCCCGAGGTGCGCCGCCTCCTGTGGGCCGTGGTGTGGCACCGCCTCCCCGCCCTAGACGACATCCTGCATTGGTCGGCCTGGCGTCGCCACCACCAAGCTCGTGCCAAACGCTGCCATATCAAACGTCGCCAACTACTCCTGCAAGTGCGACTGTAGTACTAGTGGCGTTTGGCGTTGAGCCATAATTGTTGGTGGCGAACTGCGGTGAGGCAAGGGTCGCTCCAAGCACGTCATTGCCGCTGTACGTCGCGCCAGCGACATTGACGATGATCGGCGTGACATCCACCTCGACCGTCACATCACGGCCGCGCCGGAGCAGTGGTTCGGATCTGCTCCCACCATGTTGTAGTCGGGTCGGTCGGTCGTCTGCCCGAACCAGTGTGCAACCGTCCGGGTCGTCGGCAGCACGGTCGCGCCATCCTCGACTTTAAAGCGCGCGCTCAACTGGCTGTCGTCAATGGGCTTCGGTCCGCCAGCGGCGGCTGGTGCGCCACCATTAGTCAAGGCAACGAACCCTGCAGCGACCATCGCCACCAATGCGATACTCACCCCACTTACAACCGCGAGTTCCGCTTTGGGATTGAATGAAGAACGGTGATCCTATCATCCAGCAACCACATCGTTGTAGTTACCCTACAGAGTGCTCATCGTACTGAGTCAGCGCTGCCTGGTTGAGCAGCACCATCCTTGTCACTGCCGTGGGAAGTAGGTGCCTCCCTTCTTGGTCAAAGAGCAGTCAGTAGAATAGTTGCTTACTGAGGTCGGCAGAGAGAACTGACAACTCGCCGCGATTCCGGGCGACCTCCTGCGGTGGAGCCCCTGCAGTCGGTTCGTTGGTAGGGCATGGCGCGCTCCGCTCGCGTATGTACCTTGACGGTTACGTAACAATGTCGGTACATTCGCGTCATGGAAGCTGTGCTGCGGGCACTGGCGGACGAGAGCCGGCGCACGGTGCTGGAGACCTTGGCCGGCGGCCCGGCAACCGCGGGTGAGTTGGCGGCGCTGCTGCCGATCGCTCGTCCAGGGGTATCGCGGCATCTGCGCGTGCTGCGGGAGGCGGGGCTCGTCGAGGTCCGCCAGGAGGCGCAGCGGCGGGTCTACAGTCTTCGCCCCGAGCCGCTCGCCGAGATCGATGAATGGCTGGGCCGGTATCGGGCCTTGTGGGAGCAGCGGCTGGATGCCCTGCACACCGAGGTGGCGCGGGGGAAACGCGAACGAAGGAGCACGCAGATGACGAGCAATGCATCAGCGGAAGCGGCCGCATCCTGGGCAGCCTGGGATCAGCCGACGGCAAAGGCGTCGTGCGCATGGAAGACCGCTTCGACACTGATATCGACGACCTGTGGTCGGCGCTCACCGATCCTCGCCGTCTGGCCCGCTGGCTCGGCGAGGTCGAAGGCGACCTGCGCCTCGGCGGCGGGTACCGCTTGCCTTTCATGCCAGCGGATGGGAAGGCACCGGGCGCGTGGAGGCGTGTGAGCCCCCGCGGCGGCTGCTGGTGGTGACCATGGCCCGGACGAGCTCGGACGAGTCGACGCACAGTCATCGAGGCCACGCTGACCGCTGACGGCGACCAGACCATCCTGGTCCTCGAGGAACGGGGCATGCCCCTGGATCTGCTCGCCGCCTACGGGGCCGGGATCCAGATCCATGTCGAGGATCTCGCCGCCTACCTCGCTGGGCGTGAGCGCTGCGACGCCGAGGCGCGGTGGGGCGAGCTCGCCCCGGCCTATCGAAGCCTTGGCGGCCGAGGTCGGCTAGGCGCTGGCCGCTGTCGGATGAGCTGTCTCGACCCAAGCTTCGACCCAAGCCTCAACCCAAGCCTCAACCCAAGCCTCGACCCAAGCCTCGACCCAAGCCTCGACCCAAGCGTCTGGCGCCGACACGCGAGCATGCCATGACCCCTTCGCGCCGAGTCCCGGCGCTGGGTCGCCGACTCTGGCCACGTGTACTGCTCTCGTCATGAAGGACTACACCGACTATCCGCAGGCCCGCGAACACGCGCGAAGAATGTTGCGCGTGTGACGCAAGCGCTCGCGGGCACAGGATGAGGCGCCTTTGCAACTCATGGAGGTCGTGGCAGCAGACATTGGCCAACTCGACGCGCTTCACGTAGTTCCACACGCCTTCGTCCGGATTGAGGTCGGGCGCGTAGGCGGGCAGTTGCTCCAGATGGAGGCGCTTGGCTGCTCCACGGCGCAAAAAGTCCTTGACGGGTTGCCCGCGATGGATGGGGGAACCATCCCAGATGAGGATGATCCTGCCCCGCACCTTGCGCAGCAACACCCGCAGAAAGCCCACTACCGCCACGCTGTCATAGCTCCCCTCGCGCACCTGCAAGAACAAGCGCCCGTGCGAGCGTGACGCCGCTGATGCCCCGAGAGATGGTCCTTGGTCTGCTTGACCACGAGATGCGGTGTCTGCCCACGCGGCGCCCAGGTCCCGCACGACGTGGGGCAGCAGGTAGAAGGCCGACTGGTCTAGCCAGATCGAGGTCTGGCTCCCTCCTCGGCCACTTTTTTCGAAGCGCGTGGGCCAGCGCTCCTCTTGCCCACTGCTTGATGGCCTGCTTGATGGCCTGCTTGATGGCCTGCTTGATGGCCTGCTTGATGGCCTGCTTGATGGCCTGCTTGATGGCCTGCTCGTTGCGCTGGGTCGTCCGCGTGATGGGGTGCTGTCGGCTCCAGCCGAGCTGACGCAACAGCCGACTGACGTGGTCGCGGTGGTAGCGGACGCCGACGGTGTCGGCGATGAGCTACGCTACCCGTCGCGCCGTCCAGACGTCGCCGCGGTATCCGTAGGCTTCCGCGCCTCGCGCCAACAGCGCGGGGACCTGTGCCCGCTGCTCCATGCTCAATCGCGGTGTCATCCCAGGCGCAGGCCGGCGATTCAGGGCCTCGACTCCACCGTGCTCGCGAGCCTGCTTGAGCCGTACGACTTACTGCCCCGGCACTGACGCCCAGCGCTATGGCGATGTCCTTCTGCGGCCATCCGTCTTGCTTCAAGGCCCAGGCGCGCTTGCGCCGCTCCTCGCGCCAGTCAGCCCGTTTCGGTGCTCCCATCCCCAAAGCCTACCATGGATTTAGTTCTCTTTACCGAGGTCAGTAAAAGGACGAAAGTGTTATGGGTGTTCCCAAATTGCCACGGTCCAATCACGTTCTATGCTGCGATCTCCCCGTATCCGTCGGCTCGACGGACCAACAAATAAATGCTCTTTCGAAACTCGGTCAAGCCATAACACACGTCAGGCTTCTCGCATCTATAGATTGTCAGGCAGAGTGTATGCGCTACCTCCCATGCACTCTGTTCCACATTTCATCGGGTAAGTCTGTGTCTCACTAGACAGAGGAGCCATGATGCCTACCTCGCGAAAGCCCTGGTTTGTCGGCGCTGTCAGCGCCTCAGCGCTGGTCGTCGCGCTGGCTGCAGCGGCTGGTTTCTATGCCCTGAGCCCGAGCGCGCATGCTGATCCCAACCCGCTGGGGCAAACCGACTGCATTGGTCACCATCCGCAGAGCGAGATCTATTATGCGGCCAACTGCTCTGGACATGATGAGCCCGAGATTGATCCTGTCTCTGATCACCCCGGCTCCGCGCAAGACATTACCTGGACCATTGTGCTGCCATCTAACGGCGCCGCACAAGTCGATCAGGTGGGACCCACCTTCTGGATTGGTGGCACGGTTACCGACCCAAAGAGCCTCCTTGGCCAGGCGTTCCTTGAGGTGCAGTTCTATCCCAACAGCACGGTCAAGAGCTGCTCGTTGAGTGGCGGCTTCAATGTCGTCAATACGCCTGGCGCGTATACCGTCTGCTCACCAGTATGGAAAGTCTCGCCGACGAGCAACACAGAGTCCAGCGCCTTCAACGCGATGTTGATGGACGGCGCATCCAATAAGCCGTTGGTCATGCACGCTGGCGACACAGTGACCGATCATCAATACGTCACCCCTGCTGCTGATGGCATGCATATCACCATCACGGACGTCACCACCGGGCATAGCGGGACGATCATCCTCAACAGCTCGGATGGCCCGCTCATGCCCGCCTTTGACAAGCAGCAGATCGGGAATTCGCTCGGCTGGGGCCTGGTGAATGATACGCCGAACTCCCTCGTGTGGGAGATCGGGCACACCAGTCCATATGCCAAGAAAGCCTCGCAGTTCTGTTTGCCGGGCAGCGCCACGAATCCCCCGTGTTACTCGTATGACGTGCCGACCTGGTTGCAGTTCCAGCCTCTGCAGATCAAGGGAGTCGCGTTTGGGGACGGCAGCGCTCCTCAGAACTGGGCCGCAGTCAGCGATTATGGCGGCAAGGCCGAGGTGGACCAGTATTGCGGCGCGGCGAACTACGGGCAGCCCTTCTGTACCTATCCGTTCTTTGCCTATCAGGCGAAGACGAAGACGTACACGTATGGCGGGGACTACCCCGGTACCACGAAGGACTTCAATGGGGTCCTGCAGTTCGCCCAGACTCTAGGATGCTCCGGCCCCTTCGGACCAAACTCGACGTACTGCGACACTATCCTGCAGTAGTTCTCAGCCAGGTTGGAGAGTGGTGGCCTTGGCTAACATAAGATAGCTGTCTCAGCGAACCGCAAAGATAGGCGACACGAGGAAGCCTGAGCGCCTCTAAGGCTCGCAAGTTCGCAAGGCAGTTGGCTTGCAAAAGTCAGCTGCCTTGCTTGGATTCACCGATGATGGCATGAATTTGTTGCGTAGGCCATAACAGTTAACACTCGCGGCGCATCTATATCACCAGTCGGGCAGATTGTGCGCGCACTCCCCTGTCGCACAATCTGTCGGATCTCGCCTATGACCGCCTCTGGCTAGTCGTGAAGAAAGGAGGAGATCGCCTTCCATCGCGTATCCCACAGACCTCGGCTTTTTCGCGCTCAATCCTCACCAGGATCATCCAGGGCCCTCTTGGATATCCGACGCGCCAAAAGTGAAGGAGAACCATGGCGGTTCTCCAGTGTAACGAGGAGAGATACCCAAGTGAAGCGTGCTCGTTTTGTGCTCGGCTCCCTGGCTGGTGTCGCCATCGGCGCCATAGTGGCTGCCCTTGTCTTTAGTGTCTACATCTCACCCGCAGGCGCCGCAGCGGGCGGTGGTGGAACGGAAGTCTTCCATGGGCAAGCGCATCCCATCCGGGGCGCCTCCGGCAAGTCGGTGACCAATAGCCTGATGACGTATCATGGCGGACCGATCTCCACCACGCCAACCATCTATATCAACTACTGGGGCAGCCAGTGGAACACCGGCTTTACGACCGGTGGCTACACGAGCGCCCAGGCGCAGACCTACCTCAATGGCTTCTTTGGCAATGTGGGCGGCAGCGCCTGGGCGCAGACGGACACGCAATACTGCTCCGGCGTCGCGGTGGGCACGACCAACTGCGGGACCAGCGGAACGCATGTCGGCAACCAGACTGGACTGCTTGGCGGGACCTGGGTGGATACCACTTCACTGCCACGGCGCATCAGCCAGTCGAATATCGCTAGCGCTGCGACCCGGCTCATGAACCACTTTGGGTACAGCGCCAATGCGATCTACTTCGTCATGACCCCCAGCGGCCACTCGATGAATGGCTTCGGCACCCAGTGGTGCGCCTGGCACGACAACACCAACACCAGCTTTGGGCAGATGGCCTACGCCTATCAGCCCTATGCGCCTGACGCAGGGTCGAGCTGTGGCATGAACTTCGTCAATGGCACGAACAACAGCTTTGGCAATGGCTACTTCGACGGCTTCTCTATCACGGGCGGCCACGAGTGGATCGAAGCCCGGACCGATATGACCCCCAGCACGTCGATTGCGTGGCAGGGGCCAGGCGGCGGCAGCGACGAGAACGGCGACAAGTGCGCCTGGAACAACAATGGTGGCGTCTCCGGCAACATCAGTCTGGGCGGCCACAACTACGCTGTGCAGCCGGACTGGAGCAACAACTCCACGACGGGAACCGGTAGCCACTGTGTGATGTCGCACACCTAGCGCGACATCTCCGTTCCTGGCAAGGAGGGAGTGTGAGGGTTTTCCCCCTCACACTCTTGCCCTATATTTAGCCAAGGACGTATGGAACTCTCGAGGCGCCCCCATAGTCTAGGGTTCAGCGGTGATGAGAGCGACATTGACACTGTGCCTGTTTAGGGAGACGCACCGATGACCACCACTCTCACCAGGCCTCCCGCCAGCGCCAGCAAATGGGTCTCTCGGCTAGTCCTGCTGGGGCTCCTGGGCGTCTTGGTTTCGCTTCTCAGCGGGTGCGGTTCTTCAGCAGCGTCACCGAGTCCGCACCTGTCCTGCACGGTCCAGACCGCGCCAGGCGGAGTCGATGTGACTCAGGCGCTGCTGCGCTGTACAGTCTCCAACGCGCCGACGAGTGATACGCGTTTCACGCTGCACTATGCACTTGTCGACGATGTTGGAAAGGCTCGGCCACCCTTCGACGCCACTTGTGATAGCACCCTGGCGCAGGGGACTGGAACGTGTCAGCAGACCTACTCAGTCGTCGCGCCACGATCGCCGACGGACAGCATCGTCTCGGGTGAATCGCTGCCCAGCCATACTGCGTTCAGCCCAGTAACCCCTTCAGAGACATCATCCTAATCTCTTGCTTATGCTATTACTGTGTGGCGACGACGAAGTGACTCCTGCATTGCACACTCTAGGCGGCTGACTGGAACCTAAAGGGAGCCCTATAGACCTTGGCGAAGTGCTCAGCTAGCATCTGCTGTACACCGCCCTTATCTTCCGCCTCCTGCTCCAGCGCCTCCAAGTGCTGCAGAATTAGATCCCCCACCGAATATGCCGGTTTGAACTCCAGTGGCAATACGCCGTGTGAGGCTATGATGCCCAAGAGCATCTGGACACAATGATCAACCGTCCAACGTGGTATACTCAAGCCGCCTTGGAAGGATACAAGGCAACAGCTACGTCTGCGCGTCTCCAGAAAAGATCAAGGAGGATCTTACGGTGAAGAAATTGTTCCACAAGTTCGCTGCGGTCATCGCAACTTCAGCTGGGTCGCCATGGGCGTTCCTGCTCGCCGTGCTGGTGATCGTGGTATGGGCTATCACAGGACCGATCTTCAATTTCTCCGATACCTGGCAACTCGTCATCAATACGGGAACCACCATTGTCACCTTCTTGATGGTCTTCCTCATCCAGAACACACAGAACCGCGACGGCGTGGCGATCCAGCTCAAACTCGACGAATTGATTCGCGCCGTCGAGGGGGCGCGCACGAGCCTGGTCGATCTGGAGGATCTGAGCGATGAGGAGATCCTGCGGCTGAAGAAGGAATTCGAGCGCCTGCATCAACGTGAGGCGGCGATGACTCCAGATGCCGAAGTGGAGCAACTCAAAGAGGCCGATCCCGAGCGGGACATCGCCGCGCCTCATTGACCACCCGCTTCTAACTGCGCCTCATTTCAGGATCTGCTGGGCGACGACGATCTTCTGGATCTGGTTCGTGCCCTCGTAGATCTGCGTGATCTTGGCGTCGCGGAAGAGTTTTTCTACGGGATACTCGCGGATGTAGCCATAGCCGCCGAAGATCTGCACGGCGTCGGTCGTGACCTCCATCGCCACGTCTGAGGCGAAGTTCTTGGCCATGCTGCTCTCGTAGAGGAAGGGGCGGCCCGTCTCCGTGACCTTCGCCGACCACCACGTCATCAGCCGCGCCGCCTGCACCTTCGTCGCCATGTCGGCCAGCAGGAACTGAATCGCCTGATTATTCGCAATGGGCTTGCCGAACTGCACGCGCTCTTTGGCGTAGTCACGGGCGTACTCATAGGCGGCGCGCGCAATGCCCAGCGCGATTGCCGCCACCATCGGGCGCGAGCGGTCGAGCATGGTCATTGCGAGTTTGAAGCCGCTGCCCTCCTCGCCGAGACGGTTCTCCACCGGCACGCGCACATCATCCAGCAGCACCTCGCCGGTGTGCGAGCAGCGGATGCCGAGCTTCTTCTCCTTCTTGCCGCCGCTGACGCCGGGCGTGTCGCCTGGAACGATGAACGCCGTGACGCCGCGATGACCGAGCGCGCGATCCACTGTTGCGAAGATGACGTAGAGATCGGCGATGCCGCCGTTGGTGATGAAGCGCTTGGCGCCGTTGAGGACGTAGTAGTCGCCCTCGCGCCGCGCGGTGGTCGTCATCGCCGCGACATCTGACCCAGCCTCCGGCTCGGTGAGCGCCATCGCGCAGAGGCCATTGCGTTGCACGATGGGCTTGAGCAGCCGCTGCTTTTGCTCGTCGGTCCCTGCCAGCAGGATGGGGATGCTCGCCAGATGTGTGCCGCCGAGGACTGTAGCGACGCCGCCGCAGCCCCAGGACAGCTCCTCGGTGATGATGCAGTTGGTCAGCTCATCGGTGATGCCGAGGCCGCCAAGCTCCTCTGGAAAGGCGAAGGTCGTCAGGCCCAGTTCGCCTGCCTTCTTCACCAGGTCCCAGGGAAACTCCTCGCGCTCATCCAGTTCCGCCGCGACGGGACGGATCTCTTCCTCGGCGAAGGTGTGCGCCAGCGCCTGGATCTCGCGCTGCTCGTCGCTGAGCGTGAAGTCAATGCTCATGGTGTGGCGCTCCTTAGATGGTCAGGCGTCGGGATACACTTCGCGCTTCAGCGCGGCGGCCAGACGCAGGCTTTGCTTGATCCAGACAGGCGTCTTGGGATGAGCCATAATTGCATCGAACGTCATCCACTCCACGTTTGCCACTTCGGCGGAATCGAGCGCACGCGGCTCACCAGCTTCGTAACGGCAAAGAAAGACAATATCGACCACCGGGAGGCCGTCATCAGCGATGAATGACTTGCTCTCCACATAGTGGATTTTGTCGGCGACGGTCGCGCCGACCTCTTCGGCGATCTCACGGCGTAGCGTCTCTTCAAGGATATTGTCCTCTATCCCCGCACGTTCAACCTTGCCGCCAGCGAACGAAAGCGTGCCCGCTGCGTGCGCTTCCTCGGCGCTGCGCAGGATCATCAGCCATGTGTCGCCGTGAAAGATCGCTGCTTCGACATTGACCACGTATGTCTCGTCACTCATGCTCCGCCCATTTGGAGACGCTGGTTCAGGCGTCATGAAAGCCCCGGTTGTGCGCGCTTGCTGCACATCATCGCTTGTGATGCCCGCGCAAGCGCGCCCCCATCGTACCACGACAGCGGAGCAACTATGGCTTACTATCGGGACCAAGAACGAGAGCTTCGCTTAGCCACGTTTCGCCTTCACCATTGTCTTGACTGTTGACGTTTTCTCGGCTGGAGCCAGCGCATGTGCGATCTTTGGCAGCGAGACATCGTAGCGGTACTGGACGCTCATGTGGCCGTCGTCAAACTCTTCATACTCGAAGGGAATGCCACGCTCGGTCAGTCGCTTCGTCATGAGTCGCGCGCCGAACTGAAGCGAAAATTCGTCACGACTGCCACAATCCATGTAGAGCAGGCGCATCGCGGACAGGCTCTTCTCATAACGGTCAAGTTGCTCAGCAGGATCCCACTCCAGCCAGCGCGCCCAGACCTCAGGGATACGCTCGCAAGTATGCAGGTCCATCGGCAAGCCGATACCCAGCGGCGCCGAGGCATCAGGCGAGTAGCACGCCGCCATCGCCAGGATGTTGAGCGCCTCCATGTCCTCATGCGCGAGCTTCTCGACGGCGCCGATCTTCTCAGCGACACGTCGCCACCATTCCTCGACTCCGCCCGCGCGATCAATCGCGTTGCAGAATGCTGGAAAATCTCTGGCATAGCACAGATCGAAGAACATATCGCCGCTGTGGCAGGCGAGCGCTCCGAAGACGTCGGGATAGCGCATGCCCAGGATCATCGAACCGTAGCCGCCACTGGACTTGCCGAAGACGCCGCGCGCTTCCAGCGCGGGAATCGTGCGATAGTGCGCGTCTACCCATGGGACCAGCTCATCGATGACGTAATCTTCGTAGCGACCGGTCGCCGCCGAATTAATGTACTGGCTGCCACCGTAGCGCGTGAAGCAATCCGGCAGCACGAAGATCGCGTGCGGCATGCCCGCGGCGTAGAGCGCCTCCAGCCGTTGCGTGAGATTTGGCCCCCAGGCGGAGTCGTTCAACATCATCATCCCGCGCCCGGTGAAGCCCGTCAGCCCGACAATGACCGGGTAGCGCCGACCTGACGATTCATAATCGGGTGGCAGCAAAATTGGCAGCCGCCGCGTGGAAGGGTCGCCGAGCGGGTTCTTCGCCAGCGCCTTGCTGGCGATCTCTGGCATCTCGATGGTGACAGGCATGACACATCCTCCGCGCTGGTCTCGCGCGCCAGTGAACCAGGTGAACAGAGTAAACAAGCGCTGACGCGTGTCCCATGACACGCCCGCTAGTCTTCAGTACAAGAAATTATGGCAGCAGGTCGGCAAGTTCATGCAACGCCGCCTCACGTGTGGTGTGGTGAAAGGCTCGCATGCCGGCGTCGCGCGCGCCCTCGACGTTGGGAAGATAGTCGTCCACGAAGAGCGTCTCTTCTGGCGCCACACCCAGCCGCTCGGCGGCAAGCTGATAGATGCGTGTGTCCGGCTTCAGCAGCCGCTCCTCGCACGAGAGGATAAGCGTGTCGGTCACTGCGCTAAGGCCACCGCGCGTCTCTAGAGACGCGCGCGCCTCCGGCCAGGCGTTGCTGAGCAGCGCCGTCTTATAGCGCGGGCGCAACGACCCAACGAACGCGGCCATCTCCTCATCAACCGCTTCGGCGGCGAAAACGTCCTGCGCCAGTTCCTGAACCTCGTTCGCGTGTAGCCGGTAGAGGCAGGCCAGTTCCATCCAGACGTCGGCTCCGGTGGCGAGTCCAATGCTGGCGCGCCAGGAGACGGGCGAGTGAAAGATCTCGCGCGTCAGCTCGTCTACATCGAGGCCGAGTCGCGCCTCCCAGCGGCAGAGTGCGCTTCGATCAACCGTCTGGATGAGCACACCACCAACGTCAAAGATGACGGCCCTGATGGCAGGCGTATCCTCTCCAGCCGCTGACTCTGGCCCTGCTTCCACGCTAGCGCTGGGCCTGCAAACGAATTGAGCCAGCGTCCACCTTGATGCGAAGCCTGCCATGCGCCTCTGGAACGAGCGGACCACGCGCCCGTGCGCTCATGAACTCGCGCTTGTATTCGACATTCCAGCCGTCAATGCTGATCGAGCCAGCGTCCACTTGCGCGTCCAGTGTGGCGTCGGTGCGCTGTGGCAGCGTCAGCCGCGCGTTACCGGCGTCCACACGCACGTCAAGCGACGCAGCATCGCCCAACGCGCCGTCGATGGTGATGTTCCCAGCGTCGACGCGCGCTTCGGAGCGCTCCATGAATGTGACGGCTCGCGCCGTCAGGTTACCGGCGTCCACCCGCCCAGAGATCTCGCTCGATACACCGTTGATCTCGACGCTGCCCGCGTCTACCTCCAAATCGAGCCTGCACTGCGCGGGAACCTGAATCGCCAGCGCCACCGTTACGACATGCCCGCCAATGCGAGAAGAGGGCTGACGCACGGTGATACGCACTGTCTCATTATGCTGCTCGGCGCTCACCTGCACACGCTCGAACGCCTCAAGGCCGTTGCCACCCATAAAGACGCCACGCAGGGTCTTGGTCACTTGAACGCTGATGCGCCCCGCCTCACCTGCCGTCACGGTGATAGATCCCGCGGGATTGTTGACGACGAGCGCCGGGCGCTCACCAACAGTAAATTCAAATGTCTCCTCAGCGCTTTGCGACATCAGCTTCCTCTCCTTGCCTGCGCAGTTAGATCGCGGCGCCGCGCTCAACGACGCGTCACCGCATGATACCCCGCGCCAACGGCTTGGGCAACGGCTGGTAGAGTAGAAGTGGGCAGACACAGGCTTGATGAGGAAATACGTTCAGCATCTGAGCCGAAGAAACGACCAGACGCGGATTGCCAGCGCTATCCCCTCAATTCACACCAATCACGACTCATCCGGCGTTTGCGACGCGCCAAAACGCGCCTGCAACTGGGCGCGCCAGTCATCGCTTCTATCCGGTGTATCCGGCGTTCCCGATGGGTCGTCCTCGGTCTCACCGAAAACCCATTTGCCGGGGCTGGTTCGCACGGCGTGACGTGGATTCGTTGGCGCGGGTGAGCGCATCGATTCTAGCGCTATCCGCGCCGCCTGGCGGACATCGTCAACCGAATCATCTGTCAGCGTCCGGATGTCTTCGAGCGAGGCTGTGTCGCGCAGACGTCCCAACGCGCGCGCCGCGCCAGCGCGCTCCTCTACCGGCAGCGCACGCAAATACGGCCGTAGCGCATCAGCGAGGCCAACGAGATCGAGGTCGCTTATCAGTCGCATCACTCGCGCGCGGCGTCCTGGCGTCAGACCGACGTTGAGTGCCTGGCGCAGATCGTTTGTCTGCGTGGCGACATCTCTCGCCAGCCCCGTTTCCGCCAGCGTCTGCGCGAGAGGGACCAACTGTCGCCGTTCGAGAAACGGCTCGATCCAGGGAGCGATGTCAGGTGGCGCAGCGTTCGCAGGCGTCAGATGTATGGCCACGGCCCAGGCGTAATGGCGACGCAGCCAGTTGTACAGGGCAAGAGTCATCTCGGCGTCACGGGCGGCGTAGGCCACCATGGCAGGCGTCAACGGGCGGCGCGCCCAGTCGGCGCGTTGAAGGCTCTTATCCAGGCGCACGGTGCAGGCGCGCTGCAGCATAGATTGCAGGCTGGATTCACGCTGGCCGAAGATCGAGCGGCTGACGGCCTCGAGGTCGAGCGTATTGACGGCGACCAGTCCGCGCATCGCCAGCACACGCGCGTCGGCGCCGATACCGTGAAAGAGCTTGAGCAGATTGGCGCGCTCGAAACTCTCCCGCAGGGGAGAAAGATCGGCGAGGCGGAGCGCGTCAACGACGTAGGATTCCGCGTAGTCGTTATCAACCGCCAGTTGGAGCACGGCCATCCGGTGCCCTGGTCCGTCAGGCTCGCGCACACGCACGGGAGCGAACTCGGCGTCAATCGCCAGGACCGAGGCTTTGTTTAGCGTCGCGGCGAGATTGGCCAGATCAACAGGTCGCTCGATCAGAACGCGCCGACGCCAGACAGGACACTCATCAGAGGGGGCCGAGTCACCATGATACGCATGATCGTCCACGCCGCGTTCAACGCCCACTATTTCACGTTCTCGTCGCTCGTCCATACCGCCCTACGCTTTTCGACCCACCCCGCCACACATCGACTTGGTAGATATCTACCCACAAGTATAGACGACGCCTTCCAGTCCTGCCAGGAACAGGTTTAACAGTGAAGTAATACCCTTCTGGCTCTGGATCGTTAGAGTATAGTGAGGCAGGTGAAAGTGGCGGGTTAGACACCACTTCAGCCTGTTCTCGCCAGACTGCTCCACTGTGACCAATGGCTTTCATGACTCGCCTGGTATTTTTGATGCCAGCGCAGCGTGAGCGCGCCAGTCATGGTATGCTAGAAGCCGTCGGCGCCCATGCGCTCAATTGTTTTTGCTCCATGGGCGCGACGAAGGCGGCGCGCAATTCATACAGGCTAGGGGAGGCGCAAGCCGATGTCGAGTTCTCATCTCTTATCATCCAGACGTGACCACGGCAAGCGCGGCGTCCTTCGGCTCACTATCGCGCTGCCGATCGTAGCGCTCCTCGTCGTGGCGCTGGCGCAGACGGCGTTCGCCTCGGGACCGGGAAACGCCAGCGTGATCGTCACGCCGGCATCTGGTCCCGCAGGCACGCGTGTCACGGTCACGGGCGCACACTTCACGCCCAACACCCCTGTGACGGTCGGCTACTCGAAGACTGACTGTAAAGCTGGCGTGATCGCCATCGACGGCACAGATCAGACCACCGCCGCCGATGGCTCGGTGACAGTCACGGTTACGTGGCCATCTACAGAGAATGGCAAATACGTCATCTGCGTCACCGAGAAGGGAACTGGCAAGGTTCACCAGTCCGACACGCAGTTCGAGGCGCTGAGCGCGAGCGCGGCGTCGATCAACATCACGCAGACCGTGAGATCGGCGGGAAAGGTAACCGTCACCGGCGCGAACTACCTGCCAGGTGGCTCATCCTTTGAAGTGCTGTATGGCGCGGCGGGCAGCAATGGCTGCGCGAACTCCGTCGCCACCGGCACGGTCAACGCCGACGGCACGTTCAGCGCGACCTTCGACGCGCCGTTTGTGCAGGCCGACACCACCTATCAGGTGACCGCCGTCTCGCCCGCCAAGACCTGTGGCGCTGGCGCGGTGCTCGCCGCCAGCAAGTCGCTCACCGTCACCGCCGGAGCGACGGTTACCCCAACCTCCACGCCAAAGCCCGTCCCGTCGCCAAACGCCATCACCTTCCCTGGCATCGGCGGCGGCCCGCAGACCGTCATTCTCTGCCTCGCCGGACTGCTCGCCCTGCTGATCTTGCTCCTCCTGCTGCTGGTCTTCGCGCGTGGACGGCGCAAGAACCAGCCCATGACCATTCAGGAGCGCAACACCGTGACGGTCGGGCCGGGTGGTCCCTCGACGGCAGGCTCGCCGCAAGTGCAGCGCGATATCTATGCGCAGGACCCACGTGGACGGCAGACACGCATCGCCACCGAGCAGACCAGCGTCGAGGAGGAACCGTACAACCCGTAGAGGGCGGTAATCGCTTCTGGTAAGAGCAAAAGGTGGCGCGCTGGATCCTCTCTGGCGCGCCACGCTCTTTGCGATTGACAGCCTTGCATCTACCGTGCGCTGCTGCGCCCCGCGTGCATTACCTCGGCCAGCTCGGCGGGTTTGTCGATGAAGACGACAAGGGTGTCGGCGAGTTTGTCATTCCATCCTTGCCGTCGGGCGTCCACAGCGATCCAGGCAAATCCCAGGAACAGCGGGATCGTGGAAAGTATCGAGCCAATCCAGCGCACAATCGCGCGCCAGAACGATACGCGGCGGCCATCCACCCGGCGCAGATAGACACCCATGAGCATCATGCCCGGAGTCGCGCCGAAGACCGCCCAGAACGCGATGGGATAGGCGATAGCGAAAAACGGCGGGAACGCCAAAACGGCAATGTTGATCGCCATGCGCACAGGCCCATACGTTGGCTCCGGCTGTCCGGTGACCTGGTGTACGATGCCATTGACACTGAAGAGATTGAGCAGCGCCTCCGCGAAGCTCACGACCACCATCGCCGTGATCAGTACCACCAGGAAGTCTATGCAGAAGGCGACCAGGCGGCTGACGAATCCGGCATAGGCAGGCGCCGCTGGAGCTGATTTCATCACGCTGCCACCGTCCGATCAGGTGTCGATCTGGTCTCGATCAGCAGTCCTCAGTTGGCCCATGCATCGCCCACTGGACGTGTCCGGCGACCGGACCGGGCTTGGCCGCTGGCTCCTTGGGCGTCACGGCTGCAACCTGTGGCTGCGCGACCGGAGGAGCGGGCATGATAGGCAAGGCGGCCGGCGCTCCAGGCTCCTCTAGTGGCTGCATACCTAGCGCCCGCCGTACAAAGCGCTCCACCTTTCGGTCCGCCGTGGCGGTGCGCGTGCGCACGGCGCCCAGAGCGGTGCTCGCCATGGTCACGCCCTGCTGTTCGATCAAGTCCCGCACCTGCGGCTCCTGCGCCATGTAGCCAAAGACCTCGTGCGTGCTGCTGGAGAGCGCCTCGCGCGCAGTCAGGCGGCCCTCATGTTCGGCCTGGCGTCCGGCATCACGCCAGTGGGCGATGTCGTCCTGGCGACGCGAGAGAAAGCGATCCAGACCGCGGCCAAGTGGGCTACGCGGCGCCGGCCACCCGTTGGGGTCAACCGTCTGCGTTACCCGATGGGTAGCCCGCGCAGTCGCCTGCTCCAGCCGCTGGATACCTTGCCGCACGCGGGTCTCGCCTTCGAGGAGCAGACCAATCATCGCATAGCGGAACTCAGCCGCCTGCGAGGTATCGTTCACATTCGGTGTCGTCGCTGCTGACTCGCGCGCGGCCGTCTCCCATCGTTGGAGCCTGCGCATCAGTTCGTCGGTTCCTTCCAGCGCCACTCCAACTAGTAAGCGCGTCACCCCATGCGCGGGGTCAAATGGTGTGGCGCTCGGCGTCACTTGCGGTGTTGGCGTCAGTACCGGCGCTTGCTGTGGCGTTTGCTGTGGCGCTATGCTCGCTCCATTTACGGCCGCATCGGGATCGGGAACATGCGTGACATCGCTCATCTCCCACACCTCCTACTCACCCATCTTGTGACAACGAACACGCGTACACATCAATTGAATCTAGCACTTGGACTGGCGAACGTCAATCCAGAGAGGCGCTGAAATCGGGCATCATGCCCGTCTTTACCGATGTGCTTCCCCGCCATGATAGAATAGGTTCATGTGTCCGGCGGAAGGGATTCGCCGTTTCTTCTTCCTTGATCGCACCCTTTTGATCCAGCGCAAAGAAAGCATCATGTCCTGTGGGCGTCTCCGGTGACTCTCTACAACGCCATCGCTCCCTACGCATCCTGGTCGGGTTGCTGGTCTTCATTCTTGCCCTCGTGGCCATCTATCTGAGCTGGCTCGCGCTCGAGTTCATCGGCGATGTCATCCTGATCTTCTTTCTGGCGTGGATCATCGCCTTCCTGCTGAATCCGATCTGCCACCTGCTGGAGGCGCGCAAGATCCCACGCCCCGCTGCCGTTGGCGCGATCTATCTCGCCTTCGTCGCCCTCATCATCGTCGGGCTGGTGTTCGCCGTCCCACTGATCGCCCAGCAGGTCACGCATTTCGGTGATGAGGTCTCGCAGACGATTTCCCAGGAGAACCTGGCGCGTCTCGGCGCGGCGCTCACCGACCTGCTGCAGCGGCTGGGTGTGAACCACGCCGACGCCACGACCATTGGCAAGCAGATCACAAACCAGATCCCCAAGTGGGTCGAGGAGGCGGGCAAACAGGCGCAGGGCGCAGGCCAATCGTCTCTTAGCTCTGTGTTCACTGTCATTCTCGATATCGCGCTCGTCGTCATCCTCTCGGTCTATATGATGCTCGACGGCATCCGCCTCTGGAGCGGCATCCTTGTCCGTCTTCCTCCCGCCTGGCTGCCAGACATCAAGCACTTCCAGACCAAGGTCTCCGACATCTTCGGCGGTTTCTTCCGCTCACAGATGATTATTGCCTTGCTCTACGCCGTATTTACCTGGATCATGCTGGCGTTCCTTGGACAGGCGAACGGACTGCTTGTGGCGATTCTGGCCGGATTGCTGCTCATCCTGCCGTTCGTCGGACCATTCCTCGCGGTGATCCCCCCCGCGCTCCAGGTGATCCTGCAGGGGCCGGACGCTCAGGCGTTCATAAAACTTGCCGTGCTGCTCGTTTTCATGATCTTTGGACAATGGCTCATCTTGCAGTTGCTTGCGCCGCGCATCATGGGTGACCACATGGGCGTCAATCCGTTGATTCTCTTCGCCGCGCTGCTGCTGGGTGCAAAACTTGGCGGCGTCTGGGGAGCGTTCTTCGGCGCGCCGATCGCCGCTGTGGCGACGGCGATGTTCGACGTCTTCTACATGCGGTTCACAGAGAAATCTGAGCTATTCCAGCCCGCGCTCGACGAGCCAGAGCCCGAAAGCGACGCCGAGATCACCGAGCCGCTGGAGACCACGATCCCCGATCCTGGCTATTCCAGCAGCCGTATCCCTATCGTGCGTCCACGCCCGGCGAACGGGATACAGACGCAGCCACGGGCTAGCGTCACTGTGCAGGACCCCGCTCAAGAGTCCCCACCCGCCGGATAACTACGACTCGCGTCCGGCGGCTTGAAGAATCGCGCGGCGCGTGAGTTCCCGCGCCAGGCGAACCTTATAGCCGTTCAGTGTGAGTGGAGTCGCGTCCTGAACCGCAAGCGTCGCTGCCCGCGAGGCAAGCTCGCTCGTCATCGTTTGTCCAATCAACGCAGCCTCGGCCTCACGCGCGCGCCACGGCGTGTTGGCGACGCCACCGAGGACGATCCGCGCCTCACGCACCGTATCCCCCTCCAGCGTCAGACGCGCCGCCACGCTTGCCAGCGCGAACGACCACGCCTGCCGGTCCATCGCCTTCAGGTACACGCCGCGCGTCGCTGAAGAGGGCGCTGGAATGTTGATCTGGGTGATGATCTCACCCTGGCCGAGCGTATGCGCCACACGGCGGTCGTTGTTTGGCGCGGCGAGCAGGTCTTCCACCAGCGTCTCACGCTCGCCGGACTGCCCTTGCATCGTCACCGTGGCGTCCAGCGCAATTAAGGCTGGAGCAAGATCAGAGGGATGCGCGGCGACGCATGGTCCCTGCTGGAAGATGGCGTGATACTGGTTCTGTCCCTCGCGCGCGAAGCACTCATCGCTGCCCGCGAGCCAGCAGTTCAGCCCGTCGCGGTAGTACCAGCAACGATACTGCTGCAAGAGATTGCCGCCCACCGTCGCCATCGCGCGCAGTTGCGGCGTCGCGGCGTCGCGAATCGCCTGCGCGAGTATGGTGTAGGATGGATGTGTAGCGACGAACTTGAGCGCCTCGCGCTCCAGCGCAGCGAGCGTCGTCAGCGCGCCGATCTCCAGCCCGCCATCGGCGCGGAGCGTGACTCCGCTCATCTCCCTCACTGGCTTCAGGTCGATCAGCCGCGTTGGAGCGGCGAGGCCCGCCTTCATCAGCGTGAGCAGATCTGTGCCCCCCGCGATAAACTGGGCGCCACTATCGGACAGTGCAAGCTGCGCCACTGCGTCATCAGCGCTCGTAGCTGAGAAGTGTTCAAATGCGCGCATCACGCTTCTCCCAACAGATCGAGAATGTAGTCCGGCATCAGCGGCAGGCGGCGCACTGGCTTGCCGATGGCATGCGCGACGGCATTGGCGATGGCTCCAGCGGTCGGGATGATCGGCGGCTCGCCCGCGCCGAGACTGCCGAGGGTATTGGCGCGCGTGTTCGCCTCGCCAATCATCACTACTTCGATCTCCGGCACGTCGCGGATCGTGGGAATCTTGTAGCCCTCAAGGTTCGCGTTCATCACACGCCCCAGGCGCTCATCCACAATGCGCCGCTCCATCAGCGCGAAGCCCATCCCCTGGATGATCCCGCCCTCCATCTGGCTGCTCAACGTCAGCGGATTGACGACGCGCCCACAGTCGTGTACCGCGACGATACGCCGTACGCGTACCTGACCGGTCCCGATGTCCACCTCGACCTCGGCGAACTGCGCCCCGAACGTGCGATTGGTGACATCCTCGGCGTTGGGGCCACGCATGCCCTTCGCGCTGATCTCGTGGCCGTCGAGCTGGCCGAGGAAATCGCCGATGGCGCCGAAGTCGCGTCCGGTCTCGCGCGCGAAGACATGCCCATCGCGCACCTCCAGCGCATCCACCGGAGCCTCGGTGAAGTGGCTGACGATCTCCAGTAACTCCGCGCGTAACCCGGCCGCGGCCATGCGCACGGCGGGGCCGACCGATGCCAGCGTCATACTGCCACCACTGGCGGGCGAGAAAACGCCAAACTCGGTGTCACCTAACTCCACACGCACATGCGCCAGCGGGATACGCAATTCCTCGGCGGCGACCTGCGCCAGGACGGTGCGCGTGCCCGTGCCGATATCCTGCGTCCCAGTCAGGATGACCGCCGTGCCGTCGGGCAGGAGCTTGGCGATGGCCTGCGCTGGGGGTCCGCCATCGCCGCCCCAGATCTGGCTCGCCATTCCGACGCCGCGCCGCAGGTAGCCACCGCGCCCGCGCGGAAAGCGCCGCGCCTCGTCGTCGCGCGTGGCCCAGCCGATGCGCTCTGCGCCGATCTCATACGCCTGAAGCAGCGTCTTGGTTGAGTAGGGCCGCCCATTCATGAGCTGGTTGTTGGGCGCATGGTTCTTGATGCGAAACTCTAATGGATCCATGCCAAGCGCGTGCGCCAGCTCGTCGATGGCGACCTCCATCGCCGCCGTCGCCTCGACAACGCCTGGCGCGCGGAACGCCGACTGCGTGCCGAGATTCGTCCGCACGGGCAGATCAACCGTGCGCACGTTAGCGCACAGATACAGTTCCTTGGCGGCCAGGCTGATCGCCGACATCCACGAGCCGAGCGCGCCAGTGTTGCTTATCGCGCGCAGATCAATCGCAGCGAGCGCGCCATCGCGCGTGGCGCCCAATCGGTATGCCTGGATGCTCGCCGGGCGGTGGCCCGCCGCGAGATTCTCTTCCTCACGGCTGAGCATATAGTGGACTGGATGGCCCAGCTTCTTCGCGGCATAGGCGGCGATCAGGCCAGAGTGGTGCGCGCCGAACTTGCTGCCGAACCCGCCACCCATGTATTGCTTGATGACGCGCACCTGGTTCTGCTGCAATCCCAATGCGCTAGCGATCTGCCGCCGCGCGCCATAGATGTCCTGCGTCGAGCTATAGACGGTCATCGTGCGTCCGTCCCAACTGGCGACCGCGCCGTGCGTCTCCAGCGAGTTGTGCGGCGCAGCGGGCGTCTCAAAGCGAACCTCAACTGTCGCGCCTGCGGAGCGCAACGCCGCCTCGACATCGCCACGCTCATAGGTTTTGGGATACTCCTCGCTGGCGTTGTTGTTGGCCTGGGTGAGCGAGACACGGACAGCGTCCTGGCGCAGCGCCGCCTCTGGATCGACCACGAAGGGCAGCGGCTCGTAGGTCACCTCAATCGCACTGAGCGTGCCGCGCGCCTGCTCGCGCGTCTCGGCGACGACGACTGCCACTTCCATGCCGTGAAACAATAGCTCTTCGCCCAGGATTGGCCGCTGACGCGCTGGATCGATCAGAGCGGGATCGCTGAAGCGCGTCAGGATCGCGCGAACACCTGGCATCATCTCGGCGCGACTGACATCCACGCCGATGACGCGCGCGTGCGCATAGGGCGAACGCAGCCCGACGGCGAAGAGCTGCCCTGGTAAGCGCACATCATGGCTGTAGGTCGCCGCGCCACTGACACGCTCGCGCCCATCCACGCGCGGCGTCGCGGTTCCCACCACGCTCAGTTCAGCGTCTGGACCCCATACCGGCGGCTCGTCGCCTTCCAGCACGACACGCTGCTCGTAGACCTGGCCCTCGAATTCGAGGTGGGTGGTGACGATACGAACTGGCATGCGCGGGCCTTTCGGGGTGCTGTTCGAGCGAGAGCGGGAAATCCCAGAGGGGCAGGTAATTGGTCAGGTCTCCTGGCGCGCGCGGGCGCGGGCAGCAGCGCGAATCTTTGGATACGCGCCACAGCGGCAGAGATTGCCTGACATGGCGCGATCGATCTCCTCGTCGTCGGGATGCGGATTGCGGTCGAGCAGCGCCTTCATCGCCAATACCTGTCCCGGCGTACAGAAGCCGCATTGCAGCGCGTCGTGGGCAATGAACGCCTGCTGGATGGGGTCAAGTGCGTCGCCTTGCGTCAGGCCCTCGATGGTTATGATCGCGCGACCCTGGCATTCGACCGCCAGCGCGAGGCAGCTATAGATCGCCTCGCCATCCACGAGAACAGTGCAGGCGCCGCAGTTCCCCATCTCGCAGCCCGGCTTGGCTCCAGTCAGCCCCAGGTCCTCACGCAGCGCGTCGAGCAGCGTGCGTCGTGGCTCAACCTCTAGCGCGCGCTCCACGCCGTTGACACGCAGGCTGATCGCGGTCCGCTGGCTGGATGTAGCATTGCCGGGCATACGAAAGCGCCTTTCGATGAAAGGGGAAAGCTCTGCTGGAATAGTAGCATAAGGCGCTCCACTGCCACAAACAGCGCGGCCTCGATTGCTTGCGCCTTCGCCCCAGAGCCTGTACTCTAGAGTTGCTCAGTTCAGGTGTCAGGAGTGAGCAGGAGACGACGGTGCGCGAGCGGGTGATGCGATGGCTCTCGACGCCGGGGGTGGGCATACTCCTCGCCGCGATCATCACCTCATGGTTCGCGCTCACCCAGGTCTTGAACGCGAACGCAGGCGATGTAATCGAGTACGAGCAGTATGCGCGCGCCTTCTGGTTTGGCTCGCCGCCATTTCGCGCGCTGCCGTTCGAGTATCCGCCGCTCGCCCTGGCGCCATTCACCCTCACACTTTTCTCGACGGGCGCTGGTCCCTATGTGGCGTTCGGGATATGGATGGGCGTCGTGACCGCGCTGGTCTATCTGACGCTGGCCCTGGGCTGGAGCCGTCGCGCCGCGATCACTTTTGGTATCTATCTCATCGTTGGGGCGGTCTCGGTCGCGCTCTCGCGCTACGATCTCGTCCCCGTCGCCTTCACCGTGGCCGCCTGGCTCGCCGCGGAGCGCAAGCGCTTCACGCTGGCCTACGCGCTGCTGGCGGTTGGCGTTCTGCTGAAGCTTTATCCCCTCTTTCTCTTTCCCGTCTTCGCAATCGCTCACTGGCGCTCCCTTCAATCGCCTGAAGATGGAGACTCGAAGGCGCCTAGTGTGAGCGGATGGCGCTCGCTCTGGCGTGTCGCGCTGAGCCTGTCGGGGCCGCTTGCAGGCATATTGGTCGCCTTTGGAATCGTCGCCTGGCGCGATCCGCAGGGCGCGCTTTCGGCGATCACCTTCGCGCAGAGCCGCCTGATCGAGGTGGAATCTATTCCGGCGACGCTCCTGTGGGCCGGGACCGCGCTCGGTTTCCCCGCGTACCGGGTGTTCTCCTACGCCTACAACTATTCCGGCGCGCTGGATGCGCCGCTGGGGCTGGGATCGTCAGTTGCGCTTGCTCTGGGATTGCTCTGGGTCTACTGGCGCATGGCGCGTGGCGCGCTGAAGCTGCCCCAGGCGATTCTCGCGGCGCTCTGTGTTGTCCTTGTCGCCAGCAAGGTGTTGAGCGCGCAATACCTGCTCTGGATTCTGCCCTTTGTCGCCGTGGTCTACGAGCTCGACCTGCTCTGGCTGGCGATCTGCGTCCTGACCACCCTCGAGTATCCGATTCTCGCCGCCAATCTTGCCCCCACGTGGGGAGAGACCTACGATCCACTCTTCCTTGGTGTGTTGGCGCTGCGCAATGCGCTGCTCGTCATCGCCACAATTCGCGTCATTACCCAATGGCCAAAGACTATAGCCTCCCAAGATGCTCAGCACAGCCCGAGCGCCCTGGATATGCCCCAGCCTGCCGACGCCTTGCCCTGACACGTGAAAACTGCATGTTAGATGCGCGTCATACGAGCAAGACAAGCGTAGCGTCTAACAGATACAGGGGGAGCGCCACGATGTTGATTAGGGCAGGTCTGTCCGTCTCACTGCTTATTTTCACGCTGGCGCTCGCCGCCTGTGGCGGTGGCGCGACCTCAACCGAGCGCAAGCCGACCGCGCTGCCTGAACTCAACCAGCGCACGCTCTACGTTGGCGTGCAGGACAACAACCTCTATGCGATCAACGCCGCGACAGGCGAGACGCGCTGGCATTACGAGACGGGCGGGGCGGTTGATTCATCTCCCGCGCTGGTGGATGACGTCGTCTATGTCGGCTCGGCGGATAAGAGCGTGTACGCGCTGGAGGCGGCGAGCGGCAAGCTCGTGTGGAAGCATGAGACAGGCGACGCGGTGGCCTCCTCGCCTGCGGTGGCGCAGAGCATCGTCTATATCGGCTCCGACGATCAATACATCTATGCTCTGCGCGCGAGCGATGGCGCGCAGGTCTGGCGCTATCAGACGGGCGCGGGCGTCGAGGCGTCGCCTATCGTGAGTAATGGCGCGGTCTACGTTGGCGGCATTGATACGTACTTCTATGCGCTCAACGCCGCCGATGGAAAGCTGCTCTGGCGCGTCAAAACCAATGGCCGCGTCATCATGACCGCCGCCGCGGGACCCGATCTCGTCTACGTTGGCTCCGAGGATGGCAACGTCTACGCGCTGAAGGCGACGGATGGCTCGGTCGCGTGGCGCTTCCAGACACAGGGGCCGATCATCTATCGCAAGCCGCTGCTCGCCGATGGCGTCCTGTACATTGGCTCGTTCGATCACCGGCTCTACGCGCTCGACGCGCAGACCGGCGCGAAACGCTGGGCCTTCGAGACGGAGAACGAGGTCCACAGCGCGCCAACACTCAGCGGCGATCTGGTGATCTTCGGCAGCGACGACCAATATTTCTACGCTGTACGCGCCAGCGACGGGACGCAGGTCTGGCGCTTCAAGACGGAAGGGACGATCGGGACGCAGCCAGTCGTCGCGGCAGGCGTCGCCTTCATGGGCAGCGACGATGGCAAGCTCTACGCCGTCGAGGTCTCCACCGGCGCGCAGATCTGGCAGGCGAGTTTCTCTCGACCAGTGGACTCCATCGCCGCCATCGGCTAGAAAAGGTTGGATAATAGGCAATTTATGTGTCGGGGCGCGATCTATCGCGCCCTCTGCAAATGGGCGAGACCTGTCTCGCCCCACAAATAAGACTCATCTAGGTTCTGTTGACATGTGTATAGGACTGGCTACCTTACCCCATATTTCCAGTTAGGAAACACCCTCAATGGTCTATAATATTCGCATGCGTCTATCGAAAACATGCTTGAGGACGGGATCATTATCATGGGTTTACATATCCCTCTGAACACCTTTCCGATCTTAGAGACAGAACGCCTGATATTACGGCAACTCGCAGCACCGTATGCGCAGAATTGCTTCCTCTTTATGTCCGATGAAGAGAATATCCGCTACTACGATCCGGAGCCCATGCCCCAGCTCGAACAAGCGGAAAAGGGTATTGAACGGCATCGAAGACGTTTTGCTCAACAGGAAGCAATCCGCTGGGGCATCACCTTGAAGGGAGAGAACCAGGGAGAGAACCGGGTCATCGGCGCCAGCGGCTATTCATGGGATGCCGAGAATCAATCCGCTGGCCTGAGCTATATTCTCTCAAAACCCTATTGGAATCAAGGGATCATGACCGAGGCCCTGACCGCGATGATTCAGTTCGGCTTCGATCACATCCATTTGCATCGCATTGAAGCCCGGGTTGCATATCCCAATCTCGCTTCCGCGCGCCTGCTCGAAAAGCTCGACTTTCAGGAAGAGGGACGCCTCCGCGATGCTCAATATGCCAACAACCAGTTCGTTGACGAAAGAATATTTGCGCTCATCAATACCAACAACGTGGACGGAGAAAGTTTCCCTTGCTAGCCTGGTCAAATGGCAACAGAACCTGGTGGAGTGACATTAGCCGAGCAGGTCAGGATCAGCCTCGGCGATGCCCGTGCGGATGATGCGCGCCGTGCGAGCGGCGTCAATGCGCTCCTCGGCGAGCAGCGCGTTCGCCAGCGCGATTACGGCGGACTGGAGCGGCGGCTGGCGCAGCAGTTCGCGCGTGCGGTACTGGAACAGCGACCAGCAGCGGCGCGCCATATCTTCGGTGGCGAGCAGGAGGCCACGTTCATGCTCATCGCGCGCTCCCGGGAGCCATCCGAGTGAAATCAGCGCCGTAATGATCTCTTCCGCGCGCCTGCGATCTTCCTCTGACTCCCACCAGTCCTCGTCGTGCGTCAGGTTCGCCTCGGCCTCGACACCTGCCATCAAGATGATGATGCGCCGCTCATCCGCCTCGAAGTCGTTGCGCCTGAACTGCGTTGGTTCGCCTTCTGCGTGCGCCGCCTCATGTGTGCGGTCAAGCATATCAACGTGAGAGCCAGGCTGTGGT
Organism: uncultured bacterium; assembly: GCA_963733745.1. Lineage (GTDB taxonomy): Bacteria > Chloroflexota > Ktedonobacteria > Ktedonobacterales > JADMIN01 > DASWAC01. Next base: position 29,173 of record CAVTFE010000081.1, read on the forward strand.
GTGGCGTCCAGCATGAAGTGCGCCACCTGGATGCGGCCCGCCGTCATGCCAGGGTCCCAGGCGACGAGCGCGACCTCCGGCGCCTCGCGGGTCAGCGCCCAGGTGGCGACGGCGTGCCCGGCCTCGTGGAAGGCCAGCAGTCTCAGGTTGTCGGTCGTGAGTCTACGCATAGGTGTTCAGATCAAGCTGAGGGCGCTTGAGCGCATGACGAGCAATACATTCGTAGCGAGTGGCAGACACCACGTTGAGACGCGCGTAAGATACGCCAGTCACTAGAGCAGCCTCATTGGCAACTCATGCGCCAAATGAAGTCCAGCAAGGATCACCCCGACGAGCCTATTGCCGCGCCTTCAGTTTTCCTGCTCAGCATCCTCGCCCGGCGGATCAGGCACGTAGACCTGTTTTAGCGGAATCATCCCTTTATAGCGGGCGTCAAACTGCTCATAATGGCGCAAGATCATCTCGACAAGACCACTTCCATCAACCAGGCGCAGGTTATTCTTGGTCGCGGCGAAGTCTCTGGCCTGTTTGGTGTAGCCGCCAAGTGTGATGAATAGTCCATACTCGCCTTGGCCGACGATACCTGATAGAGCACGGACATCTGGAGCGCTGATTGCGCTCTCGGTACTCTTTACCTGGACTTTGACGATAGGAGGCTCAAATCCTAATTCGCCACGAGTCGCGATAATATCAATCCCTCCATCGGCGCCTGGTGGCGAAGTATACGTGTTATATCCCATAGTTTCGAGTAAATGAGCGATCAGATGCGCGAGCGGATGGCCTCGCATCTCTTTCGCGAGTTGCTTGAGAACAAAATCAAAGGTGCTTTCTTCTATCGCACCCGCCACCTGAGCGACCGTATCATCATTCTTGACTGGTGGAGACTCTACTTTGACGCCCTTGAGCGCCGACAAGAATTCGCTGGAGTAGACGCGAATCTGAAACAGCGTCATCGCTGACCCGATCTCATACAACGCTCCTTGAGAAAAGTGAGTGCGCGGCGCCGCCTGGAGCCATTCCGCCTTACGTAGATGCGCACACTTGGGATTCAGCCCAGGATCATACTGATAAGGGCCAGCGATACGCCCCAGATGAATCATCCGGTCAATCTTCGAGGGATAGGCGACATAGTCGCCAGGCTTCATGTCGTATGTAAAACGGCGAAGTTGCCCTGCGAAGTTGGCGATTGCTCCCGCCTTCGCATGAGGGTAGCTTATGCGTACTTGCGCCTTGAACGCATCCTGATCATTTACAATAGCGCTCAAGTTGCTTATGCTATCCCAGCCCATCGCCACATGCCCTTGCTGCAGAAAGAGCGTTTCTGCCTGCGACGCCTCGCCTGCGTGGATGCCCCATAAAACACCCTCATCTGCGCTCATCGTTCGCACTCCACTTCATCAAAGCGCCATCTGATAATGATGGTTACTCACCGCCACGAGCGACCACGATATCGTTCTTCGCCGCCCAGAGCGCGAGGTCCTGCTTCTGGATCGCCGCCGCCATCAGGTCGGGGAACAGCTCCGGCGTACAGGCGAAGCTGGGGATGCCCATGCCTGCCAGCGCCGCCGCGTTGCCGCTGTCGAAGCTCGGCGCGCCCTTGTCGCTGAGCGCCAGCAGGCAGACCACCTGCACGCCGCTCGCCGCCAACTCCGCCGCGCGACGCAGCATCTCACGCTCGTTCCCGCCCTCGTAGAGATCGGTGATCAGCACGAGGATCGTCTGCGCCGGGCGCGTGATGACCTGCTGGCAGTAGGTGAGCGCGCGGTTGATGTCCGTCCCGCCGCCGAGCTGCGTGCCGAAGAGCAGGTCCACCGGGTCCTGCAGGTCGTCGGTGAGGTCCACCACGGCGGTGTCGAAGACGACCATGCGCGTGCTGACGGCGCGCAACGAGGCCAGCACCGCGCCGAAGATGCCCGAATAAACGACCGAGGAGGCCATCGAGCCGCTCTGGTCCACACAGAGCACGATGTCGCGCAGCGAGGAGCGCTTGTGGCCGTAGCCGACGAGCTTCTCGGCGATGATCGTGCGGCGGTCGGGCTGATAGTTCTTGAGGTTGGCGCGGATCGTGCGATGCCAGTCGATCTCGCCCGCGCGTGGACGGCTGGTGCGCGTGGCGCGGTTCAGGCTGCCGCGCACCGCCTGCAGCAATCGGGTTCGCCAGCTTGCGCTCCAGATCCTCCACCACCCTGCGCACCACCTGCCGCGCGGTATCCTTCGTCTTCTCCGGAATGACATGGCTGAGCGAGAGCAGCGTCGCCACCAGATGCACGTCCGGCTCGACCTGCTCCAGCATCTCCGGCTCCAGCAGCATCTGCGTCAGGTTGAGCCGCTCCAGCGCGTCCTGCTGCATCACCTTGCACCGCCGGCGCGGGGAAGTACGTGCGGATGTCGCCGAGCCAGCGCGCCACGTTCGGCGACGAGCTGCCCAGCCCGCCAGAGCGCTCGCTGTCGTAGAGCGCCTCCAGCACGTTATCCATCCCCAGATCCTGCCCGCCCAGCGCCGGATCACCTGGCTCCGCCGACTCGCCGCCCAGCACGAGCCGCCAGCGGCGCAGCCGTTCGGTCTCTGCGCCAGTTCTGTAATGATGCGCTCATGTGTCGCTCCCTCCAAGTATCTGCGCCAGCACCGGCAAGACAAGGTCGGCGCGCTCCCGGTTGATCGGCGCCATGTCGCCATCGCCGCTCTGCGTTTGCCCTCCGGGCGCTGCGTAGCTTTTTGACTTTCTCGCCCATCTGGCGTCGCTCCGGCGGCTGGAAGTCGGAGAACGAGCGCCGCAGCAACGGCAACAGCGCGATGAACTCCTCCGACGCCAGCTCGCTGAGCCAGCCGTCCAGCGCCTGCCACAAGCCATCCTGATGGAGCAGCGCCAGCCCGCCGCCTTGCAGAACGCCCTCGACCCAGGCGCCAGCCTGCGGCGCAGGCGTCACCGTCGAGAGCGCCAGCCGCGCCAATCGCTGTAGTTCGTCCTCGTCGAGCGCGCCGAGGTCCAGCAGGAACCGCGCGCTGCGCCCGCGCACCAGCCCATGGATGCTCTCGCGCTCGACCAGCCCGCGCAGCGTGCCAATCCACTCCTCGCGCTGCCCAGCGTCGTTCGAGCAGGTCCACGCTCTGCGTGCACATGCTTCATGCTGTCGACCATCGCCGTCGGCCGCGTCGTCGTCCAGCGAGGCGCACGCGCCCGGCAGGCCAATCAGCGCGCGCTCGAAGAGCGCGGCATAGACCGGCAGCACGTCCTCGGCCTTCGCGCCGCGCACGTCGCTGTAGCGCGCGACCCGCGCTAGCGGCGGCAGCGCGTCCATCAGGTGGCGCACATCGGCGGAGACGGCGGCCTGATCGCTGCACACGCGCCAGCGCATGCTCGATCGCCTCCGGCAGCCCGGCGAGGATCACCTGCATTCGAGCAACTCGGTCAGCGCGGGCAGATCTTCGCTCTTCTCGGCGGCTTCAATAGACTTCGCGGTGGCGGCGCGCGCGACAGTGTTGCCCCAGATGTTCGCCTCGATCAGCCCGATGGCGAACTCCGCCTGCCACTGGAGCGTCCAGAACTCGGCTCCCGTACCCTGAACGTTTCGCGTGGCGCGTGCTGGCTCTCCCCAGTTCACACCAAGGAGACGCAAGCGATGCAGAAGTTGACTGCGCTCGCGATCCACTGCATTGGATACATTGCGTAGATCCAACTCAAGTGTCAGCTTCTCGGTCTCGGACTCTGGTCGCCCCTGTGTCCTCTGTCGCTTCTTAATGTCATCCGGCGTAAGGCGGACACGCCGTCGTTGCGCCTCCAGGTCGCGCTGGAGCGGCACGGCGGGCGTCTCCGGCGGGACCTTGCCCATCGCCTCGCCGATCTCGAGCTTCTCGCGAATCAGCGTCATGCGCGCGGCGTCGCCGTTGCAGAGGACGGTCTGCGTCGCCTCGTGCATCTCGGCCAGCCCGGGCATCGGCAGGTCGCGCATCGCCGCCAGCGCCTCGCCGAGCCGCACCGCCTCGATCACGCTGGCCGAGGAGGCGTCCAGTCCTTCGCTGCGCAGCAGATGCGCCGCGCGGGTCAGCCAGCGTGTCGGCGCGCCAGTCCCCGGTCGTCCACAGATGCTCGTACCAGCCCGGCGAGGTCGACACCGGCGCCGTAGCCGCTGCGATAGGCGAGCCGCGAGTTCGTCCAGGGAATCCAGGTCGCCTGCGTCTTGATGCGCTTGAGACCCTTCAGCAGCGCCGCGTCGCCCTTCGCGTCACTGAGATCGCCGAGCGCTGGGCGAGTGCCACGCGCCGGTGACGACGGCGATGCGCTTGAAACCCTCCTGCTGGGCGGCGCGAATGCCCTGGCGCATCTGCGCCTCGCGCTGCGCCTCCTCCTCGTCGCGCGGCGTGGTGTCCGCGCGCAGGGCCGTCATCGCCTCCAGGATGCCGTCGAAGAAGCCGACCATGTCGCGCCGCTGCTCGATCTGACGCTCCCACCACAGCTCGTGGTCGTCGTAGCCCGCCGCCTGCGCCAGCAGCGCGAGTGGATCCTCACGTGGCGAGGCTGCAGCCTGCTCCTGCTCGTCGGCTGGCGCTTCGGGAGCTGCGGCGCTGTTCATCGCCTCGTCGCCGCCCATTGGCTCCGCGGGCGCTTCCTCGGGTTGCTCCGGCTTCCTCCGGCTCGCGCGCGAGCTGGATCTCCTGCGGCAGGTCGATGAAGCGCACGGGCAGCTTGCGCCTGAAGGCATAGTCGAGCGCCTGCCACTCCGGCGAGAAGCGCGCGAAGGGATAGTAGACCGCTTTGGCTGGCGTGTCTGGCGCGTAGATCAGCAGCGCGACCGGCGGCTTCATCGCCTTGTGGCGCATCAGCGGCAGGACCTCTTGCGCGTCGGGCGGCCCCTCGATCAGCACGATGTCGGGATTGAGCGCCTCCAAGCGCCAGGCGCAGGCTGCGCGCGCAGCCCGGCCCGTGGTGGCGAATCCCAAAGAGATGCGTGGACATAGCAGATTACCTCGCTAGAGCACCTCATGGCAGGCCCGATACAGGTCTTTCCAGCCCTCGCGCTCCTTGACCACCGACTGGAGATATTCGAGCCAGACGACGCGATCCTGCACAGGATCCTTGACGATGGCGCCGGTGAGGCCCGCCGCAAGGTCGTCGGCCTTCAGCTCGCCGTCGCCATAGTAGCCCGCCATCGCGAGGCCGTTGCTCATCACCGAGATCGCCTCGGCGGTGGAAAGCGTGCCACTGGGAGACTTCAGCTTCGTCTTGCCGTCTGCGGTGACGCCATTGCGCAGCTCGCGGAAGACCGTCACCACGCGGCGAATCTCTTCGAGCGCGGGCTTCTCGGCAGGCAACTCCAGCGCCTTGCCAAGCTGCGCGACGCGGCGCTCGACGATCTCGACCTCCTCGTCCATGCTGTCTGGCACGGGCAGGATGACGGTGTTGAAGCGGCGCAACAGCGCGCTGGACAGCTCGTTGACGCCCTTGTCGCGGTTATTCGCCGTGGCGATGATGTTGAAGCCCTTGCGCGCCTGCGCCTCGGTATTCAGTTCGGGAATCGGCAGCGTCTTTTCGGAAAGGATCGTGATAAGCGTGTCCTGCACCTCGGCGGGCATGCGCGTCAACTCCTCGATGCGCCCGATCTTGCCGTCCTGCATCGCGCGCATGATCGGGCTGACGACCAGCGCCGTCAACCGATGGCCCCTCGACCAGCAGCCGCGCGTAGTTCCAGCCGTAGCGGATCGCCGCCTCGTCGGTGCCGGCCGTTCCCTGCACCAGCAGCGTGGACTCGCCGCAGATGGCCGCCGACAGATGCTCGCTCACCCAGCATCTTGGCGGTGCCAGGAACACCGTAGAGCAGCAGCGCGCGGTCGGTGGCGAGCGTGGCGACGGCGATCTCGACCAGCCGCGCGTTGCCGATGTACTTTGGGCGAAACCTCGAAGCCATTGGCGAGCTTGCCGCCGAGGAGTAAGTGCGAACGGCCCAGGGCGAGAGCATCCAGTTGGGCGGCTTCTGCCGGTCGTCAATCTTCGCCAGTTCGAGCAAGCTCATCGGCGAATTGCTGCTCGGCGTGCTGCCGGATGACGGATTCAACGGCGGCTGGGGTCTTGGTCGTCACAGGGGTAACTCCTTCGCGATACGTCGTCGCAAACTGATGGTCGTCTGCCATTCTTCGAGTTGGGTGCGGAAGTAGGTGATCTGCCAGTGCTTGGAGTCGGGAATGTCGAGCGGTTCCACTTTGTTGACGAAGTGGGTCGCAGGCAGGGCGAGCGCGGCGGTCTCCAGTGTGTCATCCCACGGCTCGGCGAGTTTCGTCTGCGCCGTGATACCACCGATGAAACTCAACACACCCGCGATCCAGGCGTCGGCGACTGGCGCATTCCAAGGCTTCGGCAGCATGTCTAGAATCTCATAAAGCGAGAAATCGTCATGCTTTTTGGGGTCGGTGAGCGCCTCTAGCGCGAAGCCTTCCAACTCAGTGGGGGTAAGCATCGGCGCCACGATGCCGCAGAGTTCTGAGCGGTCGGCATGCGCCTGCTTCATCTCCTTGGGCGAGAGGTCGAGCCAGAAGCGCCAGAGTGGAGCGGCCCAGGTACGTTCACGGAAGCGACCAACTGCGTCGGTCCATGCCTCAACGACATTCACACGCCACTTCGAGCCAGAGGTCACGGCGATCAGCGCCTCTGGCGTCATGCCGAAATGCGCCTCCCAGTGCGATGGCGGAACGGAGCCCAGAACCTGCGCCATCCAGGCGGCGCGCTGCCCTGTCGTCCCCTGCCCAACCTTCTCAGTCAGGCCATCACGCTCCCAGTCGGCATCCACCGCCGTTGGTGGCCTGACATCGAACGCGCCGTTCTTAAGCGTCAGCATCGCCTCGGCCCGCGCGCGCATGCGCCCAGCCAGCGCCGATGTTGGCAGTGATGTGAGGAGCCTCGCCGCCACTTCACGTACACGTTCGGTGCGGTCGGTAAGCGCGGTGTTGAGCGACTCCTCATCCTCGGCGGCTAGGCCAATCCTCAAATGTCTCCAGGAATGCGACGCGCGCATCCACCTTCTCGCGCTTCCAGACATCGGCCAGCCACTCGCGCGCTCGCCTGGGATCGACCTTCCGCAGGCGGCGTAAGACCTCGGCGCGTTGACCCTGCGCACCCTCCTCCCAGATCGTCTCGGCGTCAGGTGGTAGAGCGTCTGAGATATCGGTCAGCGTCTCGCCCACCCATGCCCACTGCCGGTTGAACTGACCCAACCAGCGGCCACGCTCGCCTACCGCCAGCGCCATCGCCGGACGGCAATCGCTTGATGTCTGCGTGAGCGCCATCGGTAAAAGCAGATGCGGCAGGCGATAGCCGATCTGGTTGAAGCGCGCCAGCGCCTCGGCGAGCAGCACGCCGTTGCGCGCATTCAGCAGCGACTCCATCAGCGCCGCGACGCTGGGTGGGCATTCTGGCCTCGTCTCCTCTGGCGCGGGAGTCGTCATCTCAGGAGCCGCGCCGGGCATATAGCCAGCGGCGCGATAGGCTGCCAGCGAGCCAGCGCGCAGCGAGCAGGTCGCGCTCGGTCGAGCCGCCCGGAAAAGACAGGGTATCGACCGATGTGCCAGTCATGGTTTGACCGACGCCACGCGCCGTCCCGACGAGCGCCGCAGTAGTGATAGCATCTGATTTCGGCATCAGTTCACCCCCCAAAGCGGCGTGTAGATGCCCCCGGCAATCATGCCGAGTGGCAAGAGCGACTCGCCGTCCCACTCGCCGATCAGGTCGACTGGATTGCCACCGGAGAGCGCGAGCAGCCGCCAGTGATCTGATCCCTCCAGCGGCAGCGCCATACTGGACTGATCACGAATCCACCACGAATCTGTTGAGGCGCAGACCGGCATCACAGCACGCAGGACGCACCCCAGGCGATCCAGCCAGGGCTGCCGCGAAACAGCCTCGGCGCGCTTCATCAGAAACACCTCGATAGTCTCGCAGCCGGGCAACCGCTCGTGACTCGCGACTGGCTCGCCTGTCCGTTCGGCGACCCTCGCCCGCAAGGGATAACCACCAGGATAGAAATGCAACTCGGCGTCAAAGGAAGAGCCAGGAATGAAGGACTCCTGGAATGGCTGGTTGGCGAAGCTGAATTGCAAGATCAGCGCCAGCCGTCCCGTCTGCGCTCCCTGTAGCCATGTGCGCTGCTCGCGCCCGCGATCCTGGTCGTCAATCCACTGACCCAGCACCGTCCAGCGGTCCGAGACATGCTCGCCACGGGCGGCCAACTCGTCCTGGGTGAGCGTCCAGCCAATGAGTTGGCGCACATCCTCGCGCAGAGTCTCGTCGAGCGCGTCCTGCCGGCGATAGGCCTGGATCAGTAACGAAAGACGCCCCAACTCGCCGAGGAGTTTCACTGGCCAGTCATCAGACGCGCCGGGGATGCCCGCCATGCGCCGTAGGCGTGCGGCGACACCAGAGGCTTTCGCGTCGGTCATGCGCGCCGCCTGAGCCTCCCAGAAGTTGCCCGACTGGCCCTCGACTGCGCCAAGGCCATTGCGCACGAGATCGGTGAGCCAGAGATCGAGCGTGTCTAGGCCGTCGCTCACGCCCTTCTCGCGCTTCGCGGCGGTTTTTGCCGCATTCGCCGCCGCCTTCTCTGGCGAGACGGCGCTGGACTTCGACGCAGCCTCCTTTGGCGCGGAGCGCTTTGCCAGCCATGAAGCGACCCACTCCGGCGGCTCGACCTCGGGTAACGCGCTGGGATCGTTGACGCTGAGTAAGATCAACCCTAGCCCATGCTTGCAGGGAAGCTTACGGCTGGGGCAACTGCACTTGACCGCCATGCCATTCAGGTCGACACGCACCTGATAGAGCGCGCTGCCCTGACACTCGCCCCAGAGCGCTGTAGGGGTGCGCCCAAGGTTCTTCCAGTGTTTGGCGGCGGCGAGCTTCTTGCCAGCCGTCGCTGAACTGCTATCTGGCGCCAGCGCGAGCGCCTGTTCGGGGGTGATGGTGGACATGCCGGTCGTCGCCTCCTCACTGCCACATCCACGCCGCAACTGCATGTCTCTTCTCTGCCAGTATGCCCGAAGCGGCAAAGAATGTACAGTGACACTCCCCACAACGAAAGCCGGGGGGTTCTCGGTTTAGGCCGAGCTACCTGCCGGGTGTCCGCCGGAACTACTGCGCGGCTGGCGGGGCCAGGGGCGCAGATACTTGATGTGCTGTGGGATAGCACAATCCGGGAGCATGGCGCCGCGAACGCCAAGTGACAGGATATTCACCGCTCCTACCGCATCACGCGGACCAGTGGCGCCGCACGATGGGCAGCGGTAGATCCTGCGATGCTTGCTCCGCTCCCCACATACAGGGCATGTCTGCGAGGAATACGCTTCGCTGAGGGTCAACGCACCAGCCGTCTTGTAATGTAGTTGGCCAATGATCTTGCGCGTACACGCCGTACTTACCTGCTGCGCCTGCGCCCTGCCGATGCGTTGCGCGGCTTCGTTGAACGGCTCGCCGACATAGCAGGTGGCGTTAGGAAATGCCTCAGCTACCTGCCGCGTCGCCTTGTGGCACAGATCACGAATGCGTCTCTTGCTTTTATCCAACATGGCGTACTTGCGCCGCTGCAACCTCTTATGACGGCGCGACGCTTGCTCCTTGCGCGAGAGGGCTTGCTGAAAACGCGCAAGTTGCTTGTTGCGGTACTGGACGGTGGCCTTGGCGGCGCGTCCACTAATGAGGATTACCTTTTGCCCATCGGTCGCGGCGATGAGCGTATTCACCCCCAAATCTACGCCGAGCACGGTCTCCTGATGACGGGTCTCATCGGGTATCTCACATACCAGGCGCACAAGGCTATAGGAGAGACGAACTTCCATCAGGCGACCGGGCAAAGTGATAGTCTCTGGTAGCTGGATACGCAGGGTACCGCTCTTACCGTGCGGCAAAACTAACCTGCCATCACGAATGCGGGCGTCCTGGTTGGTATAGATCACGTCACGATAGCGCCGCAGTCGCCATGGATAGCGCGCCTCAGCATGTCTGTTCCTGCGTAACTGGCGGCAGGAGTCCACCGCCTCACAGAACTCGCCAATAATCTGCTGCGCGCTCTGTGCGGATAGGCCCGGATAACACCCCTTGGCCCAGCGTTGCCAGCGGGCTTTGCTCGGCCAGATCCAGCCCATGCGACGAATGCGGTGGTGGCGGCGCACCAGATCGTTCCACAACCGCGCCGCCTCCTGGCGACTGGCAGTGAAGGTGGACCGTGCGACAGTTGTGCGTGGGCGCCACGCACCTTCTATCGTCCGATAGCTCATACCAGGAGGGTAGCACAGGCGTTCAGCGATTGTAAGAGGAGAGGGCCATGTGCCCCATGTCGAACGATAAAGCAGTGGCGCTCTGACTTTTTCCTAGTAGGTATCGTGAGATCTAGACGTGGCACGTGCGATAATGAGACGAAACGTCTGCGGTGGATACAGAGGAGAGCTGCATCGTGACGGTGGAAGCGTCCCAGGTCGTCGAAGAATACGCCGAGACCATCTACAACATCAGCATGGAGGGTGATACCGTCATCGGCGCGCGGCTGGCCGAGCGCTTCCGCGTCGCGCCGCCGACTGTCACCGAGACGCTCAAGCGCATGACACGCGATGGCTTGGTCGAGATGGACGCGAAGCGGCAGGTGACGCTGACGCCGAAGGGGGTCGAGCTGGCCGAGGCGGTGCTGCGCCGCCACCGGCTGACCGAACGCTTCCTGGTGGAGATGCTCGGCATGCAGTGGCATCAGGTGCATGAGGAAGCGCACCGGCTGGAGCACTATATCTCCGGCGCGGTCGAAGAGCGGGTAGCGGCGTCCCTCCACAAACCGACGACCTGCCCGCACGGCAACCCGATTCCTGGCTATGTTCCCAGCGCGCGCACCTATCTGGCCGACCATAGTGCGTTTCGCCTCTCGAACGCCGAGATTGGGCAGCAGGTAAAGATTCTTTTAGTCTCTGAGGTCGTTGAGGACGAGGAGGCGCTGATCGAATATCTGCACGAGCGCGACCTGATCCCCGGCGCGCACGTCGCGCTGGCCAGAGCGCCTTATGAGGCCAATGGCGAGATGGTCGTCGACCTCGCCCCTGGCGAAAAGCAGGTTACTGTGCCGCTACGTGTCGCTCATGCGCTCTGGGTCACTGCGCCCGATAGTGTCGGGTAAGCCAGTTTAGGCAGCCCGTCAATCTCTGTCTGTATCCGTATCCGGCGCCTCCAAGGGCGCTCCTTCGCCGGTCGTATCCTGATCTGCCGCCTCAGTGTTCGACAGAGGAGGCTCCGCTTCCACGGCGTTTGCCTCATATTCGACGCCCTCGACGTGCGCTGCCTCGCCTGCCTCGCGCTTCACCCGTTCGATGTGCCTCTCGGCTTGTCTATCCTCTTCACCCTGATCGTCATCCTGCATCGTTCAAACTCCTTGCCTGTTCAGATACCGCGCGCTTCCCATCCTTCGGAAGCGCGATTTGGCGGAAACGCACGAGATCGCCATGACGCTAACCTCAGCTTGGGCTTTCGCCGGATGCGGCGTACACGCTCGGCTTGAGGACACCGACGTAGGGTAGATTACGATAGATCTGGTCGTAATCCAGCCCATAGCCGACGACGAAGCGATCTGGGATGGTGAAGCCCAGGTAAGCGACCTCGATGCCGGTATCTCCGGCCTTGCCCTTATCCAGTAGCACGCAGACCTTCAGACTCGCGGGATTGCGCCCTTCCAACAGTTCGGCGATGTAGCGCAGCGTCAGTCCGCTATCGACGATATCCTCCACCAGCAACACGTGCTTCTGCTCGATCGGCGCGTCGAGGTCCTTGAGGATGCGCACGACGCCAGAGGTCGTCGTGCTGGCGCCATAGCTGCTCACCGCCATGAAGTCCATCTCGACCGGCCGGTCGAGCGCGCGGAAGAGATCGGTCATGAAGACGACGCCACCCTTGAGCACGCCGACCAGTAACAGAGGCTTGCCGTCGTAGTCCGCCGCGATCTGCCGCGCCAGTTCTTGGACGCGCGTCTGGAGCTGGTTCTGGGTGATCACGATCTCCTCGATGTCGTCATGTAGATTCGCCGAGATGGTCATGCGCTGCGCAATCCTTTCCTGGCTGCTGAGCCGGTTCGACGGATGATGACGGTGATGATGCGACTGCTGACTCCTCCAGCGGCTCAATCTGGAGAGCGAGCACACGCCGGGTCGCAGGCGTCAGGCGCGCGCGGTCAGCGATGCGCTGGCCGCCGACCCACAGGAGATGGCTGCGATTGAACACGAGCGGGATGCGACTACGCAACGCGCGTGGAACTTTGGCGTCGGCGAAATAGTCCTGCAATTTCTTCTCGTGCGCCATGCCGAGCGGGCGGAAGCGGTCACCCGGTCGCCACGTGCGCACCAGCAGTTCATCGCCAGCTACATCGGCGTCCAGGTACACCCGCGACTCCGCACGCCCCAGGTCCGCTGGCGTGCCTGCCCGGCCAATGGGTGGGAGATCAGGCAACGCGCTGGACTCCATTCCAGGCGGAGTCTCAACGAGCCACGCGCGCACACGCCAGCCGATCTCCGGCGCCTCGACGCAGCCCGGCGCTGATAGGTGATACTCGCGTGGCGCCTCAGCTTGCCGCATACTTGCCTGGGAACGCGTAATGGTCAGCGCATCGTAGTCGAGAATCGCGCGCGGGCCGCCCGGCAAGTTGAGCGACCTACCCGTGCGCCCTCCGTCGAGCAGCGCATCGAGCTGACTGATGTGGCGCGCTTCGAGGCCGACCTCATCGCCCGCGAGTTCAGTGAAGGCCAGACGCATGAGCCGCCGACGCAACGCTAGTGGTTGCTCGCGCAGCCAGGCGAGCGGCAGGCGGACCGTCTCATCTCTGCGTTCAATAGGCCCATTCTTACACAGCGCGGTCGTCAGCTCGTCGAGATAGCGTTCATCCGCGCCGATGAGTTCGGCGTTGCGAACAAGCGTCTCGCGCAGGTTTGGGTTATATCCTTCGAGAACCGGCAGCAATTCCCACCGCACACGGTTACGCAGAAAGCGTGGATCGTCATTGGAACGGTCCTCGCGTGGCTGCCAGCGCGCGCCGCGCAATAGGCGCGGGTATCCGCATGGGTGAGGTCTAACAATGGACGCACGATGTCCCCACTTAGCAGCGCCATGCCCGCCAGCCCTGAGAGTCCGGCGCCACGCAGCAGATGCAGCAGAACAGTCTCGGCCTGATCGTCGCGCGTGTGTCCCACGCAGATGCGGTCCGCGCCAACCTCGATGGCGACACGGCGCAGGAAGGCGTAGCGCGCATTGCGAGCGGCGTCCTCCAGCGAGCGGCGCTCTTGTTTGGCGATGGCCGCTACATCCACTCCGGCGCCAACAAACCGCAACTCCTGCTCGCGCGCAAACTCTTCGACCCAGGCCGCGTCCTCGCGTCCCTCGGCGCCACGAAGGCCGTGATCCAGATGCGCGACGATGATCTCATCAGGAGCATCAAGGCGCCCTGGGCGCGCAACGCCAGCAGCGCCCCGACGAGGCAGAGCGAATCAGCGCCACCTGAGACCGCGACCACGACCCGCGCGCCGGGCTTCCACAGACCGTAACGCCGCACCGCCGCCGCGACCGCGCGCTCGACCCTGACCAGCGGCTCGTCCACCGGCTATCCCTCCGAAGTGTGTCACTCCTATGCCTCTGCTGGCGAAAACGGCATGGCGGATGTAGCATATCATGCCAGGAACGACGCCAGACGCTCAGCGCGGAAACCGTGCCTTCCGCGCCCCACATGCGTCTCTTATATGGCAGAGTACACCGCACTAGAGCGTATGCGCCGGCCCAGCCATGTGAGGGTACTAAAACTTGAAATCAACGTACCAACCTCGGCGCCGGCTGCTCTGGGCGTTCTGCTGCCTCTGTCTTGGCCTGATGGCGCTCACCACATTGCCCGGCTCGATACCCCGTGTGCGCGCCGCGCGTGTCATCCCCCCCGCCTCGCCCATCGCGCAGCCCGATCCGCCACAGCATCTGAACCTTGCGGCAGCCTGGGGCGCGGCGCCGATCCAACGACTGCCAACGCAGGTTGACGAGGGACATCGCTTTGTCTTTGGCGATGCGATCACGGCGGACGGCAAGTGGCTGGTTGGCTCCATCGAGCCTCGGCTGATCTTCGCCGCGACCAACGAGACGCCGGTGATTGCGCTCTATAACATCGAGACGCGTGAGATCCTTCGGCTGCATGCGACGCGCACCCCGCGCAGCCAGTTGCTTGGCGCCGCTTCCGATGGCGACTGGGTGGTGTGGTCGGAGGCGACCGACGTTCTGCGCAACGCCGACTGGACCATGTACGCCTACAACGTGGCCACGAAGCAGATCACGCAACTGGCGCAGGCCGACCAGCTAAATGGCGCGGTCATCGCCGGGACGATGCCCTATCCTGTTATGGATCATGGTCTGATCGTCTGGGCGCAGGAGACCTGGCGGTCTCCAACGGGCCAGCCACGGTCAGTCGTGCGTGCGCTCGACATCGCGACTGGCGCGACGACGACACTCGGTGTTGGAATCGACCCCTCCATCTCCTGGCCCTGGGTCGCGTGGCGCGATGAATCGGGACGCGATACGGTGAGGTCCGATGTTCCGGTCGCCAGCGATTCGCTGAACGTCCAGAATGTCCAGACGCAGGAGATCCAACGCATGCACGGCAGCGCGGAGTCACTGACGCTGGATGGCCACACGCTAGTGGTCTGCCAGGCGCGCTCGCTTGATGTGGTAAATGACTTCACCCAAGGACTGAAGGCGTCCACGACTATTCTGAATGTCAGCGCGCCGAATCATCTGCAGGATGTGACGATGAACGCGCGGCTGATCGGCTGGACACAGGTCGGACCAGCGGAAGTGTGGGATCGATTGCTGCGTGTCTTTGTGGAAATACCCATTCGCAACGGCCAGAGCGCGACCTGGGTACACGGGAACACGCTCGTCTGGCTCGATCCTGAGCCACCCGAAGCGCAGCGAGACGACGTGGAGAAGAACCTCTATCCGACACCCGACATCAACGTGATCGATGTCACGACGCTGCCTACGAGGCTGGTGGCATAGAACATTCCAGTCACGCCGCCTTTATCTCGCTATCATGGAAGTTGGCATGCTATCATCCAAAGGGCTTGACCGTTGAACTGCCAAGGTACGTTCGTCGCCCGAAAGAAGGCAGCAGGCAGACCAATGAGCGTCACAAACACCTTTTTCCTGGTGGCTGGAGTCATGGCCTTCTTGTTC
>CAVTFE010000082.1:0-11877 GCA_963733745.1 uncultured bacterium
AGGCAAGTGGGACGCAACTATCGACCAGCGATACACGAGAGAAGATGCAACTCGCAATTCTGACGCAATTGAGGTCGGTGTTCTAATCAGAGGGATTCCGGAAGGCAGCAGCAAAATTGGCAGCAACGCGATGGAACGAAATGGGACTCTCTGGAACTGATCGGTGGAAGGAGGCTTGAATAATTCGACATTATGGAGCTGCATGGGACTGTATGGAACGGGACGCTCATATCTTCTAAACCGGTCATCTGGATACCTGCCGAGAGCACCAGAGCCTGGAAGTGTCGCTCTGGAGAAAAAGTACGAGTGCACACAACATGAAACCGGAATTTTCCCAGAAAACGCCGCTCGCCAGATTGTGGCGCTGGAGGGCATGGAGTCGGTCGTCACCGAGCCTGCGAGCACGCTCTCAGACGGTGACAATTGGCGCGCGCTCTCGTCTGCGACCGTGACCATTACACGGTGGTGACGAAGAACGCCGCCCCCGCCGGCATCGGCGTGTGATCCACGTTGTAGACCGACCAGCGTCCCGCGACCGCATCGTACCAGAGTCCGATGGGATGGGGATTCGTTATGCAACTGCAGACGCCCCCTGGAGTCCATACCTGCGTGACCCGGATCCATCCCGCGCTGTTGGAGTTGGTGAATGCCGCAGCGCTCTCGTGCAGGTAGGTGACATTGCCGTTGGTGTTGCCTGCGGTCGCGGTGTGGATGTAGGCGGCCTGGAACCCGGTGTGCAGCGCCTGGTCCATGCTGAGGTCAAAGACTGCTCCGACCGGCATGGCAGCGCCGTCCTCGTTGAAGATGGCCCAGTGGCCCCCGGTATAGAACACGCCGACCTCATGGGGATTGTAGACGCCCGTCCACTCTTGGGTGACCTCGATGGCGGCGTTGGGATCGTTATTGGTGACCGAGTTGTCGAGGGTAGTGAAATCCGCCGACGTATTGCTCGTGGTCGCGGTGTGGCGCGAGACTTTCCACGTCGGCAGCGTCGTGCAGGTGGTCGGCTGCTCGCGGATCGCGAAGGACGTGCCAAGCGTCATCGGCTGTTGGTCCTCGTTGAAGATTGTCCACCGGCCGACCGCGGAGTCGAACCAGACGCCGAGGGGATGGGGGTCGTAGGCGCCGGTGTAGAGCTGCGACACTTGGAGGGTGAGATTGGCCGTGTAGGGCGTATCCAATGTCGTGATATAGCCGCTGGTGTTGGCGCTCGTCGCGGTGAAGGTAAACACGTTGGCCCCACAGCCGCTGGCGCGGGCGGGCGGAGTTGCCTTCCAGGTCACGATGAGCAGGAGCATGACGCTCAGGATGAGGAAGATGCCGCGCTGCGTGGCGCCCGACGAGCAGAGTCGTGTCTTCATCATAGGATCCGCCTCCGTCTGCGCGAACAGGTCGCGCTCCCAAGCCTCGAAATCGTCCCCAGAGATCAATGTAACACGGCAACAGCCGCTGGGTCTGTGACCCTATTCACACCCTCGAGGGATTGGAGCGGCTATGGACCAGCGCATTCGCCAACCTATCTATGCAGACTGTGAGCTGCGTCATAGCGCTCCGCTCCTCGATCTGGTAGGCTGAATCACAGATCATGTCGCGACGAGTGTCGAACGCCCTTCGCGTGAGGACTGCTGAGGAGGCTCCATGCGCATACCGTTGTGGCGCTACGACAGCCATCGCATCGGTGGTGGTGATGCTCGCTGGATGCAGTGGCTCCTCGCCCACCTCGACTGCAACGACCACTCCCACCCCTCACTCGGCGACACCCATTCCCGCTGAGGCGTGTGGAGACGCTCCCGCCACGCCGAGCGTTGGGGGAGTTGCAGTTGCTCAACAGGCGCCGCTGGACGGGTTGGCCTACCCGACCGCGAAGCTGCCTGACGGCATCGCACGACAACCCCTCATCGTGGCGGTAGGCGATCTCCCACCTCTCGGGACCACCCAGCCCAAGTACACCCCTGATCCCACCCATCCCATCAATCCGCTCGTCATGCAGGATACCGGTGGCGGCTATGTGCTCAGCCTCCAAAACAGCTCGACAGCCGCTCATACGGTGCGTAGGGTAGACATGTGTCTGGACAGCTTGACCCCTGCATCTGGCCAGCTCAACGAGTGGCAGCCGTGCGATGTCCCGTACAGTCGGAGTGGTTCGTCTGGCCCTGGCGGCTGTGGAGGACATACTGTGCAAGATGTGTTTCTCCATGCTCTCTTCACAGCCACCCCAACTGTCGGGACCCGGGTCACCGCAACGGAGACGCGGGCAGATGACTCATTCTATACCACGCACTACCAACCGCTCCCAATCACCCTCCAGCCGGGCGAGCGCCTGACCATCGAGATTGGAATTGGGCCGACGACGACGTGCCCAGTGGCCACTGAGACCGGCTTTCCCACCAGCGGCTGTCTCTTCAAGACGCCGGGGACCTACACCTTTGCATTCGGAGTCGCAGTTGATGCCGGTGCGCCAGTGTTTGCGGTGCGGTCTCCGCCAACCTTACTGGCGCCTGCTACTGAGTGGACCGGGCAGGCCTGCACGACACCTGGGATGCAGGCGCTGATTCCCCCAGCCACCACGCCAGCTACGAACTATGTCTGCCCCGTTTAGGAGAGAAGAAGCATCTGGGAGCGACAGCGAGCACGCGACTTAGTTGAGTAGTGGTTGTGTCGACGCAAGCGTGGGATGCTCGTCGGGATGAGTCTCCTGCTCGCCGTCGGAGCCCCGACCTTTGCGTTCATCAGGCCACAGCGAGCTGGCGAGATAGAGGCCTCACTGTAGGTTGATCATAGCAACCAACTCGCGCGAGGTTGTACACTGCCTGGAGCCTACTGATCGGTGATCGGAGCATATAGGAGGAGTGCACACATGCCGAAGGTCTTCATTTCCTACAACTCTCGTGACCGGGAAGATGCCTTTGCGCTGAAGAGCCTCTTGGAAGCCCATGACTGTGTGGTCTGGCTCGACTTCTTCGATATTCGCCCCGCAGAGCGGTTGTTACAGGAAATCGCAGACAACCTGGCGCAGGCCAATGTCGTGTGCCTCCTGCTGTCCCCCACAGCCGTGGCCTCCAAGTGGGTGCAACACGAGCTCGACCAGACTCTTGCGCAGGGCCAACACGCTCGTCGCCTGGTGCCCATACTACTTCGCCCCTGCGATGTCCCTGCTCAGCTTAACGATCTCGTGGGCATTGATGCGACGGAGGGTCTCGACAGCGAGCCGGTCCGCTTGCGGATCGTGCGAGCGGTCTGTGGCGACGAGCGTATTGACGACGGCGTGCTCCTTGACGCGGGGCAGCGCACCCTTCTTGCGGACAAGGAGCAACGCGTGGCCGCGGAGAAGGAGTTGCCAAGTGTCGCCGACGAACTGCGTCAGCTACGGCAGATCCCGATCCGCAAGATCACTGTCTCGATCGACGAGGCATCGTTTCCCACCGACGAACCAGTGATCTTCGAGCTACAACTGACCCTTGATAGACTCTTCAGCGCGCCGATGTCGTTCTATTTCGCTCGCTATTTGGAGGGGCATACGTGGCCTGAAGAGTTTAGTTTCCGTGAGCCTTTATACACGGAGTACTATTTTCAGGATCGCCAGCGCGTCGACGCCAGATTCAGATGGTTCGACCGCGCTGAGGAGTTGTCCGAAGTTATCGGAGCAGACCGTGCGGAGTTTCAGCTTGAGTTCTCTGGCGGCGAGTTCAGGCCGGCAGGCGCCTTGAACTTGCCTCAAGTCTTGGAGATTCCCTCTATTCAATGGCTCCATGACAAAGGGTCTGCCTTTACCCTAGTCGCGCACTATCCGGAGACGCGCTCCGCCTTGAGGGTGGATCTCCAGAAGACCGATCTCGATCTCAGGGTCACGGCCTATTATCCGGACCAGCAAGCGAACCTCACTCTCTTTTCCAGCGCACACACACATGCACAACGTGTCGTCCTCGAGTGTGACTTTCTCAAGCAGGTCGACCATGCGATCGAGCGTGAGGCGCTACTGGGCCTGTATCAGGCTCGTCTGCGGAGCCGAGAGGCGTCGTCCGGGCAACCGAAGGTAATTCAGCAGTTTCGCGAAACCCGTACATTGCCCCCAGTCGAGACCGATTCAGATCGGCGCATACTCGCGCGCTATATGTTTGAGCAAGGTAGTATGCTCGACTTCCGAGGAGAGAAGAGCTTGGCCCACCGATACTTTGACGCGGTGGGCGACATCCTGATTCCTCTCTGCTTCGATCAGCGTCCTACCTATGCCGACGCTCGACTCATGTATTTGTCCTGCCGCAGCAGCGCTGCGCCTATTGAAGGCGGCGATCCCGAGGCAGTGAAAGACGCGCTCAACAACCTTGACCTAGTCACGGTCCGCTTGATCGAAGCGGAGCCAGAGAATGCAGATTATCAGCGGGCGCGCGCGGCCACGCTGAGGCAACTCGCGAGCTACTTCGCCAGTCAAGGTAACCGTGATGAAACTGCTGCCGCGTTGACGGACAGTGTTGAGATGCTACGTGCGTTGGCCAAGCGCTTGCCCTCTCGCGCCCGCCTGCAGGACGCGCATGACGCACTAGTAGATGGCGTGAAATCCGCCGCTCTCTGGGAGATCGATTCCCTGACGCCGTCCTCCACTTGGCGCGAAGCGCTTGGCGAGAAGGGTCAGGCTGAGGCGGAGCGGGCGCTGGAAGATGCCAGGAATGGACCTCGACTGCCGATCTGGGTGCAGCCCGCTGCAGTGGAGGGGTGGCCAACACGCGAGGTTGCAAGTCCCATGCTGCGCTACACTGTACATGTCCGCGAGGGGTGGACAACTTCGCCAGAGACGCGGTCCACTGATAGGGAGGTGACACATGTGTATCGCGGGAACACAGCTGCAGACTGGCTCATCGTCACGCTGATGGATCAAGCCAACGACCGCGGAAACATGCGGAACTGGGTGGACAGTATGCAGCTCCTGGTTGGCTTTCCGATCTTGGAGATGACGCTCGGTGAACCCAAGCCGGAGCCAAATCTCCTTGAGTGGAGTTGCTTGGGGCAATTCGATGAGTTGACCACGAGGCTTGGAGTGGGTGAGTCGCTCTTATACACTGGGCTTGCCCAGGTAAAGGCGCAGCATCCCCTGTTTTCGCGCCTCTATATTCTCGTGGCCCGGCGGGCCAACTTTGCCTGGAAGATCACACTGTGCTTTGAGACCGCCTGTTTCCCGGGCGTAGAGGAGCAGATGGTCGCGGAAAATGATCATGTGCGCGCAGGTGCGACGTTCGGATACGTAGGCTTGTCGTAGACATGTTGACGACGTACAGATCGTTCGCGCAAGGGCAGGAGGCGCGACATCTCTGTAGGTCGCGGCAAAGACTGACAGTCCCTGGCCACGATCTGCCCCTGAGCAGCCAGTAGAGGTACCACAACTCGGTCGCCACGCACCGTGCATCACGCACCGTGCATAAAGAAGGCTTTGGCTGACCAAGTTCCCGTGTTCCAATGCAGCATCGACGGAACACTACCGTGCTCCAGCGTATTCTCACTTGGTAGAAGGATAGGGAGAGACTCTGAGTGCGGATCGTCAGCACCAGATTCTGAAGACGTCGCTCTGGAGGAAAACGGCGAGCGGACACGCCATGAAGCCTGGATTTTCCAGAAATCACCGCTCGCCAGATTGTGGCTCTGGAGGTGCAGCGTTGACCTTATGCGCGGGATCAAACGTCTTGCGCAATTGATAGCCAGGAAAGGTCCATCTGATACTAACAAGCATAGGGCAGAGCAAGGATCTCGTTTGGTTAGGCTCACAATCGGCTTGAATTGAGGACTTACACCGTCCTCTGCTTTGGTAACAGATCAAGAGCGGGACCTAGTGTTCAGGACTTCGCCGAATCTTGAACTCACGCCGAGATAGCCAAACATTTGCAGCGGCAGCAAAAATGGCAGCAAAGCGATGGACCGCAACGGGACTGTATGGGACTGTACACGCGTGAAGGAACGGGAATATTCGGCACAACGGGACTGCACAGGACGATATGGGACGCAGCGCCGCGACCTCCAAAACCGCAGGGTGCAGGTTCGATTCCTGTCCCACCTGCCACTTCTCTGTGTGTGGCGCAATTGACACCTACCTTGATATCAACCCCGGGAGTGTTCTATAGGTATTGAGCATTCCGCTGGATCAACAGTCCCTCTAAGCGAAGGTTGCGACACGAGGGTCCTCATGACACGCTTGGACATAGCCCACAGCCGGCTGCTACATCAGCATATCGCTGGCACGAAATTTGCGCGTCCAGACGAGGTAGTGCGCTGGATGGGCGCCATGCAGGCGCAAGACTATCAGCAGGCGCTGTGGGCTGTTGGCCTGCGCATGCGTGCGCCGACACTGGCCAGTGTCGAAGCGGCCCTTGCCAGCGGCACGATCATCCAGACATGGCCGCTACGCGGTACCCTACACTTCGTGGCGGCGGAGAATGTACGCTGGATGCTCGAGCTGCTGGCACCGCGCCGGGTGGCGGCGGACCAGACCCGGAGGCACCAACTGGAACTCGACGAGCGTACCCTGGAACGCTGCGCGCGCTTGTTTCGCGACGCGTTAGCCGGAGGCCAGCGCTTGACGCGCGCCGCCCTGATGCGCCTGCTCGAGCACGTGCAGATCAACCCTACCGGACAGCGTGGCTACCATATTCTGTGGTATCTCGCGCAGACCGGCCTCATCTGTCTGGGACCGCGGCAGGGGAAGGAGCAGACCTTTGTGCTGCTGGACGACTGGGCGCCGGTCTCACGGCGGCTCACGCGAGAAGCGGCGTTGGCCGAACTCACTGGATGCTATTTCACCAGCCATGGTCCAGCGACGGTCGCCGACTTCGCCACCTGGGCGGGACTGACGCTCGCAGACGCGCGAGCGGGGCTCGAGTCGGCAAAATCCAGCTTGGTCCCCGAGCGGCACGACGGCGAAGAGTATTGGCGTGGCACCGGTGCCGTTGACGCGCCGCACGAGGCATCCAGCGTGTACCTCCTGCCGGGCTTCGATGAGTATTTGCTTGGCTACAAAGACCGCAGCGACGTCCTCGCCACCGAACACGCGGGCAAGGTTGCCCCAGGAGGCAATGGCGTGTTCTTTTCCATCATTGTCGTCGGTGGTCAGGTCGTCGGCACGTGGAAGCGCACGGTCAAGAAGGACGCTGTCGCCGTCACGATCACCCCTTTCACCGATGTTGCGGTCTCATCCGAGCGTATTGTCGAGGCTGCGCAGCGGTACAGTGACTTCGTCGGCTTAGCGCTCTCATCAACACATGTTACCCGAGTGTAAGGCATGCCGAGGATGGGAGACATATAGCAAGAAGAAGAGCGCCCGCGCCAGCAGAGGTTGCCCCAGTATCTGCCCCAGTGACCGCCGACACATGGCGACAGTCGGCGGCATCAGACGACGGAGAGAGTGGGGCAGAGCGGCATGGGGCGATGGGCTCGGTGAACCGGCCCTTACGGGGTAGAGTGATAAATGGTTTGCACCCGTACGAATATCAGCAAGAAAGGGCGCACACGTAGATGGCAGATAAACAGGCTCCTGAGGCGTTAGAGGTCATTAAGACTCCCGATTACGAAGCGATGGTGATTGGGGCGCATCCTGACGATGATGATGTTGGCGCGGCTGGCACAAGCGCCCTGTGGGCAAAGCAGGGCAAGAAAATCGTCTGGGTGGTGATGACCAATGGTGCGGAGGGCAGCGAGATCCCCAGCCTTCTCGATACCGATCTCATGCTGGCGCGCGAGCGGGAGCAGCGTATGGCCTGCGAAGTGCTGGGAGTACAGGCCGTCGAATTCCTGCGCTTCCCCGATGGGCATCTCACCAATTCCGAGGCGGCGCGCAAGGCCATCGTGCGGCTGATCCGCCAATATCGCCCGCGCGTTGTCTTCACGCATGACCCGACGCAGCAGCTGTACGCGCCCGATCCCGACGAAAAGCCGGAGGAGACGGCCTACCTCAATCATCCCGATCACCGCGCCACCGGGAATATCGTCCTGGATGCCATTTTCCCCGCCGTGGGCAACCCGCGCGCCTACCGCGAGCTGCTGGCCGAGGGCCTGCCGCCCTACCAGGTGCACGAGCTGTACTTGTTCTTCTCAGGCCAGGATAATACCTACATCGACATCGGCGATACCATTGAGCTCAAGGCAAAGGCTTTGCAATGCCATGTCACGCAATTTGGCCCGGACGCGAATTTGCTCGACAGGCTGAAAGGATGGTTCGCAGCTACGACAAAAGAGGCCAAAGAAAAGAAAGGCCTCGAGATGCAATACGCCGAGAGCTTCCGCAGGATCAAGCTGTACGTGCCGAAAGACGAGAAGAAAGAAGCAGAAGTATCTTGAAAAGATTCGCGGCCTGGTGCTGACGGAACAGGGAGCGGCGCTGCTGGAGAAGATGGTGTAGGCGACACGTCCCGAAACTCCGCGACTGGGCCGACTGGGCCGACTAGGCCTTCTCACCCGATCATTGCCCCATCGTTGCCCCCAAATACGATGAACTGTGACGATATTCAGCGACACGCCGCGAACGATAGGGCAGGAAAAATTGTGTGTTGACGTTCTTCACTAGGTGCTCGCGACGCCGCCTATGCGGGTTTCCTAAACCCTAGGTCGGCGCCCCAGATCGTCTCAGTGCCGACTTTCGAATACATCCGTGCCGTCTGAAGCATCGCCACGAACTACCACTGCCAGAGGGACGCGCATGCTAGAATGCGGGCATGCGCTGATGCACTCTTCCCATCGGAGGCTCGGCATGTCTGACGCGACGGCCACGCCTGTCATTTCGGTGTTCCTCAGCCACAGTTCGGCTGACCATGAGGTGTGTGACGCCTATGTGCGCGCGCTCCGTGGAGCGGGGGCAGATGTGTGGTACGACGAGCATGTGCGCCACTTCACGTAGTACGGTATCGCCGTGAGAGACGGCATGGAACTCAGGAGATGGTTCCTTAGGTCACTGGCTTACCTGGCGTCGAAAGACAAGAGGGACAGTAGCATGCCACGAAAGCAGAGCTCTGTGAAAGCGTTGGAGGAGAGGCTCTGCAAGACCTGCGCGATACGGTGAGAGCTACACTGCCCGAACCCTAGTATCCAGGGATGAAATCGTACATCTGCCGGTAAGAACGCTTGAGAACGGCACCTCGCCATGTCGATGTGGTTGTGTTCGACATCGAGCAACTCCTGGGGTGAGGCTGGGGGATACTGAATCCTCTTAAGGAGACGAACGGGGCGCCTACGTCGCGCTAGAACGTACCGTACGAACGGAATGTGGGATCGCCTACCGCCCGCGAGGGCCAGGGCGACGGAATCGCGGTAGTAGTCGTGGGGGTCACGTCCCACCAAGGAGCCTGGGAAAACCAGGCGCAGGGCTAAGCGCGATAGGTGTTTGTGATTCCCGAAGACGACGAGGTACGCGAGATGCGAACAGCCGAATGCGTCCTGGGAATCATTCGCGAACGCGGCATGCGAGGATTGCCGCTTGAGGGCCTCTATCGACAACTGCACAACCCACTGTTGTATCTCGCCGCATATGGCCGTATCTACCGGAATCATGGGGCCATGACCCCCGGTACGACGGCGGAAACCGTGGATGGGATGTCATTGGCGAAAATCGGAGCAATCATCGACGCCTTGCGCCATGAACGCTATCGCTGGACGCCAGTGCGACGGGTCTACATCGAGAAGAAACGCTCGACGAAGAGACGTCCACTCGGTATCCCCTCCTGGTCGGATAAACTGCTGCAAGAAGTCATGCGCTCGCTGTTGGAGGCATACTACGAGCCGCAGTTCCACCCGACGTCACACGGATTCCGTTCCGGCCGTGGATGCCACACAGCACTCACGACGATCTACCATAGATGGATCGGGACGACATGGTTCGTCGAGGGCGATATCGCCGCCTGCTTCGACACCTTGGACCATGCCGTGTTGCTCGCGATACTGAGCGAAAAGATCCACGATGCACGCTTTATACGACTGGTGGGAGCCTTGCTCAAGGCAGGCTATCTGGAGGAGTGGCGCTACAAGGCGACATTGAGCGGGAGTCCGCAAGGCGCCGTGTTGAGTCCGCTGCTCAGTAACCTCTATTTGGACAAGTTGGACACGTTCGTCGCAGCGACCCTCATCCCTGCGTACACCCGAGGAGACCGGCGGAGAGCGAATCCCCGCTATCGTCGCCTGCTGTGGCGGGCGCGGCGCCTCCAGACGGCTGGCCGGTACGAAGAGGCCAGGGACCTACGCCGTCAGGCGCAGCGACTCCCCTCCCTGGATGTAACCGACCCAGCCTACCGACGGCTGCGCTACGTCCGCTATGCCGACGACATGCTCCTCGGATTCATCGGGCCACGTCATGAAGCCGAAGAGATCAAGCAACGACTCGGAACGTTCTTGTGCGACCAGCTCAAGCTAACGCTCTCCGAGCAGAAAACGTAACTGGTCAGGCGGACTTGCGGAGCGGGTATAGCATAGTTCCATGACGGCAGAGGAACGGATTGCGGACCTGGAAGCTCTCGTCGCCCAGCAGCGCGAGCAGATTGAGCAGTTGGGCGTCTCCATCCGCGAGCTGGAAGCGCGACTGGCGAAGGACAGCCACAACAGCTCCAAGCCGCCGAGCAGTGACGGGCTGAAACGCAAGACGAAGAGTCTGCGCACGAAGAGTGGCAAGAAGGCGGGCGGGCAGCTGGGCATCGCGGGGAGACGTTGCATCTGGTGGCGGCGCCCGACGAGGTGGTGGAGCATCGCCCGCGCCACTGCCCGGCGACAGTGCCAGACGCCGCTCACCGACGCCGACGTCGTGCTGCGCGAGCGACGGCAGGTCCACGAGCTGCCGCCGGGAGTGCGGCTGCAGATCACGGAGCATCAGGCGCTGCACGTGCGCTGTCCCACGTGCGCGCAGGTCAGTGTGGGCGCCTTTCCCGCCGAGGCGCCGAGCCGGGCGCAGTACGGAGCCACAGGTGCGGGCGTTGGCAGTCTATCTGGTGGAGCAGCAGCATCTCCCCTTGGGGCGCGTGCAGCAGCTGCTGAGCGACCTGTGGCGGATGCGCCTGGGGCGCGGGCACGCTGGTGGGCTGGATCCAGCAGGCGGCGCGGGTCCTGGCGCCGGTCGAGCAGCACATCAAGGAGGCGCTGCTCCAGGCGCCGGTGCTGCATCACGACGAGACCGGCGTGCGCCGAGCGGGGAAGCTCGCCTGGGCGCACGTGACGAGCACCGCGCGGCTCACCCACTACGCCATCCACGCCAAACGCGGGCGCGAGGCGCTGGAGGCGATTGGGATCCTGCCCAACTATCGCGGGCGTGAGCGTCCATGACGGCTGGAGCAGCTATCGCGCCTACACGACGTGTCGCCATGCGCTGTGCAACGTCCATCACCTGCGTGAACTGACCTTCCTCGAGGAGCAGTATCAGCAAGGGTGGGCCAGCCGAGATGAAAGCGCTGCTGCGCGAGATGAAGGCCGCCACCGACCAGGCCCGGAGCAGCGGCGACCGCTGCCTGCCCCCGCCGGAGCGCGCCGACTTCGTCGCCCGCTATCACGCGCTGCTCGCCAGTGGCCTCGCCGCCAATCCGCCGCCGCGGAGCAGACACGTCGAGCAGGGCAGCGCGGACGGCTGGCGCAATCGCCCGCGCGCAATCTGCTCGAACGACTCTTGCTCCAGCAGGACCAGGTCCTCGCCTTCCTCGACGACCTGACCATCCCCTTCGACAATAACCAGGCGGAGCGCGATCTGCGCGGGCTCAAGATCCAACAGAAGGTGTCTGGCTGTTTCCGCAGCGATCGGGGCGCGGACGCCTACGCGACGATCCGTGGCTATCTGGCGACCTTACGCAAGCAGGGCCAGTCGCTCCTGGCCGCGCTCAACACCCTCTTCGCCGGTCAGCCGCTCTATCCAGCCTCTGCCTGACCTGCTAC
>CAVTFE010000083.1:0-87065 GCA_963733745.1 uncultured bacterium
TGTTAGGAGCGTGGTGAGGGGCGCCAGGGCAACCGCGACCAACGCCAGCACGCGCACGAGCGGATGCCCAAAGAGGCGGCGAAGGCCGTGGTATAGAGCAAGGTGAGCGCCGTCCCGATCCACAGGCAGATCCGCCCCCCGTCTGGCTATGCCAGATGGCCCCACCGCTCACCACGAGAGGGGTGAGGCTTACGCCCAGGAGAGCGACACGCCCATTGACGGCCGAGCTTAGGGTGATGGCTGGCCCACTCGTCGTCGTACAGTCACTCTGGCCGCACCTGCCATTGGTGATGGATTGGACCAGGACGCTTGCCGCTACTTAGAAGGCCAGCGATTCCTGCCCTGACGCCAACGACCAATTCCAGCGCACTTCGCGTGCGGTCCGTACCATCAAGCGAGATCGTCCTTTCCGTCCGCCAGGGTGGAAGAAGGAGGAGGAGCAGCTGCCGGTACTGCTGCAGACTGAGCATTGCGGCACGGACTCGGTGGCCGTACGCGCTAGACTGCACGCTGGCATCATGGTACAGTTGGTGCGCGCCAATACACAAGGCGCGATTTGCGGGGCGTTCGCGCCTCGGTTGATCGGAGGACGGCCCATGCCTGCGTCAATGAGTCGCGTCTTTCAATGGGGCACGTATGCCATCTGCGCGGTGGCCGGGATCTCGACACTCTTTCATCTGTACTGGGAGTTATCGAAACAGACCAGCGACGACCTCTGGGGACCAGCCCTCCTCGTGCTCTTTGTCGTCTCCCTCATTCTCGCCTTCGCGCGCTACGCCCAAGATCGTTCTGCGCTCGTCGCAAGCACTCGAGCGAGGAGTATCCTGAGCCCGCCATCTCCCGCTTCTTCTTGGCCACGTCCGGAGCGGCGGCGCTGTGGTTTGTGGTGCGCATGAATGTCGGCGCGCAGTGGTTCCTGGCTGGCTGGGAGAAGGTGCAAGACCCAACGTGGGGGTCCAGTGGGACCGCATTGACGGGGTTTGTCAACGGCGCGCTCGCCAAGTCAACCGGCGCGCATCCGGCGGTACAAGGGTGGTATGCGGATTTTCTGCGCAACTTTGTGTTGCCGAACGCTGGCACGTTCTCATTCTTGGTCACCTGGGGCGAGGTGGCAGTAGGCCTGGGGATCTTGTTGGGTGCGTTGACCGGGATCGCGGCGGGCTTTGGCGTCTTGATGAACTTGAATTATCTGCTGGCGGGCACGGTCAGCATCAATCCGATTTGGGCACGCTGGGCTTGTTCCTCATCCTCGCTTGGCGGGTGGCGGGTCTGATTGGCCTGGACCGCTGGCTCTTGCCCCTGCTGGGCTTGCCCTGGAAACCGGGATCGATCTTCCAGCGGGCTTGAGCAGGCGGGCTTGGAGTATGGCCTGATCGTGACGGCGCCGCCTTCCTCCTGAGTGGGACGTGAACCGGACTGGAGCGGCCCTCGACTCATGATGGAAGGATGAGTCGAGGTGAGGGAGCGAGGGAGGAGCGCCAACCCGTGCAAACCATGGTATTGGCGCTGGTTCCTCCACTCGTCCCCAGCGTATGCTCTTGTGGGGTGTGGCAAGTGGATGGGGAGCGCCTGTAGAGACAGGCGATGACGCTGCTTGATCTGCGCGGACACATCCACGAGAGCGCGCCCAAGTGAGCCAGGTGGACTGGCATAGGCGTAGGAGAATGCCAAGCGGCAGAGGGTATCACGCGCAGGGGAGCCAAGCGGAAGGGTCGCTGCATCACACGCAGCGGCCCTTTTGTTGCGCGCTGCAGTGGACCAACCGCACGAGCGCCAGTAATCGCGCGCATGGCACTCTTCTCTGCACGGTTGAAACGCCTGGTTGAAAGCGGCCATGTCCTTGACCATGCCAAAATCGCGTCAGAGCTGTTCAGAACATCATTGGCGTGGTAGAGGCGATAGTGACGCAAAGTGGCGTCCTCTACCACCCTTGCATGCTCAGCGTCAATCGGTTCCACAGGGCCGACTGGCCATTGCTCCTGCACTGCTCCCACCCTGATGGCATCTGTCGCTTCAGTTTGAGACTGGGAAAGGCTTACGTTCGCCACGCCAGCGTCGCCTGATAGAGTGCGTCGATCTCATCTGAAGCCAGTTGAAAGGTAAGGGCTTCCGCATTATGTGCCGCCTGTTCCCCATTCTTTGCGCCGGGAATTGGCAGGACCGCCTCGTTTTCGATGAGCCAGCGCAGCGCTACCTGAGCCGGACTCTTGTCATATCGCTCGCCAATCTGGCGTAACAACGCGACGACGGGCGCGACCGCCTCCCGCCCATGGCCACGAAACTGCCCCATAAACCGCCGGAAACCGGCGGGCCGGGCGCCGCTGACATACCGACCGGTAAGCGCCCCACTCGCCAGCGGCTGGTAAGCGATGAGCGTGACGCCCAACTCCCGGCACGCATCAAGCACGCCATTGACTTCGGGCTGGCGGTGCAGCAGCGAATATTGGACCTGATTGGACGCGAGCGGGATGCCTCGTTTGGCGAGCGCCGCATGTGCGATGCCCATCTGTTCCGCCGAATAGTTGCTCACGCCCACTGCCCTGATCTTCCCAGCCTCGACTGCATCCGCCATCAGATCCATCAGATCTGGGATGGAGACCCGACGGGACGGAAAGTGATGCTGATAGAGATCCACCTGGCTTCTGCCGAGGCGGGCCAGGCTGGCGTCGAGCGCATGTGGAAAGTCGCGCGTGTGAGCGAACGGGCTCGGGGGAAACTTGCTCGCGATCAGGACATCTTTGCCACGCGCCAACTCGCCTAGGCGGCGTTCAGGCGCCACCACTGTACATTGCGGCGGTGTCAAAGAGCGTCACGCCCGCCGCGACACTTGCCTCAAAGGCGCGCTGCTCTTCGTCTGCCCCCTGCGCGCCGCCATAGGCGAGCTTGGCGGGATTGAAGCGCGCCATCCCCCTTGGGTCGCCCCAGGTCATCGCCCCAACGCCCAGGCGAGGAACACACAGGTCGCTGTGCCCCAGAGTGGTGGTCGCCATGATAGCCCTCCTTCGGACAGTTCGTCTCGGACGGTTCGTCTTTGGTCGTCAGCCGGAACGATGTGGAAGCACATCCTAGCAGGACGAAATGCCCTTACTTGACAATCTGGACGTTGAAGATGCCCGTGCCCACAGCGCCCCACAGGCGCAGCCAGAGAGGCAGATACATTTCTGTGCCGCGCGCGCTGGTGATGTCGCCCAGGTCAATGATGTGTTTCCAGCCAAACCACGTGGTAAGGAATTCAGTGACTTGGGCCTTGACGTCGGCGTCGTTGCCGCTGACAAAGATGTGGTGCTCGCCATCAGCGAGCTGGCGGGGATTGACCATGAGGCTAGCGGTGACTGTGTTGAGCGTTTTCACCACCTTCACCTCTGGATAGGCGCGTTGTATCTGCTCACCCAATGAATCGGTGTTACAAACTGAAAGGGTTGGCGACATCCCATGTGAAAAGTCCAGCGGGTTCGCGACATCCAGAAGGATCTTGCCGTTGAGATTGGATTCACCTGCCAGGTCGAGGGCCGCCAGCGACCCCATACCGTTGGTCGCGTTGATGACGATCTCCCCATGCCGGGCGGCGTCAGCGAACGTCCCAAGGCGCGCGGCAGGGTGTTGTCGCAGCCAGACGCTGAAGGGGAAGTCCCATAGGCCCAGATTCAGTGCGCGCCAGAGTCTGGGCGATATTCCGTGTGCCGATAACCACATCATGACCGAGCTCCACCAGTTTGCCACTGAGGGTTTGACCCACGCCACTCGTACCGAGAACGCCGATCTTCATAGTTCGCTTCTTCCCTCCCTACCTTGTCTCCGCCTTTGCGGTGTGCTACGATACAGATCTGTATCGAATGCGCAGATGATACGATACTGATCTGTATCGCGTCAAGGGGATTAGCGTGTGAAACCAGCGACCACGCCCAAGGAGCAGCTCTTTCAGACCGCTGCGCGGCTGTTCTATCAGCATGGCTATCGGGCAACCGGCGTGGATACGATTGCTGCGGAATCACGCATCGGGAAGATGACGTTGTATCGTCATTTCCCTTCCAAAGATGATCTGATCGTTGCGTTTCTCCAGCACAGCGACGCCGAGTTCTGGGACTATTTCGAGCAGAGTACCAGCGACGCGACCACTCCCCGCGACAAGCTGTTGGCGTTCTTTGCCGCGTTGCAGCAATACATCGTGAGCCCAGCCTGTTATGGCTGTCCATTCATCAATGTCACCGCGGAGTATCCTGAGTTGGAGAATGCAGGACATCAGGTGGCGCTGGAACACAAGCAATCCGTTCGGGCGCGGTTCACACATCTGGCCAGGGAAGCAGGCGTGCGGCAGCCAGAGGAGTTGGCGAGCGCTTTGCTGTTGTTGATGGACGGCGCGTATATAGCGGCGCGGATGTATGGCCCTGGAACCTCGCCGGGCAATCCCGCCGCCACTGTGGCTGAGGCTGCGCGACAGGTGATTGACGCGCACTGTGACGTGTGAAGCTGTGTATCGATGGCCGCGCCGTGTTGAAGATCGGAAGCCTGGACGCCTGACGCCATGTTTGCATCCGTCCCGTGATGGCGGTGCTGAGACACCACGCGAAAGGCACATCGCCGCGTACCGCGCTACTGTCTGGAGTTATTGCGCCTCCAAGCGAACGAGATAATCGCGCGCTGTGGCGTCATGTTTCGCCTCTTTGAAGGTGGAAATCGCGTCCTTCAGGCGCCAGCTTGGCTAACCAGAGTCGCGCCCTTCTACTACTACTCCAACCGCAGTTGCCGAAGGGCATGGCGGAATTCCTGCGACCCATTGCAGGGCAAGGTGGTGCGCCACGGAGACTTACTCATAGTTAGTGAAGGTCGTTGTGCGGATTAAACCTGAACCATACATGCACTTGCTGTCACATTCTCGTCCAGTTCCTCGACCACGCCGAGCTCGACGAAAGGAACGCTCATGGCACCCCTGTATGACCGACTGGTTCCGATTCTCCAGGTGGCGGACCTCCAGGCCGAGCGGGATTTCTACGTTGCGCTTGGCTTCACTGTCAGCTACGAGGGACCCGAGTTCCCCAGATTTCGTGGCACTGGCGCATGGCCCCATCGAGTTCGGCATCCAGCAAGACGATGACGTTACCCCTGAGATGGCTGACCGTGTGTTGCGGTGGCAATTTGGTGTCCGAGACATCGCTGCTGCCAAAGTGCGACTCAGCGAGGCCAGCGGGGTGGCGTTTCGCCGAAGAGTGGGTCACCCCGCGCGAGGACTGGAAATATCGTGTACTACACGCCCGAACGCCGAATGGCTACCACCTGATGTTGGAGGAGAACGCACAGCATTAGCGTGCAGCCGTGCGTGCTCAAGGACTGCGGTAAGATACCCGGTGCTGATGAATTCGGGCGCGAGAATGAAGGGGGTCGTGTTCGGCCAACGTCAGTACACGTGTGTGTTCACATGGCTATGAGTGAGGCTCCGCCATGCTTCGGATCCGTTCGCTCTCGCCCGCCCAGCAACGGGAGTTACAGCACTGGCAGTCCAGTGACAATCCACTGCTGGCGCGTCGCGCCCAGATCGTCCTGTGGTCGGCGCGGGGCTGGTCAGTCCCCGCGCTGGCCCACGTCCTGGGGTGCTGCCGCCGGACGGTGCGCCGATGGCTACATGCCTACCTGGACGCCGCCCTCGTCGGGTTGCTGGGTCGCTTGGCAGAACCGCGGGAGAGCCGGCAAGGGCCGATGACCGATTCCGCCATCGCGCTCACCCCACCTGCGTCTGCCGACCGCCTGGTGCCAGTCGTGCCCCTCTCGGTGCCCGAACTCCGGGGGCCCCTCCTCGCCTTCCACTGGCTCAGCCATCCCGTCAGTCCCGATTTCTTCTGGCATTGGTCGACCTGGCGTCGCTACAAGCAGGCGCTAGCGCAACGCAGCCATTACCAGAAGCGAGGGGGCGCTCCGCCGGAGTTCGAGGATCTGCGGTTGTAGAACTACACAAGCATATCATAAATAGGTGGTAAGCTGCCTCCGTGGAGGAGGCAGGGACGATGGATCTGACCAACGAGCAGTGGGCGGTGTTGGACCCGTTGATTGGGGAGATGCCGCGCCGCACAGACGGACGCGGTCGTCCCTGGCGCAACAACCGCGAAGTGCTCAATGGCATTCTGTGGATCTTGCGTACTGGGGGTATGGCAAGGATTCCTTCCTAGAACAGCCATACATGAGAATGAGGCCCGTGCGGGTCGTGTAGGGGTCATGACATCATGATAGTGTTGGCGAACTCGAAAGCGCTCTGAACAGCAGCACGTCTATTCCCGCGAAATCGCAGCGTCACGTGGCACGTTCGAGCCAGAACATCGGCCTCGAAGTGAGTTCGCCACCAGTATCATCATTTCGGGAAAAGCGTACGCTAAGCCTCAATTGCTGCCTCATTGACGCGGGAATTTGTACGCTACACGTGTGATCTAGCCAGCGTCGAAGGTGTGACTGGAGCCATATGTGGTCGCGTCGACGAACAATGCTGCGCGCGGACGGAGAGGCGTTCTTGCAGGGGGAGAAGGACGGAAGCAGATGCTCATGGAATCATGTGCAGGTTCGAGCGAGGTGGATCAGACTGCGGTCTGCTCATACCTCTCCTCCGTGGCAGCATGGGCGAGCTGGCGATCAAAGAGCGGCAAAGGATGGCAGAGGAATAGCAGAGGAATAGCAGAGGAATAGCACAGGAATAGCACAGCGGGGAGCCGGCTGACAAGTACGAAGGAGCCAGTTTGAGACCGGGTTGCCATGCATACATGAGCAGGAAGAACATTGATGGCCTCTCGTCTAAGAGCGTGTTATGAACCGCCCTTGAGCGGCACATCACTGCTCCGTCGCAGCACGGTCCATAACACCCGCCTACCTCTCCTCATCCTGGGAAGTATGCCGATTCACCAGCATTAGCAGCCATGCAGCCAGCAGTGTGAGCAGCGAAATCGGCCCCGTCACTTGAAGAGAGCCGATCAAGTCTGCTGTGTTGATGTAGAAATATCGGGCCATTACAACGGCGCTGAGCACACCCACCCCCAAGGCGACGAGGGCAATCTGCACCTGCGTTAAGGGCCGCTTGATCTTTCTCATCGCCTCACTCCGTACTGCACGAAGCCGTATCTCCCAGCTGGTGCTTGGCCCATGCCAGCCCGTTGCAGGTGGGCAGCGAGCCTGTCAGAATGGACGCCATCGCCACAATGCCAATCGTAGCCTTTCCAAGAATGGATGATCAATTGCCGCCGCTGGTTGCGTAGAATAGGGGGATGAACAGACGCCCCTATCCCAGTGATGTCAGCGATGAAGAATGGGAGTTCGTCGCGCCCTAGCTGAGCTTGTTGCCCCAAACGGCGGCGCAGCGTCGCCATGATTTGCGCGAGGTCTTCAACGCCGTGCGCTACATGGTGCGCACGGGCGCGCCGTGGCGATGGTTGCCCACCAACTTTCCGCCGTGGGAGGCGGTGTATCAACAGACGCGACGCTGGATCGCCGCCGGGTGCTTTGAAGCCATGGTCCATGACCTGCGCCTGCTGGTGCGTGCCGCTTCCGGACGACGCCCGCAGCCCAGCGTTGCCATCGTCGATAGTCGCACGCTGCGCTCGACGGTGGAGAGTGGGCCGCGCGCTGGAGTCGACGGGCACAAGCGGGTGCGCGGCTCCAAGGTGCATGCGGTGGTCGATACCATGGGGACGCTCCTGGCGCTGGCGGTGACTCCCGCCAACGAAGCCGAGCGGCGGCAGATCAGCCGCGTTGGCGGAGCGGGTGCAGGAGGTGACCGGAGAAACGGTCGAGGTGATCTACGCCGATGCCGCCTACACCGGCGAGGAGACGGAGGCCGCGGCGCAAGAGCAAGGCATGCGTCTGGTGGTGGTCCAGCGCCCGGAGGGCAGCCAGGGCTTTGTTCTGCTTCCCAAGCGCTGGGTAGTCGAGCGCAGTTTCGCGTGGGTCAGTCGCTTCCGCCGCTTGGCGCGCGACTATGAGCGCCTTCCCGCTACGCTGGCTGGTCTGCATTTCGCTGCCTTCGTCTGCCTCTTGCTCCCCAAACTGCTCAGCTTGATCGGCGGTTCATAACACCCTCTAACAGGCCATTTAGAGATGGCTACAAAGCCGAGTCTAAGAGAAGTGAAGACGTGGCGAAGTGTGACGAGCCAGACGGCCAGAACTAGCACAAACAGGAACGCCCGCCATGTGGGAGCATGACGAACGCTCTGACCGCTGGCGCGCATCACCGCACCTGCGACTGATGGCAGTATGGCACAGAAAGAAGGACGCCCGTCACATGGCGCAGGACGGACGCCCTCACCCTTCGCACGTTGGACTCACGCGTGGGGCTATCGCCAGTCTAGCATAATTGGGCCTGCGTGCTGCCTGTGGCATACTGGCGCGAGGTGAGCGCCATGACTTGGTTTGATGTCGTCGCGCCGCTAACGGTCATCGGGTTGTTTGTCCTGTTGTTCTTTGTCATCGTGACATCGGAGGGTGTGTCACGCGGCGCTCGTCGCGGCAGGAAGCGCTTCCCGACACAGCAAAACATCGAGGCCACACGGAGACTGTGGCGGCGTCGGTGGCGCAAGCTGACACCTTGGACAGAGCATCCATCGCCGCCAGCGTGAAAAGAGCGGACGCCCGCCCTGGTGGCATGTCACAGCGAGCGCCCTGACCTGGGTGTTTCAGGCCACACACAGGCTGTTACTAGTGTAGCAAAAGACGACCGGCCCGCGTACGTTTCCCCATGCGTACCAGCCGGCCTAACGTTCTGCTAGTTCTAACCCAACCTGACCCCTGCTCGTTGCAGTTCCGCCACCATCGCGGGAAGTAGCGCGTGCGCCAATGGTCTTATCGCGCCTTCCCACCGTCGCTGTACTGCTGTATGCTGATGGCGATCGACTACGGTCGTGTGCTTCTGGCCAAAGGGGCGCGCCATGGCAGAGAAAATCGGCGTCTTCGTTCGTCATCATCACAGCCAAGAAGAAGACGCCTTCACGGCACGACTCGTGGCTGACCTGGAAGCAGCTGGCGCGGATGTGTGGGTGGACACGAAAGGCATCTCGTCGGGCAGTTTCGTGCAGAATATCTCGGAAGGGCTGGCCGGACGCAAATGGCTCGTCTTGGTGATGACACCGGCGGCGCTGACTTCGGAATGGGTCCAGGACGAGGTGAATGCTGCGCTGCATCAGGTCCGTGGCAAGCGTATGCTTGGCGTCATTCCTTTCGTGATGACGGTGTGCGATGAAGGGCTGATTCCTCCGCTGTGGGCGCACCTCGCCGCTCGACGCGACGACAGGCTACGAGGCGGTGCGCGATGGATTGTTCGCGGCTCTTGGTCTCTCTCGGAGTGCTAAGCCAGATACTCCACCACCACTTGAGCTCGACTTTGTACATTTTTTGGAGGAAGAACATGGCATGAGGCTCGTGGGAACTAGGATAGCAGGCGCCAACCCTCTATCTTACCCAGGAGAAGACTCATGCCATGCACTGCTCCCATTATAAGCATGCTGGAACCGTTCCGCTGCTTGTTTACGGCCCCAACCTGGAAGAAGATGCTGACGCTGCTGAGGGGCACGCTGCTCGCACGAGGCAGCCGAACGGTTACCACGGCTCTGTGGCAGACCGGCCATGAGCAGGATCCTCACTTTAGCGCCTTTCACCAGGTGCTCAATCGTGCCCGCTGGTCCCCGCTGCAGGCGAGTCGGTACTTGCTCACGCTTATCATCCAGACCTTTGTCCAAGCCGGAGCTAGCCTGGATATCGTGATCGACGAAACGTTGGAGCGCCGCTGGGGGGCCAAGATCCGCAAACGGGGTCACTATCGCGATAGTGTCCGCTCCAGTCATACGCGATCGGTGAGCAGCCCGGGCTTACGTTGGATCGTGCTGGCCGTGGTCGTCACCGTGCCCTGGACCCGGCAACGGTGGGCGTTACCTTTTCTGTGTGTGCTCGCCACTACCCCAGAGGTCAGCGCGCATCTCGGGCTCCGCCACAAAACCCTCGGCATGCGAGCCAGCCAAGTGGTCAGTCTGCTCCGTCGCTGGCTGCCGGGAGTGGCGATCAAGCTGTTGGGAGACATGGCCTACAGCATCCTGGAGCTGGGGCTGCAGTGTGCTCGTCAGCAGATCACGCTGATTGCGCCCTTTCGCCTCGATTCCGTGATCCACCAGCCAGCTCCCGTGCGCAGCCCCCACACCGTGGGGCGTCCTCGTGTCGTGGGTCCGCGCCTCCCCTCCTTAGAGCACGTCCTCGCTGACCCGCAAACCGTGTGGGAGCGTCTGACCTTGGACTGGTATGGGGAAGGAGAACGGACGCTGGAGCTGTGTAGTGGCATCGCCTGCTGGTATCGCTTTGGCTCGACTCCCTTGCCCATTCGGTGGGTCCTTACTCGCGACCCAGCGGGAAAACGACCGCCCAAAGCCTTGTTTTCCACCAACCCGGCGCAGCCTGCCGAAGAGATCGTGCATGATTTCATGAAGCGCTGGAGTTTGGAAACCACCTTCGAGGAAAGCCGCGCCCACTTAGGCCTGGAGACCCAACGGCAGTGGTCCGATCGCGCCATCGAGCGCACGACTCCGCTGCTCTTCGGGCTCTACAGCCTCGTGGCGCTCTTTGGATCTGCTCTAGCGCCCGATGGGCATCCTCCTCAACGGCAAGCGGCCTGGTATCACAAGCCAGCGGCGACCTTTAGCGATATTCTGGCGCTGGTGCGGCGGTGTCTATGGGGCAATTTCGATTTTCCCACAGCCCGTTCGGACCCCGATGTCGTTTTATTGCCGCGTGCGACGCTCGCGCAGCTGGCTTATGCGGTGTGCTACTGACCAAAATTGTACAAAGTCGAGCTGAGGCTGACTCCGCAAAGAAAAAGACGGATGTGCGGCTTGCAGGACGGCGTGTAGATCCGGCGTCCCTAAAGACTCTTGATGGGC
Organism: uncultured bacterium; assembly: GCA_963733745.1. GTDB lineage: Bacteria > Chloroflexota > Ktedonobacteria > Ktedonobacterales > JADMIN01 > DASWAC01. The sequence goes on from CAVTFE010000083.1 coordinate 10,890, forward strand.
TAATCTCTCTCTCACCCTGGGATTTTGAAAAGGCAGTGGCCCTTATGCTCGCGGCGAATGGATACCACAACGTGCGGCTCCGTCGCCCGGATGAACCAGCGGATTTAGTCTGTGTGGACTCCAATGGCCTCATGACCTTTGTGAAATGTAAGAGATATGCTTTGCACCACCAAGTCCTTACGACTGATGTGCAGGCCTTTCTCGCTGGTCATGTGAGCCGTGAAGGGCCTAAAATCCTGCTATTCATTACAACATCGCGATTTACACCTGAAGCGCTGATGATGCAGAGACGTTTCCCAGGTTTGACCTTGATTGACGGGCCTTTGTTGGTTGAGATGATGCAACTCTTGTAGCCGGAGTCATGCCTTCACCGCAAAGACGACGCCAAGCGCGTTCACGTCGTCCGCTGTGAGCGTCCAGCGTTGCTGATGGGCGCTCGTGGCCGTCTGGCGTTGGCGTCGCATCATAGTGGACACGGTATGGTGGGTCGTTGCGCAGGCGCGAACCCATATCGCCACCGCTGTCACCCGCGCCATCAGTCGCCAGCATCTCACGCGCATCCGCCAGGTTGCTAGCCACTGCCTCTTCTGCCAGGCTGACGCAATCCGACAGGCTACGCCACGCGCCTGCGCAATAGCAAACTGGCCGCCTACCGGGATGCTGACCCTCTCACCTGGCCCTCTCATGGCGTAGATCCGCCCCACGACCAGCCAGACCCCACGACAGCGCCCTTGACTTCGCATGCTGCCGTGTTCATCAACCAAGGGGAACAGGCGCAACCCCTTGCTGCGACTGCGGGTGATGAAGGGAACCCGGAGGAACTCGGCCAAGAACCCATAGAGCAGCGTGAGAACGATGCCAATCTCATGCTCCCAGAGGAAGGCCGAAGAGAGCCGCGCCTTGGCGACGATGTGGGTGAGCCTGCCAAGGCCGACATCGAGGTGGAGACTGGGCGAGTGCAGGATCCAGCGCCATTGCCGTCCAGCGCCATGCGGCTTGATGAAGACGACCTCGCCGGCAAACTGCCACGGGGTGGGGATGACCTCTTCCGTGCCTTGACTGCGCCGCTTGAGATCCTCGAGCTGCTCGGCAAGCGCGGCAGGGAAGTCTCCGTGGATGCGCGCATTGCCGATGAAGGTGTCGATGTTTTGCCCCACGACCGAGGCCAACGTGCTTATCGTGCGCATGTGTCCTCCTGGATGCAAATGTCCACCGCTGAGCTGTGACGTGGTCGTGATTCCGTCGCCTTGATCCTGGGCAAGCTCGGCGGTATGGTGAGAGTGGACCTCGACAGGACACCTTTCCGGAACGAGCGCCTGTCTGACGAATCTGAGGAAACGTGCTCCTGTTCAGTCCAGCTAGAAGTTGACGACCGGTGTATGCTTGTGGGCGTCGATGCGGGCGTCCTCGTCCCCCGGCGCCCCGATCGGCGCGAGCTGCGCAGTTGGGGGCGCCGCACGAGACGCGTGCGCAATCGGGGCCCTGGAGAGGGAGGTCAATGCGATGGAACGCTTTCAGCAGATCGCGCAGCGCCTACTTGGGCTAGTTATCCTGGTGCTGGTTGAGGTGGGGCTCGCGCTCGCAGGGGTACCGGCCTGGGCCGTCGGTGGCTCGTCGCCGTCGGCCGGTGCGGCCACCACATCGGTGGTCGTGGCGCTGCTCGCGGTCGCCGTCGCGCTGGCCGGCTTCTCCCTGCGCTCATTCTGGGCGCTGCTGGTCGTGCCCGCCGTCTTCTGGGGAGGCGCCGCGCTGGGCGATCTCCTGACGGGTCGGGATTTCCTGCCCAATCCCGTCACCGCGGGGTCTCCGGATCCGGAGGCTCTGTTCATCTTGGCGTTTTTTCTCCCCCTGGTCACGGGCGCCGTCATCCTGGTGACGTTGGTGGGCATCCTGCTCGGCAAGCGGATCGCGCGCACCCGCTCGTCCGCCGCGGTGGCCTAGGCGTGCTGCCCTAAGGAACGAAAGGAGATGCGCGCGATGTTTCCTACGCCATTCTTTCCGCTCCTGCGGCTCCATGTGTGGTTGAGAGTGTGCCAAGTTGATGGAGCCCGCCTGTCCTTACGCCCGCAGAAGGACAGGCGGGCCACAGCGTCATCCTGATGGGGAACGCAGCCGTCGATACGCGCTTTGAATGAGTGGCCACTGTGCCCCAAGCGCCTCCAGATGCCCCAGCGGCAAGCAGTTATGCGCGCACCATCAAGGATGACACGCACACGGGTCACTACCTCCACGGTGGTGGCCCTTGTGGTATGCTCACCAACTACTCTTTGATAGGTAATGGACAAAGAGTGGCATGACGCCCAGTGGTCGTAGGCGTCACCGAGAAATGCGAAGGCCTTTTATCGTCCTGCCGCCAGGGTTGGTTGCCAGACCCCCGGAATCAAGTGGTACACCACGGAGCAGGCATGATCGCCATACCCGAACAATCCCTCGAGTTGCAGCTGATCTTCCAGCTCCGTGCGACGCAGAAGCGTGGCGATAACGGGCAGGCAGGAGCATAGACGATCATGCTCCGTTCGCTCTTGCACCTGCCTCCATCTCAGCAGCGGACTTGTCGTGCGGACTCTTCGCAGGTTCAGATCGACGTAAAGGGGCGCAACTCTGACTCGCCTTCTAGCGGGCAGGGTTCGCCCCGCTCTCCGCAGACGCAGCGCCGGCTTGGGCATCCTCCAATCCATTGATCGACTGAAATGACGAGTACCCAGCGCCGTGTCCGAGAATGCTCCGCTCAGTGTGCCTGCTTTTCGGTGAGGGATCTGGAAGATATCTGGCGCTTCGCGTGGGCTTTGCGCGCTTATATTGTCCCCACATGTTCCTGCCTCAGACAGCGCTAGGCAGCGCCTCTGCTGTCGTTGCTCGAAACAGCGAGGCTGGGCAGCGCTGTAGATGGGTCTGTCAGTCATTGCCGAGAGCATGCGCGAGAACGAGGTGAAGACCGGTGCCGATCTCATGCGTCGGCTGCTCGGAGAAGTGAGGAGAGGCGTGGATCCGTGGATCAGGAGGCCAGTACGTCACGATGACCACATCAGCGCGCCAGCCAGCAGCCCAACAGCAGTCCAACAGCAGCCCAACAGCAGCCCAACAATGGTGCGATGATCGCCTGGGCTACTGGATCCCGCCAGGGGGCGGGTTGCGCCGCCGTGCCCGGACGACGATCACGATGGCGAGGGAATAGGCGGCTAGCCCGCCAAAGGCGAGCCATCCCGCTACGTCGCTGGAGAGACCGAAGGCGGTTCCTAGCAGCGCCATCACCGCGTAGAGCGCCACGCCCAGCACAAAGATCCCGGCGGGGACAAGATAGCGACGAAGATCCTGGTTCATAGGGCGATCCCCTCCTGCGCGCTCACGACCGCTGAAACTCCATGAAGTAGACGATCACCCCCGCACACACGAGGAACGCGCCCAGCCCGATCCAGGGCGCCAGTGTGCTCGAGACGCCCATGCGATACGAAGCATACGCCACCCCGGCGCTGAGCAGCACAGCGAGGAGCACCAGACCGATATACAGGGCGATCCGCCGTACCATCCGCATCTCGTACTCCTCTCGTACTCCTTCTGCCTGGACGGCCCATTCAGTCGAGCCACCTTGCGGCCGTATCTTCGCTCCAGCGCGCTGGGTAGACACCCTTTTCATCGCAGCGCCGCCCAAGATACTGGTCGCCTTTTTAGGGTGTGTGACAGACATGCCAGCAGTATACCCACAGCGCGCCGTTGCCTCGTGGAATGATCTTCTCTGCATGATCTCTGAACGATCTGTGACGCCGGGTCGGCGAATGGAAGAGGGACCACGAGAGCAAGGACAGCATGGCGCCCACGCGCAATCTACTCCCTCCTGACCAACTGCCGTGTCGGTTGCGCGTGTGGCGCCCGCGCGTGGGCTGAGTCGGATCCACCATGTGGGCGCAAGAAGTGGAACTGATACTGGAGAGAAAGAGGTGCGCTACGTCCTCGCGCTCAGCACCGATTCCTGCGCAGAAGAAGCGTACCGAACGCGATGAGCCCTCCATGGGTGGGTGCGCCGTCCCTCCATCAGTGGCATGAGGCTGACGGCGGGGCGCACGCAACCGGCGTCGACGTGCTTTCTGCGCTCACGCAACCTCGTGAGCGTGCATTCCTCGGCGTGCTGCCTTGAGGTGACCAGCTGGGGAGCTTTCTCTCGCCAGGAACACGACCGAAATGGCAAGGTACTGTGAGGTCGTCGTGAAGCGCTTGACGCGGAAAGTGATGGCCACGTGCTAGCAGCGTGCTATGTCTAAGTGGTGCGTGGCTGCGCGTCATGCCTGGACCGATCACCTGGGTGCATGCATGACTCAGCGTACGGACGGAGACCGTGCTTGAGCGTGCTTTGGGAATGCGAGGCCATGCCTGGACCCTAATGGACCGCAGCGGACCGCTGCGGTTCGCTGCGAACCGCAATGGAGAGGTCGCGTGTACAGCAAGAAAGGACCAACAACGGTGTTGACATTCGAGCGAAGAATCACCATCGACCAGCCAATTGAGACTGTGTTCGACTACATCGCTGACCCCCTGCATTTCGTGCCGATCTGGCCGGGGCTGGTGGAGGTCAAGCATGTGCAGCCGCTGCCCGCAGGCGGCTACCGGTTCGACTACGTCTACTACCTGGCGGGCATGCGCTTTGAGGGCGTGGGCGAGTTCGTGGAGTTCGTGCCCAAGGACCGCATCGTCTGCAAGTTCACTGGTGGCATTGAGGGCACACTCACCTTCAAGTTCCAGCCGGTCGCCAAGGAGACGACGGTGTACCTCACCGTGGCGTACACGATCCCTGCGGCGGTGCTTACCACGTTCCCAGCGCCCGCCTTCAAAGAGTTGAGTGTGCATGAGATCGACTGTCTGCTAGCGAATCTGAAGACGGTCATCCCGTTCTTCGTGGCGGCTCCGACCGTCCGCTAGCCGCCTGCTAGCCGCCTGCTAGCCGCCTGCTAGCCGCCTGCTAGCCGCCTGCGTAGCCGCCTGCTAGCCGCCTGCTAGCCGCCTGCTAGGCGCCTGCCTTCGTGGCACATCGGCGCTGGCATCTCCTGCCGCACTGTGACAGTCCAGCTTCTGGGCCGCTCGTCGCAGCGCGGCAGCTTTTTGCCTGCGCTAGCGTGGTGAAGGATGGAGGGGCCGTTCGACACGCAGCGCGGGCGACTCACGCGAGCGACTCACGCAGGCGCGCGCCAATTTGAACGCCGGTGTCTGCGCGGTGGCGAAGCTCGACCTGTCGACGACACGAGGACTCGCCGTTGGATAGTGGAGCGAACGCCAGTTCGACGTCGACCGTTCCGGCCTGCCTGACCCAGACGGCGAGCGCGCCCCGCACGCTCGGTGATGTCCCTCTCCCATAACGCAGATGCTCGCTCCCACGGGCCGGGCAGGCCCGCCGGCGGTCTTCGCATTGGCATATCGCTTGCTTGAGCGCGTCTTTCCTGGTTGCTCGTCCCACTGCTTAGATCTGGCGCGCCGTGTCGGAGCGGCTGCCCATTGCAGCGAGGTGGAACTTTCAGCGATACTGGTATCGAGTATCAATCGAGATACGTGGTGGAGCGCAGCGCAAGCGCTGCCTTGACATGGTCGTATGGCTGCTCGGTACTCTCCACACTGGGTCTGCTGGAACGACACCCACAGGGGAACAAGAGCGCGGTGCACGTCTACCTGATTCGTCATGCCCAATGTGAACTCAATGTAGCGCTCCATGACGCGCCGCTCAGCACACGGCTGAGCCGGACAGCTTTCAATGCTCTGGTGCGTAGGGATCTTGACTCGCCCCTGACAGCCGAAGGCGTGGTCCAGACACAGCGCCTGGCGGAGCGCTTGGCTGCGGTGCGCTTTGACCGCCTCTATACCAGCCCGCTGCCACGCGCGCTGGCAACCGCCGCCGCGCTGAACGCAACCATCCACCTGACGCCACAGGTCATCGATGATCTCCGCGAACTCCGCCCAGTGCTGCTGCGGGACCGCCCCGGTGAGCTCCCCTGGGAGCTCCCCTTGGCGCAGCTCTTCTGGCGCTCGTATACGCGCATGCTCTTCTCGCCGGCTTCACCCGACACCTTTAGCCGGTCGTATCGACGCGCGCGAGCAGCCTGGAATGAGATCACGCGCGAGCCAGCTGAGGCGATTGCTGTCGTGTCACATGGCTGGCTGCTGCGGGTGCTGCTGCTGCACATCGTGACGAATCGCCGCTGGCGCATTGTCTGCACGTGAACTGACGAACTGCGGTATTTCGCTGGTCGTGCCCAGAGCGACACAGGCGCAGCCTGGCGCGCCCTAAGCCGCGCCCTAAGCCGCGCACATCGCGGATATGCGCGGCAGCGCTGTTTGCGCAGCAGGGGCTACACCCGCCTACACCCGCCTACACTCGCGCCCAGCCGTCGCGGCCCCATTTCGCGACCTGAACGCGCGAGACAGGCGCAAAGCATGTCTCACCGCACTGTGTGCATTCGTAGTGCATTCGTACCATGCCAGCCAGCCTGTCAGCGACCAGCCCGGATGCTTCTGCGCCTTGGCGTGACCGTGATCGAGCGCAGGCAGATACTCACAAACAGCCATGCGCTCCACCTTGATGGATCTGGCAGCCAGCGACCGCTCTGACTGAACGGCAGACAACTGGTTGATCGGTACAATGCTTCCGCCACGCTACCGACTGCGATATACAGCAGAGGTCGCGCGCAGGTTCTTTGTGTGTCTCGTCACGCTGATTTGGAAGCTACGGACAGCGAGAGCCGATTCGTCTCTCCTGTGTCGCCGAGGAACTGGCGGCGCATGTCTTGCTGCAAGAGGCTGAGGCTGTTGCTGAAGAGCAAGATCAGGCTGTCGATTATTCTAGCCTCCATGATACGCTCTTCGAGGACGTGGACTTCGAGTTTCTGTATGATGAGACCTACGATGGGATCGAGCGCACGGAGCTAGGCGAGACGATGGGCATCACGCATCTCCCATTCGCCGAGTGGTTTGAACGCTTTGGCCCACCAGGCAGCTCGACGTACACTGAGGCGCATCCTTACGCGCAGCAAGACGAGAACAGTGGCTAAACGAAGCCGGTGGAATACCAGACGGCTGTCTGAGAACTTACCTTGATCGGACGGTCGCGCTCACCATACCAGCGCGAGATGCGCAACTCGCTCCAGGGGGTGGACGGATCGTCGCGGTGGCACGAGAGATTCGGGAGTCGTTCGCCTACCAGGCGCGGTCGTCCTTTGGCGTGTGGCGCGCGCGGAGGCGGTGGGCGAAACAAGCGCGCGTCCAGGCGAAGACGCGCGTCGCGACGAAGGTCGCGATGGGGCGGACGGCGTCGAGCAGCTACAAGGCGGCGTAGGAGCGGTCGCCGACCACGACGAGGGGACGCTCTGGCGCCCAGCGATGGATCTGCCGGATCATTTGCCGCGCCCACGTCGTCAGTGGCTTGTAGCGGCGCCGTCTGCGCATAGCCTCGCGTTCTGAAGGAGCAAGGACGGTAAGGATCGGCAAGGATCGGTAAGGATCGGCAAGGATCGGCAAGGCCCACGTCCGTCCTGCCCAGGGGATAGGGACCAGGAGCATCGCGCAGACCCAGCATCGCGCAGACCCAGCGTAGCGCACGTACCTTGACGAAATGGCTGCGACTCGAGCGCACCGGATCACGATAGATCCCGGCAGCGTTGATCTTGCGACCGCGTCTGCGTTCAAGAGTCTCATCAATGCCAACCACGAGCGGGGCATGAGCAGCAAACGTCGCCACAAGGAGGCTGAAGAGGATTTGACTGGCCAGCCGACTCGACCACCGGGCGCGGTTCAACACGCGATGATACGTCTGGAAGGTGGCGACCTGATCCAACCCCATGACCCGCAAGACCGCGGCGACCGTGCGCTGGCCCGGGGCCAGGATGGCGCCCACCACGAGGAGAGGGACATGCCTCCATACGCGAGTGGAGAACACGGGGGCAAAACCGGCAAGTAGCATCATGACGTCGGCAGGTAGAATCGGTATTGGCCACCTCCTTGGGTGGATCTAGCTATCCATCTTCTATCTGCGGTTTGGATAAAGTCTAGCTGATACGCCGTCTGTGTGAGACCCCAAGGTAAGCGCAGCGTTGCTGACGCCAATGCTGACGCCAACACCGACGACATACCACGAACAGCGACCGTTCTCCAGATGGAGGATCTACCGAAATTCTGCGTTGTGATGAACAGTCGTGAATGCGGATGAACGCGCTGCGAGGAGTTCGACTTTCTCCTATCCGCAGCGCAAGTGCCTGAGTCGCGAGCAACCCAGGCACTTGGTCAGTGTCACTACGACACGGCGCACTTGGCTAGCTGACCGATGTCGGCTCCTGCACAGGTGGCGCTGCTGCACCGTGTTCGATCTGCGCATAGTGATCGCGCCAGATCAGCCGATGCACGCCCAGATAGCGCGGCAGCCGGTTGAGGCCTGGCAGATAGGGGAAGAGGATGAGCAGCAGCGTCAGGACCGCCATCGTGAGCCAGACGGCGATATCGGCATTGGGACCGTTGTAGGGGCCAGCGGGTACCTGATACCAGAAGGTGTAGAGCCACAGCCACGCTTGCCCTGGATACACCCCGGCGCTGTTCATCATGCCCCACTGGTCGCCGTTGAGGTTGAGCTCCTGCGCGCGATCAGGCAAGGCCTTCTCGTTGAGGAAGAGCAGCGGCTTGGTGAAGTCGGTCTGGTAGAACTTGCCATCCACGGTGAGCAGGTAGCCATCTAATCCACCGCTGCGCGCCATGTCGAGCAAGGAGTCGAACATCACCGGCAGCGGTCCATAGGCGGCGTCAGGTGACACTGCCAAGTGTCCATTGTCGTTGAGCGAGCCATCGGCTTTGTCGAGCGCGTCGGTGTACGCGGTTGCCCATGCGGCTTGCTGGTCGGCGGACGCTCCTGAATAGGTCGCCAGCGCGCTCTTCACGTCGGCGTTGTCGACCGTAGCGAGCGGGCCTAAGACGTAGACCTGCGCCGTATCAATGGGGATCGTCACGCCAGCGAGCTGCTGTGGCGAGACGGGACCCACCGACTGCACGGCGTCAGTGCCGTTGTTGTAGGGCTGCCCATAGCTGGCAATCCCACTGGTTCCGGCGAGCTCAGAGACGGCGACCACGGTGAAGCCCAACGGGTCAGCGGTGGACACGCTTCGAAGCGTGAGCGCCTTCTCATCGGGGGAGGAGAAGACGCCGGCCAGGACGAAGACCAGGATGAGCGCCAGTCCGGACATGACGGTGAGCTCTTTGAGGATGTCGAAGTTCTGCATCTTTACACCCTGATAGTACTGCTCCTGGGTCATGCCTGACGTGTAGCGCGATGGCGTCTCGTGTTTGGCCGGATAGGGGCGCACCACGCCCATCACGCGGACGAGGATCACGTGGATGGCGATCAGCGCGACGAGCGCGGCGGGCAGCAGAATGATATGGAAGCTATACATCTGCCCGAAGTTCAACACGTTGAAGAAGCCGCCGACGCCGATAGAGTTCATCGCATCTTTGGCCGAGACGCCGATCCACTGGGAGTCAAAGTTGGTCTGTGAGAGGTAGCCGGTGAAGGCGGCGATGATGCTGACGATGAACGCGACCACGCCCAGCATCCAGTTCTTCCCACGCCCGTCCCGGTACGCGCCCATGAAGAACTTGGCCCACAGATGGAGCACCATGAAGAAGAAGAAGACCTGCACGCTCCAGAAGTGGAGGCTGTTGACGAAGTGCCCGACGGCATCAACATGCCACCAATGGGGACCATAGAGCGCCAGGATGACCCCGGAGAGAATGATCAGCGCGAAGGCGCCGATGGTGATGGAGCCAAAGAGATAGACCAGTGAGTTCACGTAGGCAGGCTGGTGATCAGGCAGGAGATGTTCGGCGGGGAGCGCTGCGGTGAGGCGGTTCCGCGTGGCGCGTGTCCAGTTCGCCATAGATCCCTACCTCCCCTCGTTCTGCTTGTCGTGGCCAGGGAGGCGCACGATCGCGGCAATGACGAAGACGACGATCATCAGACCGATGACGATGAGGTTCGGGACGGTGATGAGCAGCCATCCCCACTGCAGTGTTGGCGCGGATAGCATGGGCAGCTCTCCTTACAGGCGATTAAGCGCGCGCTCCATAACCAACTGATGTGGTTGCCGGGCTTGCACCGACTCTACCGAATGGCCATCACAGGGCGCTCACGTGCGCTGGCAGGCGCCTCTCGGTGAGGTCTCATTGTGCAAGTAGATCTTGGCCAGCCAGCCACACCTGTTGTGACTCAGCCGTGACGCCACAGGATTGAACCGCAGTGGGCAAACAGATACGCTTGACATGAGGAAGCAACTGAGGAGTAGGGGTATGAACGAGGTGCGAGCGACCGGGGCTAAGAGGCAATCAGACCAAACCTACTCGGCCTCTACCTCGCTGCGAGAGCATGAATCCGAGGGATGTGCCGGCGAGAGGCTCTGCCCTCTGCACTTCGCGATGCAGCAGCTTGCTTATACCGCGGTCTCCCAATTCGTCTTCTACGCAGAAGGTGAGTACACGCCTCGACCAGACCTACTTGAAGATCTGGTGCGCTGGGAGCGACTGCATCGATTGATCGCCTGTCGCATCTGCCCTGCGTTGCGGATAGGCGGAAACATCGCTTCGGAACTTGACGCAGCGCTTGCGCTGCTCCCCGAGGCACAGTTTCACCGCCAGCGGCAGATGCTGGCTCGTTGCGCCAGTTGCGATCAACAGGACGCCTGCCCGCTCGAAAGTGAGTCGGACTTGCACCTCTTTGCTTCTCACGACAGTCAGGAGTGATCAGACGGGCAACTTGTTGCGAGGCACCCGTGACGCCGATGGGAGGTAAGAGCAGCGCGTTGTGTCGCCATTTGTGAGGCGATGGGTCTATCCTTTCTGCAACGTGCTCGGCTCACACAGGCGGCGCGTACGACCGACTCGGCAGGCCATCACAGCGGGCAAATGCGCCCTTCATGCTGCGTGAGGGTCGCAGAGCATCTGAAAGACTTGCGCTATGATGAATGATCGCCCACGCTCCTACATGCCGACCTATTCCCATATGACCCCAACAGACCAGCGCAGACATGTGGACGCTATTCCCGACGCTGTGCTGCTCGTCGACGCCAATGGACAACTGCTCTTATTCCGAGAATTACTTACCAAAGAGAGGAGAGTAGGCGTAAAGTGAGCGCATGGAACCGCTCTCCAGCGAACAAGAATACCAACAGATGCGTGCCATGCTCAATGAAAAGCAATGGAGGCACTACCTAGCCGCCGAGGCGCAGCGACGCGGCAGCGTTAGCACGGTCGCCCGGGAGGCCGGCGTTTCCCTCAACACGGTCAAACGGGGTCTGCGGGAACGGGAGGCCGGCGAGACCTACTCCCCAGGGACACGTATCCGTCGGCCAGGAGCCGGAAGAAAGAAGCTGGCGGCGAGCGACCCGACGCTGCTGAGCGATCTGGAGCACGCCCTGGAACCCAAGGGAGATCCGATGAGTCTGGTGCGCTGGACCACCAAATCGCTGGCGCATCTGGTGCAAGCACTCGAGGCAAAAGGGCATCACATCAAGAAGTCCGCGCTGGCCGAACTGCTCCACACGCAGGGGTTTTCGCTGCATGTGAATAAGAAGACCATTGAAGGGGAAGCGCATCCCGACCGGGATGCGCAGTTTGCACACCTCAACGCCACCTGTCAGGCATTTGAACAGCAAGGCTCCCCGATCATTTCCGCGGACTGCAAGAAGAAGGAAACTCATCGGCCAGTTTAAACAGAGCGGACGGGAATGGCAGGCCAAGGGGGAAGCGACGCGGGTGAACGTGTACGACTTTCTGTCTCTGGCCGATGGCAAAGCCATCCCCTATGGGATCTACGATCTGGTGCACAACCGCGGCTTTGTCAATGTGGGCATCGATCATGAGACGGCCGAATTTGCGGTGGAGAGCATCCGGCGGTGGTGGCACGAGGTGGGCAAAGCGCTCTATCCCGGCCAGCACCAACTGCTCATCACGGCCGATGGGGGTGGTTCCAATGGCGTGAAAAACCGGCTCTGGAGAAACTGCAAGACTTGGCGAACGAAGAGCACTTGACGATTACGGTGGCGCATTATCCTCCTGCGACCAGCAAATGGAATAAGATTGAACATCGCCTGTTTTCGTTCATCTCGCTTAACTGGCGCGCCACCCCGCTGACCTCGCTGGAAGTCGTGCTAGAACTGATCTCGCACACGACAACCGCAGAGGGGTTAATGGTCACGGCGCGCAAGGACAGCCAGACCTATCCCACCGGTCTTCAGGTCACCGATGACGAGTTGGCTGCGCTCAATCTGGTAAGGGATGCCTTCCACGGGGACTGGAACTATACCATCAAGCCTAGGGACATTGTTGTAAACCACCAGGCGGAGGTCGTATTTGGCTACACTGCGCAGGAGTTGCTTGATCAACCCCTCAACCGCTTGCTGCCCGAGCAATTTCACGAGCTACACGACGCGCTGCTTGCGCAATACGTGACGCATCCACACGCTCGCGTCATGGGAACCGGCCTGAATGTCCTGGGACGACACCATGATGGACGCGCGCTCCAACTGGAAATCAGCCTCAATCCGCTGCTCGGCGCTAGGCCCCTCTGCATCCTGTGCGTGATACGCGACGTGTCCGAGCGGCGCGACACCGAACAGGTGAAGGACGAGTTCGTCGCACTCGCCGCTCATACCTTGCAGACGCCACTCACCGCATTACATGGCTATGTCGATACCCTCCTCCTCCACACCAGACATGGCAAAGGCGTCCCCTTGAGCGAGTGGCAGCTCGATGCGGTCGATGAAATACGCATAGCGACGGAGCGACTGGAGATGCTCGCCGAGACCCTGCTTGACGGTGACACGCATTCAGGCTGGACAGCTGGAGGTACATCCTGAGCTCCACGACCTGGTGGCACTCGTCTGGCGGGTGGTGGCGCGTGTCAGACAGAGAGCGCAGACGCATATGCTGTTGGTTCGCGCCCCGACCCAGTCGCTCGTCGCTCCCATCGATGCTCGGCTCATCGAGCAGACGCTGGACCATCTGCTGGCCAACGCCATGAAATACAGTCCAGCTGGGGAGCAGGTGGAGATCACGGTGCGCCACCGCGTCGCGCTCCATGATGTGATCATCCAAGTACGCGACCATGGTGTAGGCATTCGCAAGGAGCAGCGTGAGCGCATCTTCACCCGCTTTGGGGGGCAGGACAATCCGGCAGGTATTGCTGGAACGGGGCTGAGCATGTATCTGTGTCGCCAGTTCATTGAGCGGCATGGAGGGCGCATCGGGGTGCGCACTCCGCATGGTCAGGGAGCGACCGTCTGGTTCAATCTCCCACTCGCCTCCGATCCGGCAGTGGCTACTAATTAACGTAGTTCGATACTGTTGGCGAACTCAAGAGAGAGGAGCATAGTAGGGGGAGGCAAAGGCATCTCGATGCAGGAGGGATGAACGATGAGCCTGCCTCGCGATCCCCTACGACCGGTTCCTGCTGAGACCGCCCGCATTGCCCATGCCGCATCGCCCATGCCGCATTGCCCATGCCGCGTTTCCCGCTGGCAACGTGTACATGCGCATTCGCGACGAATTGGGAGCGCTCTTCGACGATGAGCAGTTCAGCGCGGTGTATGCCAGCGACGGGCAACCGGCGCTGCATCCGTGGCAACTGGCCATGGTGAGCGTGATGCAGTTTGCCGAGAACCTGAGTGACCGGCAAGCGGCAGACGCCGTGCGGGCGCGCATTGACTGGAAGTATGCCCTGGGCTTGGAGTTGAGCGACGACGGCTTCCATCTCCTCCGCGCTGAGCGAGTTCCGCACGCGGCTGGTCGAGGGGAGCCTCGAGCAGAGCCTCGAGCAGATCCTGCTCACCCTCCTCGACCGCCTCCTCGACCGCCTCCTGGAGCGCTGTCGGGAGCGGGGCTGGCTCAAGGCGCGGGGACGGCAACGCACCGATTCAACACAGGTGCTGGGAGCTGTGCGAGCGCTGAACCAACTCGAGCTCGTCGGGGAAACGCTCCGCCACACCCTGAATGTGCTGGCGACCGTGGCGCCAGACTGGCTCAAGGAGCAGGTCCCGCCGGACGGGTATGAGCAGTATGCGGAGCGGATGGAAGACTCTCGCCTGCCCAAAGAGAAACCGGAGCGCGAGGCGTTGAGCCAGCGCATCGGGGATGACGGATACTCCCTGCTGGCCCGTGTGGAGCAGGCGGCTCAGCAGGGACTCGAGTGGCTCCAGCCGTTGCCAGCGGTCCAGACGCTCGCGCAGACCTGGGCGCAACAGTATCGGATGAGCAATGGGCATGCGCGTCGTCTCACGCCGCAGGAACGGCCTCCAGTCGGCGAGTGGTTGCGCTCGCCCTACGACCGCGACGTGCGCGACGCGCAAACGCAACACGGTCGCAAACGCAACCTGGAGTGGGTCGGCTACAAAGTCCATGTGACGGAAGGGTGCGACGACGACCGCCCGCATCTCATCACCGACGTCCACACCGCCCCAGCGATTGAGCAGGACCACCATGCCCTTGTCACGATCCAGGGCCATCTCGCGCGGGCCGATCTGCTCCCCGCTGAGCAGCTGGTGGACGCCGGCGATGTCAGCGCCAAACGCATCCTGCATAGTCGCGAGGCGCATGCCATTGACTTGATGGGGCCGGTGCACATTGATCCCAGTTGGCAGGCGCGTACGCCGGGTGCGCTGGATCTGTCGCACTTCACCGTGGACTGGAAGCACGAGCGCGTCACTTGCCCCCAAGGCCAGCACAGCGTGGGGTGGTATCGCGCCAAGGACGCCAAAGGCGAGTCGGTGGTGCAGGTGCTCTTCGCCAAGGCGGTCGGCCACGCCTGTCCTCTCCGCTCTGCGTGCACGGGTGCGCAGGCGACGGGACGCAGTATGACGCTGCGTTTCCCGCAGGAGCGTCTCGAGACGCTGCTGGCCGCGCGCCAACGCCAACAGACGGCAGCATTCAAGGCGCTCTATCGCCTGCGCGCAGGTATCGAAGGCACGTTCTCGCAGACCACCCGCACTACCGGCGTGCGCCGCGCACGCTATCGCGGCCTGCCCAAGACGCATCTCCAGCACATCCTCACCGCAGTTGCGACCAACGTCCTGCGTCTGGATGCCTGGCGGCAGGGTGCGCCCTTTGCCAAGACACGCACCTCACGCTTTGCTGCTCTCGCCGCTTAGTTCTTAGTTCGCCAACAGTATCGAATTGAGGAGGAATTACCGGTACGGCAGCTGGCAAGGCGCTCCTGAAACAGGTGTGTTAGTCCACTGCGCGCAGATGAGCAAAACGGCGTGCGACCTCATGAATGCTGGACTTGTCGCCGCCTGACTTCCACCTCTGGCTCTGGATCAGTCAACCGTGGTTCGAATCCACGTCCCGGAGCCTTGCTCCCAAATAGCAGTGTTGTGAAGCTGCTTTATTCCTGAACTTCTCTCAGACGAGCCCTCGCCGAATCCGTCTCAAATGAGTCGGTAGGATCGCTAATCACCCTCCTGTATAGTGTTAGTTGTCCCTAGCTGTTGGTCCCAATGCCCAATTTTTCTGCAAAATCGTGGGCTGAGCATCACCAGCGCGCGTGGCGTGCGCTGTCGCAGCGGAAAACTCGCCCGTGCGTGGCTTCCGCCGGTAGTCACCAGCACAGGCGAGTCTCATCAACTATGGATGGGCCACTGGAAAGGTGAAGAGCAACGCGATCCCTGCCGCGAGAGCCATGAGGACCAGCGCACAGAGACCCAGCCAGAAAGCAATGGACGACATGCCTGGCCGCGCAAAGGGCCGTCCTCGCATTCGGCGCGCGATGCGACGCGCCCGTACCGCGAGGAGGAGAACGAACAAGCACCACACTATTGGCGCCACCGCGGCGGCAACGACGACCGGAAGCGGCGCTGACACGGCCAAAAGCCTTTGCCCACCAACGACAAGCAATGCGAATATCACGAATATGGGCGCTACCGCGAACGTGATGAGCGCCAGCAGCGCCGCCGGCCAGGCCCAGGCATTCTGGCGCGGGCCGCTTTCATGGTTCATCACGAGCACCACTGCGCCTCCGGCGTGTGCGCTACCAGTCGCAGCCGCCGCGCTACGCTGCATGGTCCTGGAACCACGCCGCGCCACCTGCAGCGCCCGCTGATGACGCGCGACATGAGCCACGTGATGGGTGACATGGGCAGTGTGGCGCAGGCGATGCAGCATCGCCAGGTCGGCGATGTTGGCGAATCCCTTGATGAAGGGGATCAGCCCGAGCAGGTTGAGCAAGAACGCCCCCCACTCTCTCACCTCGAGGCTGTAGTAGCCGTCGCGCAGCGCGGCGAGTGTGCCTACCCCCGGAACGAACCCCATGAGGATCCACGCCAGCGCGCCTGGCGTATGCAAATCGTCGAGCGCATAAGCGCCGCGCACGACACCACGATAGAGATCAAGAAAGAGACGGTACGGGGGAGCCTGTACCGTTCCCATTGGCGCCGCGTCATCTCCGTCGCCTGGGTCGGCGCGTAGGTCGGCGCGTGGCTCCTCCGCGAATGAACTGTCTTGCGATGGAGCGCCAGCCAACGAGGGAACGGTTACGGCAAGCAATGGGTCATCATCACGCATACAGTGTGCAGCGACGCGCTCGCGCGCAAGTAATCGCGCATCAGAGCCGCGCGCTGCTCTCCTTTCGAGCGAACTCAGTCGACTCGGTGGATCAGGCGAATCGGCTTATACACGCCGCATGCTTTGGGCATCTCGATTATGAGTCTGCGCGCTAATAGATGCAAGGGGCGAGCTAGCGCCAACCGTCCGGGCGCTCATAGCGGCGTTCACCACCTGCATCTTGGAGTGAATACATATATGCGATTGCTTCCCCGACATTGACTGGGTGCCATCAGGGCGTAGTAACACTATGAAGCAAGAACAGCGAGCAGGAACATCACGGTCGTACGAGCACGCGCCCCTTAGTGTGCCCGTTGAGCATGGCCGCCGCTACCTGCGGGATGTCTTCTAACGTGATCTCGCTGGTCAGCAGGTCGGCGCTGGGGAGAAGCCCAGGATCAGCGCTGAGTTCTCCCCACAACTTCCTTCTTAGCTCCGGTGGACACGACGGGCAATCGATGCCCAGCACGGAAACGCCGCGCAAGATCAATGGATACACGGTTGCTTGATAGGCGCCGCCACCCGCGACACCAAGCGTGGCGATAGCTCCCGCCTTCTTTGTGGTACGCATAAGATACGCGAGGGTCGCTCCGCCCACGTTATCAATGCTGCCCGCCCATCGTTCCGCTTCGAGGGGGCGCTCGCTCGGCGCTGAGACCTCCTCACGGCTGAGTATCTCCGTGGCGCCAAGCTGCTGGAGCAACGCCTTCTCTTGCGGTTTGCCGGTGCTGGCGGCCACAGTATAGCCCCGCTGCGCCAGGAGACGAACCGCCAGGCTCCCTACGCCTCCCGTGGCCCCTGTGACCAGGACAGGCCCACGGTCTGGGGTGAGGCCATGTCGTTCCAAGTGATGGAGGGCCAATGCCGCAGGCATCATCCCGTTCAACAGGCAAGCCGATTTGAACCCGATGGTAGGCGGCAAGAAAGTGAGCCACTCACTCGGCACGCGCGCGTATTGGCTGAAGCCGCCGTAGCGGGCAATGCCCATCCTGGCGCCAAAGTCAGACGCCTGCACCGCGGAGCCTGAAGGAAACCGTGGATCGCTCGACTCGACAATCGTGCCCGTCAACTCTATACCTGGGACCAACGGCGAGACCTGCGCGACGCGCCCAGAGGCGCTGCAAACCAGCGCGTCTTTGTAGTTCATCGCGGCGTATGCCACCTGGATCAACACATCACCAGGCGGCAAGTCGTCAGTAGTCAACTCTTCGATCCCGATGGAGAACCCATCAGCCGTGCGTCGTGTCACACATGCTCGAAACGTCATGGATTACTTCCTCTCTCCCGCGACGCGCGCTCCCGGCGCGCCTACGAAGCCTACGGTTTGCGCCCGCGCACCAGGAACGTGAGATCCGGCAGGAATGGCTGCGCCGTTACGTCCAGGTACCCAGCGCGCCTCATGGCAGCGGCCAGTTCATCTACCGTATAGGCGTGGGTCTGCGCAGAGGCCGTCAGTTGCCCAAAGAGAAACAGCGCCGTATTGCGCGGTCCAGATCGATCGGGATACAAGGCAAAGTCATGTACGAGGAGCTGTCCCCCAGCGGGCAGATAGTCCAGCGCACGCGACAGCAAAGCATCCAGCGTCTCCGGAGCATAGCAACTGACAATATAGGAGAGCAGGACCACGTCGGCGCCTTCTGGCCAGGGATCGGTGCGCAGATCGCCTCCAACGCAGGTGATCCGGCTTGTCAGCCCCGCTTCCTCCACGATGCGCTCGGTGACACTGATCACCTGGGGGAGATCAAACACCGTGGCGGAGAGCATCGGGACGCGAGTGACGGCTTCGATGGCAAACACCCCAGAGCCTCCTCCCAGGTCGAGTAACCGCGTCGAACGCGAGAAGTCGTGGGTCCGCGCTAGCAGCGTCGCTGGCCCAAGCGAGCCAGCATGCTGTCCCCGAATGAACTCCTCGGTCGCGTGCGGCGTCGCCAGGGCATGGGCATAATCGAGGGGTTCGGCAAACTGACCAGCCAACAGCGCACGCACGAGCGGCTGCCGTTCGTAGATCGTGCTCACCTGCCGCAAGTAGTACTCTCCGATATAGCCACGCGCCGTCGGCGCCAGAAAGCGCTGGGCGGCTGGGCTGTTCGCATAGATGGCGCCATTCCAGGTGACCAGACCGAACGCCTGACAGGTGGTCAGAAGGACGCTCAACGGGCCACTGGGCGCCTTGAGCCTGGCTGCCAGGACATCTAATCCACATGGCTCTTCGGCCAGTGTCGTGAAGAGGCCCAGTTCCAGGGCGGCAAACAAGGCTTGCGATCCCATGAAGCCATAGGCAATCGCGGAGACACTGCTAATAGCGTCATAAGCTTGTTGCTTGCGCGAGTCGTGCGCGAACGAAATGTCATCACTCATAGTGATCCCTTTCTTCGTTTCATCGGAAATGGAATCAAGCGAGGCACAGCTGCCTCATACTTCTCATAGGCTGGTCCAAACTCACGCCGCAGCGCACGTTCCTCAAAGGCAAGACCGATCAGGATGTACAGAGACATCCCGAGGGCAAATACGAGCCGGTCAATGGTCATGACAGGCGTAGCCCAGAATGCGATCAGGAAGCCACTCATCAACGGATGTCGCACAATCTGATACAGAAATGGGATACGGAATTTCGGCGCCACCTGAGGTCGGTTCTGCGTTGCGCGCCACACCTGCCGGAGACCAAACAACTCGAAGTGGTCGATCTGGAACGTGGCCAGCACGACGATAACCCAGCCCGCCAGACAAACGCCATAGATACTCGCCCGAAGCAGAGGATTGCTGACCTCCCAGACCAGTGTGGGGATGGGCTGCCAGAGCCAGAACAGCGCCAGTAAGAGAGCGCTGGCAAGCAACACATACAGGCTGCGCTCAAGAGCGGGTGGGATAATGGATGTCCACCAACGTTTCCAGCCTGCGCGCGCCATGACGCTGTGCTGGACGCCAAAGAGGGCTATCAGTCCAATATTGATCAGAAACGCCAAAGGCGCCGCAGTATGTGGAACGTCGATCGGCGCCGGAAGGATTCCTTCCAGCGTGAAAGAGATACCATATATCGCAGCTACGAGAAACGCTATGTAGGCGCCAAGCCCGACAGTCAGCGTAGCGAGAGTTCTCAACATGGAGATCCTCCAGGGTGAGCGGTGGGAATCACGTCGTCTGGAGAGAACTCTACTCGTAAGCGGTTTCCGCAACGTCCACATGCGCGTCCACGGCGCCGTCCACCGGCTACAATACCTGCCAGAACTCCCAAACTCATACACACAGCCACGATCTGCGACCGGCGGATACGAAGGCAGGATCACGATGGAACAGCTCTCAATGCGCCTGTTAGGAGCGCCACAGGTCGCATATGGCGGACGCCCAGTCTCGCTCCGTTTGCACAAGGAACTTGCGCTGCTGATCTATCTCGCTGTGACGTCTCGCCCACACACGCGTATAGCGTTGGCAACCCTTCTCTGGCCTGACTATGACGAGCGGAGCGCGCTCGCCGCGTTACGGCGAACCATCTATCAACTGAAGGTAGACATAGGCGAAAGCGTGCTGGAGATCACGCCAAACCTCGTGCGGTTACGTCCCGATGTCCCCTTGTGGCTGGACACCCAACAGTTCTCCAACGCCATGCGTCACTGCGCGGGACATGAGCATCCGCCAGACGCGCCATTCGTATCGTGTGTCGCGATTCTGGAGGATGGCGTTAACCTCTACGCCGACGACTTTTTGTCCGGCTTCTCCTTGCCGGATAGTGAGGCTTTCGATGAATGGCAGTTTTTCGAAAGGGAGGGGCTGCGGACAGAATACGTGCGCGTCCTGGCGCTGCTTACGACCTACTACGAGCGGCATGAGGCCTACGACAAGGCTATCGAGACGGCAAGACTCTGGCTCGGCCGGGAGCCCTACCATGAGCCAGCTCATCGAGCGCTAATCCGCCTCTACGCGGTGACAGGACAACAGGCGGCGGCCAAACGCCAATATGACACATGTAAGCGCATCCTCACCGGGCAACTGGGCGTGCAACTCGATCAGGAAACGGAGCGCTTGTATCAATCGCTCGGCGAGTCCCATGGTGGTTCAACGAGCCGCCCCCAGCCTCAGTACACGCGGAACGGGGACGTCTACCTCGCGTACCAGACAATCGGCGCGGGCGCGGTTGATGTGTTACAGATTGGCGGGTTCATCACGCATGTGGAACAGGTCTGGGAGGAACCCGATCTGGCGCGCTTCTACAGACGACTCGGCGCAACGGCTCATGTCATCATCTATGACAAACGAGGAGTGGGACTCTCTGATCGCATCGGATCGCCAGCGACCGTCGAGCAGCAGGTCGCGGACGCCGAAGCGATCATGCGCGCCGCCCGGTCTGAGCGCGTCATCCTCCTCGCCGTCTCAGACGGAGCGACAGTCGCCACCCAGTTGGCGGTGCGGCGTCCTCAGCAGGTCGTCGGTCTGCTGATCTATGGCGGCCAGGCCAGGGGTGTGCGCGGCCCAGATTATCCGTGGGCTTTGAGTCCGGAACAGTATCAGCGTTGGGTGGATAAGCTCGTAAGAGGCTGGGGAGGGCCAGTAAATTTAGAATACTTTGCGCCGACGCGCGCGCAGGATGAGCGTCTGCGCCTCTGGTGGGCGCAAATGCAACGGTTGGCCTCGAGTCCGAGCGCGGTGAAAACCATCTTAGAAGAGATGCGTGATACTGATGTTCGCCCCTTGCTGGAGCGCATTCGCGTCCCGACGCTGGTCCTCCATCGACGCGGTGATCGCTGCGTGCCAGTTGAATCAGGCCGGTATCTCGCCACGCACATCCCACAAGCGCGCTATGTGGAGCTGCCGGGAGACGATCATTGGTGGTGGGTGGGCGACACGGCCCCTCTTCATGACGAGATCGAGCGCTTTATCCGCAGCTACAGCCTGCCCAGCGTGCGCAGGCGGCGTCAATAATTCACAATTTGTGTTGGCTGCGTTGAGTTCTCTATCGCGCTACCCCCAGCGGCAAGCGACAAGGCTAGACAGGATCAACTAGTCGCTGTATAGTGTCGCCAGGTCGGCACATACGCCGTCCCCTCCGCACGCGAGGACGCTGTGCTCAGCCGGAGTGGACAGGCTCCCAGAGGATGAGGCGCACATGGGCGCGCTGATACGATGTCTTCTGGCGACGGCGCTGGCGGGGCAGTTCGCGCTAGCGGGGCTTTGCCTTGTTCACGATGAGTGTGACGTCTCGGCGCGCGTGACTCATTTTCCCTGCGCACACCAGTATCAGACCCATGCCGCAACGCTCAGGTCGCGGCGATTGCATAGTGCGGATCGCATAGTCAAGCGCCCTTCTATCACGATCACGATGGCGGCGCTGCCTGGCGCCTCGCTCGCGCTCCTGCTTCCTCACCAGGCGCGAGATCTCGTCGCTCTTCAGCCCCGGCCCAATCAGACGGAGCGCGCGATCCTGAGCGCGCGTGGACCAGCCTGCCCGCTCTGACATCTCCCCAGGTCTTCGCCACAACGGGCCTGATACAGGCGGCCAGCTTCTAAAGGGACGCTACACGCGCCGGAATCGCTCATTCCACGCGTGCTTCCTGTCGCGCTTCCTACGCCCTGTGGCGCCGGGCGAATCGCCGTACAGCGCGCTGCTGTAGTAGAGGCGGAAACCCCAAGAGGACTTTACCGGGGGGACGAACACCATAGCGCTTCGCACAGGTGATGGGTGTGGGATGAACATGATTGAGGAGAATCTATATGCGTCACTCACGATACCAGGGCCTCTGGATTAATCTGCGTGAGTCGTTGCGCCCGCTGGCGCGCGTCATGAGAACACGGCAGGGCCTCAGCATCGCGGTACTTGGCGCGCTGCTGCTCTCGCTCGTGGCGGTGATAGTGGTCAAACCCCTGGAGGCGAAGCAAGGGCAGTCTTCCGCGCCGCTCGCCTCCAAAGCGCTTTTCTTCGCCTCCGACGGCATGCGCCCCGACCTCATGGAGAAGTACGCCGCCGAGGGCGTCATGCCGACGTACGCCAACCTCATGGCCAGCGGCGTCCGCGGCGACAACGGCATGCTGCCAGGCTTCCCACCGAACACGGGCGTCGGCTGGTACACGATGATGACCGGCACGTGGCCGAGCGAACATGGCTCGACGAACAACACGTACCACCGGATTGGCGAAGGCGCCTTCAACAATCGGACGTCGTTCTCAGCCCTCGGCGCCCTGCAAGCGGACACGCTCGCCGCCGCCGCCGAACGGGCCGGCAAGAAGGTCGCCCAGATCGACTGGGTCGGCGGCGCTAACTCCGGCATCACCGGACCGACCATCGACTTCACGAACTTCTTCTCGACCCGCGGGGTCCTCGCAGCGCCGGTCAACGCGACCGAGCAGGCGGGCGCCGCTGCCTTCGGCATCAGCTACCAAGTCGCTGGCTTCGCCCCAGCGTCGGGCTGGTCGAACGTGCCGGCTGGTGACCCCGCGGCCCCAGCGCAGCAGACGTCCCTCCTCGTGGCGACGACGTTTGCGGCCCAGAACCCGAATCGCACGTATGACGTGTACATCTACGACTCCATCGTCGATGGCGCCGCAGCCTACGACCACGTCATCCTGGTTCGAAGCACGGCGGCCAAAGAACGGCAGCCAGGCCGCGAACGGCGGACCACTCGCGGTCGGCGACTTCAAGGAGGTTAAGCTCCGTGGTGCGGACGGCCTGATCGGCGCTCGCGCCGGGCAGTCGGCGGGCTTCTACGCGAAACTCATCAGCCTCGCGCCAGACCTGAGCTCGTTCAAGATCTACTTCACGTCCGTCCAGCGGGTCATCGCGACGTGCGGCCTCGCCGCATGTGCGGCGCTGCCGGGCGGCAACCTCGAGAACTACCTAGCCGATACCTTCCCGACGTACATCGCCGGCGACTTCGCGCCGTTGGAGGCTCGGATCATCGACGAGGACACGTACGTCGAGCAGGGCCGCGACCTGCATAACGATTACGCCGATGCGGTGACGAACTTCATCCTCGGCACGCTCCAGCCGAACACGGACGTCGCATTCGTCGGCTTCCCGACGACCGATGAGATCCAGCACCAGTTCCTCGCCCTCACGGTACCCACCGACATCGACGGCGACCCTAACCCGTACTTCGACGACCTGGAGGGCAACGGCACGCCCGACGGTCTGCTCGCCAAGCGCAAGGCCTACATCCGCGACGCGTACGGCGACGCTGACAAGGCGCTCGCTCAGGCGCGGGCGCTCATGGGCGGCGACCCGACGACCTTCGCCGGGTCCGATCACGGCTTCGCGCCGCAGTGGTACGCGGTCAACGCCGGCAAGGTCCTTGCGGACGCCGGGATCCAGACCCCTGAGCAGATCTCGAACTGCCGGGCCGCCGTCGGCGCCGCCCCCGTCAACAAGGCCAAGGCTTGCTGGGCCGGGGGAACCGCTCAGATCTACGTCAACCTTGCCGGGCGAGACCCCGGTGGCGTGGTCGCGACTGGCGACTACGAGGCCGTACGGAATCAGATTATTGCGGCGTTCCAGAATCTGACCGACCCGGCGCACCCAGGCAAGCAGGTCGTCCTCAAGATCATGAAGAAGGAGGAGCTACGGAACGTTGATGGCGTCGATTCGCTGCATCCGTCGCGAAGCGGCGACGTCATCGTGGTTCTGCGGCCTCCGTATCAATTCGATGCGGCCACGCCGGGTCAGACGATCGCGTTCAGCCAGTTCTTCGGCCAGCACGGCTACCTGCCGAACACGGTCGATCTCGCGCACAACATCAACATGCACGCGACATTTGTCGCCGCTGGGCCGGGCGTCCGCCACCAGAGTCCACTCAAGGGTGTGCGCGCCATCGATCTAGCGCCCACACTTGCGTTCCTGTTGGGTATTCCCGGCCCGCAGAACGCGCGCGGCCGCATCATGTACGAGCTCACTGCGAGCCCCGGCCGCTATAAGGAGATGACGATCCTCAACATCTCCGACTGGCACGCCAATCTCGTCCCGCTCGCGGAGGCGGCCGATAACGTCGGCGGTACCGGGGCGCTCAACCCAACGTTCCCGATCGGGGGCGCGGCGTTCCTCTCGACGTGGTTCGACACGTTCCGCGCCGAAGCGCCGAATGGCTCGCTCACGATCGGCGGTGGCGACTCATTCGGCGGCGCACGCCACCTCACTCGAACTTCTTCGGTGACAAGCCGACGCCGCCGATCATGGGTCTGATGGGCTTTGATGCCGATGCCATCGGGAATCACAGCTTCGACCATGGCGAGGCGTACCTGCGCAACACCCTCATCCCGCTCGCGCCCTTCCCGATGCTGTCGGCGAACATCGTGTTCCCTAACGGGAAGACGCCGCCAGAGTGGTCGCCATCGACCACCTTCTCGACGACGCTTGACGGCGGAAAGCTGGCGGTCGTTGGTTGCACGACTGAGGCCACCCCTGGCCTTATCTTCCCAGGCAACCTCGGCCCGTTCGAGGTTCGTCCGATCGTGCCAGCCGTCCAGGCAGAGGTGAACCGGTTGAAGTCGAAGGGCGTGAAGGCGATTGTCGTGACGTGCCATGAGGGCGCGACCGGCGGCGGCGTGTCAGATCCCACCGGACCGATCGTCGACATCGCTGACGCGCTCACGGGCGTCGATGCTGTGCTGGGCGACCACAATGACCAGCAGGTCGTTTCGCTCCGCTCGAACGGCGTGCTCCTGACCGAGAACCGCGGCAAGGGCATCCGGTTTACTCGCATCCGTCTGGTCGTCGATTCGTCGCAGCAGCGCGTCGTCTACAAGACGGCTGACTTCCACAAGCCATGGACGATCGGGGTCACGCCGGATCCGGCCATCCAGGCCGAGATCGATTCCCTGACCGCGCAACTCGCGCCGATCTTCAACACCGTCGTCGGCTCAGTCAACAAGGCAGTTCCGCGCACCGACCAGTGCGGCGGCGGCACCGGCCGGACGTGCGAGTCTCTCGTCGGCAACATCGTCACCGACTCCATGGTGTCGACGTACGCCTCGATTGGCGTCAAGTTGGCCATCACGAACTCAGGCGGCCTCCGAGCCGATCTGACGTGTCCCACGACCGACCAAGCGGGCGACTTCTGCCCGCCCAGTCTGTATCCCTTCGCCGCGGGCTCGTTCCCGATCACTCGCGGTAAGGTCCTTGACGTGCTGCCGTTCGGCAACATCGTCGTCACCGTCGATATCAATGGCGCCGAACTCAAGACCATGCTCGAGAACGGCGTTTCGAGGATGCCAGCCGTCGATGGCCGCTTCCCGCAGGTCTCGGGCATCTGCTTCACATACGACATCGCGGCGGCGGCCGACAGTCGCGTGACGGGCGCCAGGTGGGCGAATCCCGACGGTACCTGTTCGGCGACGCCCGTCGACCTGACGAGCGCGTCGACGTATCGGATCGCGACGAACGACTTTGTCGCCAACGGCGGCGATGGCTATCCGAACATCCATGGCCGGGAGACGAGCCAGGCCATCATGGATCAAGTCCTCGCTGATTATGTCACGGCCAAGAGCCCGCTCACGCCGTTCGTTCTCGGGCCTCCGATGGGACGGATCAACTGCGCGGACTCCAACGGGGCTGCGGCTCCAAACTGCCCGGCGCTCGTCGTCTCACCGTAACCGGCGCCTCGCTGCCGGCTTCGCCGGCGACTGCGCACGAACCGCCGTCGCAGGACGAGACGGCGGTTCGTGTTTCTGCCGAGGTCTGATGGCGCGTCGGCGCAACACCATTCGGACCACATCGCGCACTCGACTGCCGCTCTTCAACGCGACGAAGCTCTGCCGACGGTATCCAGAGAGCGTCTTAGCTGTGCGGCCGCAGCCACTCGGGGCAAGTCGTATCTAGGATCAGTCCCAATCGTGAGTGGCCGGCTGCGGAGAGCCTCCACTACAATGTCCAGTGGCGCCCCACTAGAAGCTGGCCAGTTGGGCTGTTGGCCACTGCGCGCCAGGTGGATCGCATCGGCCAGATGCTTTGCTTCTTCCTGCTCCCGCCGCAATATCAGGTCGGCCTGGGCGGTCCGTGAGAGCCGGGCGATCAAGATGTTGAGGCTGTTGCCCACAGACCACAGTAAGGGATTGCGCAAGCCAGACGAACGCGCTTGAAAGTCGCCATTGGAGAGCCTGACATGCACTTCCAGTAGCTGGCGCACGCCTTCCTCCAGTTCGGCCTGTCGATCAAGCTCACGTTGCTCCAACAGGGCAATCTCTTCGGCGCGATCTGCGCGCTTCAATGCGTTGAACATGCTCTGCGCCCACAGGTAGGCGACAATCGCCACGATGAACTGCATCAGGAGCGGGCCAGCCAGGATTTGTTGAGCGTCATTTGACCGAAGCACCGCATCAAACGCCGGTCTGTGTGGCAGGAATGCAATGACGCTGAGTATCACAGCGCAATTGGTGATCGCCAAAGGGAACACGGTCCACGCCGGCAAGACTGAGGCCGCTACCATCAGTGAGCCAATGCTCAAATAGAGCGCGCCAAAGTGCTGGAGATCTACAGCCCCTGTGGCGGGAATGGAGGGAAGCGAGATGTCGGCAAGGGCTACCATCAACAGCCCGGCGAGCGTGATGTGGCCCGTGCGGTTGAGTCCGCCGATCAGGATCATGATGGCGAACGCGATGACTAGGAGCGCAATCATGAACGGATGATCGTTGTCGATCACGACAAATTGAAAGAGTCCGCCCGCCTCGATGAAGACAAACGCCAGCAGGAAAATGGCGACCAAATGCGCGTGACGCGTGCGCTCGCGCTCGCGCAAAGAGGCGCCCAGGCGCGGCTCGGGCAATGCGACAAGCCAATACCACCACCCCAAGAGAGAACTAGACTGACTTCCTCTGTCGGGCTGATAGGGATGATAGGGAGGAGTGGCGGATCTCAGTGGAGAGTCAGCGGATTCCGCTGGATCGAAGTTGCGCAGCATGAGGACCTCGTATCCCTCTAGATTCGTGAGCTGCATGTCAGTTGTTCGGTGGCATACGTCGCCACAAAATGACAATACGGAGGACTGCTACACTCCTTGACACTCCCCACGGCTAAAGCCGGGGGATTCCTACTTCACCGAGACGCGCCGACGCGGGCCGAAGCCTTTGCCGGTCTTACCGTCTCTCCATAGGCTGACACCGTGCGCCCCACGGCCAAAATGTTCTTTGCGGCGTTCACATCGCGGTCATGGACTGCCCCACATGCCGGGACACGTCCACTGGCGACTATCGAGCGTCAAGGAGTCGAGGATATGCCCGCAGGCATGACAGCGCTTGCTACTGGGATACCAGCGGTCAATCTTGACGAGGGTGCGCCCGTACCAGGCGGCTTTGTACTCCAACTGGCGCACGAACTCACCCCAGCCGACATCGTGAATGGCCTTCGCCAGCGTCGGATGCTTCACCATCGCCTTCACGCGCAGGCTCTCGATGCAAATCGTTTGGTTCTCACGAATGATGCGGGTCGAGAGCTTGTGGGTGAAATCACGGCGACGGTCAGCAATGCGGGCGTGGATGCGGGCGACTTTCGTGCGGGCCTTGTCGCGATTCTTGGAGCCAAGTTTCTTCTTGGCGAGACGCCGCTGCGCTTGTGCCAACTGCTTTTCATCTGCCTGGAAAGAAGCGCGGGTTGCCGACCTTCTCGCCACTGTCCAGCACCACCACGTCATGCAAGCCGAGATCAATCCCCACCTGTCCAGTCGTGGCTGGCAGCGGCGCAATCTCTTCTTCCAGCAGGATGCTGACGAAGTAGCGTCCGGCGGTATCGCGGCTGAGGGTGACGGTGGTGGGCGTCGCGCCATTCGGGCAAGGGACGCGACCAGTGGATGTGCAGCGGCGTATCCATCTTCGCCAGCGTCAGGGTGCGTTGCTCGCGCATTCCAACGGAAGGCGGTGCTGGCATAGGTGGCGGATTGCGCCCCATGCTTCTTGTGGAAGGTCGGATACTTGGCGCGTCCCGCGAAGAAGTTGCGAAATGCGGTTTCCAGATGCCGCAGCGCCTGCTGGATGGGCACACTGGATACCTCATTGAGCCATGCCGTTGTCGGTCTGCTGTTTCAGCGTGGTGAGCGCCGCCGACAGATCGACGTAGCTCAGACGTTCCTGGCGTTCATAGTAGGCGTCCGTGCGCAGACGCAAGGCCCAGTTGTAGACGAAACGCGCGCAGCCAAACGTCCGCGCCAGCACAGCGGCTTGCGTGGGTGTTGGGATAGCAGCGATAGCGGTAGGCGCGTTTCTGTTTCATATCCTTACATTCTCACACAGTACCTGTAAACTGGAAATGTCTCTGGTACCAAGAGACAAGACGGCGTTTCATCCCCATGCCTGAAGGCAGGGGTCTTCACGCCGAAGATTTGATAAACAGCCCATACCTCCGCCTGCCTGTACCTTCAGACGGCCTCAGTATCCCCCACTACTCGCCTGGGCTATTGGAGCGACGCTGAATCCTGCCAATCCTACATCGCTCCAGGTGGCGCCAACTGGCGCGCCAGCGCTCGCTCAGAGGGCGCCGCCGATGATAATTGCGCGAACGCCTGCATCGCGCCCAGATTGACCGCCAACAAGACGCCGAAGCGGTACAGCGTCTGGATCGTTTCTCCAATGGGCTGACCTGTGGGACTCATGGCGCGCCCAAAAACGATCAGGCAGCCAGCGGCGGCAGGTGGCGCGGTATAGGTTCCCCACGAGCTGTTCGCCATCGCGACTGGAGGCCCCCCATTCGAGAACAGTCTGCCCAACATATTGTGCGCTACCTGACACGGCGGTGCGTCCACCAGCATCTCGGCAGGTGGCTCGTCCACGCTCCACCGTCCATGCCAGCGTACGGTCACCGGAATGAGCGCATGCGCGTCGCTGTTCACCGGCGCGGCGGGCGCACCAATGACCTGTCCATTCGTCTGGGTATAGCGCCAGGAGGCGACCACATTGGCGAGCAGACGCCAGTCGTCGGCATCCAGTTGGGTGCGCGCCACACTGAGCGAGCATAACGAGACGCAGCCGCCATTAAAGGTAGGCGCTTGCTCGCGCGCATCCTGGTTGATCTGGTAGCGCAATGTCGCCTGTGCGCTGTACTTCGCCACCGCGACATGTCCATCCGCCGCGAGATAGTGGTCGCCTGGCGACAACTGCGACGTCCCGGACCATGCTTCGAGCTGTTGCTCTACGGCGTGCGCTAGTGCGGTAAACGCCGTTGGAGGAAGGAACTGCGGGAGCGCGCGAGCGTCGAGGACGCGGCTGTTGGCAGGAGGGAACAGCGGCGAATTGCTATCGAGATGAAGGAGTGGGCAGGTATCAGTTGGCGCCGCTGGCACGCTCACACGGCAGCGGAGCGGTGCGAAGGGTTCAGCGCGATAGGTCAATTCATGGGCTCCAGGCGCTACTGAAAAGGTAGGGATCTGGTTTCCGCCGTAGGGCCACTGGAGCGTGATACCCAGACTCGCAGCAGAGTGAGCGTCTATCTCGAGATCGCCCCAGGGTACCGTGTTGGCCAATAGGAACATGCCAACTCCAGGCGGCGATGGTGTGGGGCGAGGTGGTGTGGGCAGGCCGATCCAGGCCGCGAACGTGCGCGAGGTGGCTGGCGTGACAGCGAGAAATGGGGCGAGCGCAACAATGAGCAGACAGACGATTGCGGCGACGCGCGCTATTCGCTCCCGCACGGTCAATCGCCGTCTGAGGATCGTCGGTAGGCGCGCCTGATAATGTGCGGGTGGCTGTGTTAGTTCGGTCACTTCAAAGTTGGGGTCATCCATACGCATCCTGCCAGGTTTCCAGAGCGACCTCAGCCGAGCGGGACCAGCCTTGCGAGGGGCGCGTCATCATCGAAAGGAGGAGGGCGGACCAGTAAACATCAAGGGAGAAAGTGAGATCCTGAATAGGCTACATGAGCCTTGCGCGTCACCTCACCTCATCGCCTGTATCAAAGCCGCAAACTCAGGCACCCTTCCTGGGCCATCCGCGCGATTGCGCATAATCCCCCTTGAGGAGAAGCAGCGCCTGTAGTCATTCAAGCCGTCGTGCAAACCCAAGTGGTGGCCTTCCCGCTGACGAGAAAGTCAGGCGCCAGGGCGCGCCAAGTTGAAAGGACAACCCAAGCGGGGGTGATCGTCATTGAGTCGCCTCCTGAGGAGACGCAGCGTGCAGATTATATCGCCTGAGACGTCGGGCCGCGCCGCGGCGCGATCTGGCCATAGATGCCATAGACGACGAGGGCCACGGTCCCGATCGGCGCTATCAGGAACGTGAGGGTCTGGGCGCTCCTCACTACTGGCTGTCCAGGGTAGAGGTGGAGGGCCACCTGGATAGTGTAGTCCCACATCGCAAGCGTGGCGAGAAGCGGGAGCACGGAGGCGATCACGAGGGCAACAACCGAGCGCTTATGTCCCACGCGTCGCGCGGTGGCCAGGGCCACCCCGCAGCCAAAGCAGGCAATGATAAATCCAGGGATCAAGAGCAAGATGCTGCCGACAGCCTCGAGGACGGCCTGGTTGGAGGACAGATCGATCTTCGGGGCGTGCCAAGCGAACCACAGCCAGAGGCCAGTGGCAGTCATGCCGAATGCGAGGATACTGAGTGGGGTGATGCCCTGACGCGGCGTCACTCGATGTCCGATAAGGAAACCAAGCACGAAGGCGCCGAGACAGATCAGCAGGCTTTGAAGAAAGGACGCGAGATCGGGTATCCAGGACAACATGAGGGTTCCCGTTCACCCACTGGAGAAACATGCCAGGCGCTTTCCTTAGCGCCAGTATAGCAGGTGACGGCCGCAGAGGATCGACAGGGCCAATAGCACGCGGGCAACGCCGCAATAGGAGCGAGCATGTCCTCGAAGACGAACTGCCGAGCTAGCGCCACGAGGAGCCGGTGGCGAGTAGGATGAGCAGGGCGATGGTGGCGCCAGCGCGGAGGCGTTGCTGGGTTCGCGGTCGGCGCGCTGCCACGGAGACATGACGCGTGGGTGGCGTATCCGGCACTTCATCGTCAGGTGTGGAGGAGGCGTCTCGCTCATTGCCCTCCACCGAAGCCGAGGCGCGTGCGAGAGGACTCACGTCTAGGTCAAAGTCGTCCAGTGGTTCGCTCATCGCTTCTCCGTGGGTCGTTCGCTCGGCCTGACTTATCGCAGAGTGGCGCAATGGCTTCAGGAGGTCCCATCATCCAGATTCAGGATGGAGACAGTGTACGACGAGCAGGAAATCAATATCAGCCTACAACTGCGAGCGTCTTGCATCCTGCGCTTCCATTCGTCGCCTTCTTTTGGGGGAAGCTACATGAATCGGTTCATGTCCCGGTGATATACTGTGCTATTACCAGCGTAGAGACAGTTGTGACTTGACGGTTTCACCGTCAGAAAGCGAAGAGATCGTGCCGCACCGGCCACATGAGGGATCGCCGCGACCGCCCAAAGAGCAGAAGGCAGCGGCTGACGCCACCGCAACTCCGCAGGCGGAGGATTACCTGAGCGGCGAGCGCATTCTGCCGCGACGGATCGAGCCGGAGATGACCGTCGCCGACCTCGTGGATGGCGCGTTCCAGGCGTATAACGCCGGCAGGCTCAACGAGGCGGCGCGACTCTACGCCAATCGCATGCTCGATCCTGAGCAGGACGTCACGATCTGCCTGACCATCGCCGGCGCGATGACTCCGGCGGGCGTCGGCGGCGCGATCATCTCATTGATGGAGCGTGGCGCGATTGACTTCATGGTCAGCACCGGCGCCAACCTCTATCACGACATCCACTATGCGCTCGACTTCGCGCTGCATCGCGGCACGTTCAAACTCAGCGACCCCGATCTGCATGAGGCGGGTGTCATCCGCATCTACGACGTGCTCTTCCGCGAGGAGGTGCTGCTCGACACAGATCGCTTCATCCGCGAGTGCTTCAAGACCTTCCCGCAGCGCCCGATGTCCACGGCGGAACTGCATCACCTGCTCGGCAGACGCCTGCTGGAGATCGGCGTTGATCCGCAGAACTCGGTCGCTGGCGATGGCCGCGCGCTGGAACGTCCCGATCTATACCTCCTCGCCCGGCGATTCCTCCATCGGCATGAACCTGGCGCGCCATCAACTCGACGGCGGCGCGCTCACCATTGACCCGCTCTACGACGTGCATGAGACGACCGCGCTTGTCCACGCCGCCACGCGCAACGGCGTCATCATCTTGGGCGGTGGCTCGCCGAAGAACTTCTACCTCCAGACGCAGCCGCAACTCTGGGAGGTGCTTGGCATCAACAAAGGCGGACACGACTACTTCATCCAGATCACTCAGGATGCGCCGCACTGGGGCGGCTTCTCCGGCGCGACGCCGTCGGAGGCGGTCTCGTGGGGCAAGATCAAACCCGACCTGCTCAACGACTACTGTCGTTGTCTACGCTGACACCACCATCGCCTTCCCGCTGCTGGCCGCCTACGCCATCTCGCGCGCCGCGCCACGCGAGCGTCGCGAACTCTATGCGCGTCGTGAGCAGATGCTCGACGACTTGCGAGAGGCGTATCAGGCGCATGCGGGGCCGAAGCGGCGAGACAGCGCGAAGGCCCGGTGGAGATTGATCGGGATCGCTGAGAGCGGCGACTATTTTGTGAAACTGGCCGGAGGGCGCTGATGCGCCTATACTGTGGTGAAAATGGTGGTGTAATTGCGCAAGTTGGGCCTGGTACGGCATCCACAGGAAGGGGCGCGGCTATGCGTGACGTGATGAACGATGTGGAGCGCTGGCTTGCCGCAGGGCAAGCGCATCGCGCTGGCGACGGTCGTCGCGCGCAAAGGTTCGGCTCCGCGTGGCGTCGGCGCGACGCTGGCGGTCACCGAGGAGATGGGAGGTCAGCGGCTCGGTCAGCGGGGGCTGTGTCGAGCCAGCCGTGATCGATGAAGGTCTGCGTGCGATTCGCACCGGGAAGCCGAAGCTGCTGAAGTTCGGCATCAGCGAGGAGCAGAATGTCGAGCGCATCGGCCTCTCCTGCGGCGGCGAGATTCGAGGTCTTCGTCGAGCGCCTGGGCGACGCGCAAACGAGTCTGCATGCGCTGCGCAACGACATTCCGCTCGTGCGCGCAGTCGTTATCGCCGCGAACGACTCGGCGTTAGTCGGCCAATCCTGCGTCGAAACAGCCGCCGCAGATGCGACGCGTTGCGACATCGCCGACGAGGCGCTCAAGACGGCGACGATCAGCGGCGAACGCGCTGCTCGCCGGAGGCGAATCACGCGTCGCGCCGCTTACGACCAGCGCCAGAGACGAGGCGCGCGTCTACTTCGACGTCAGCCTGCCGCCGCCAACGCTCATCATCGTCGGCGCGGGACACATCTCCATCCCCCTCTCACAGCTCGCGAAGGTGCTTGGCTACCATGTCACCGTTATCGACGCCGCGCGAGGCCTTCGCCACGCCAGAGCGCCTGCCCGAGGCCAACGAGATACTCATCGAGTGGCCCGATGAGGCATTGGCTCGTATTCCGCTGACGCCCTCCACCGCCGTCGCCGTCCTCACCCACGACGACAAGTTCGACGTGCCCGCGCTGGTCGCGGCGCTGCGAGGTGGCGCGGGCTACGTCGGCGCGATCGGCAGCCGTGGCACCCGCGAGAAGCGCGACGAACGCCTGCGCGAGGCAGGGGTAACTGATGAGCAGATCGCACAAATCCATGGCCCCATCGGCCTGGATATCGGCGCGCAATCGCCCGAGGAGATCGCGCTCGCGATCCTCGCCGAGATCGTGGCGACACGCAAGCGTCAGCCAGCCGAGGGAATCTTAGTCGCGGCCAGTTCTTGACCAGCGCCCGACGCTATGCTACGCTACGTGCGTATCAAAATTGTCCGCTGCCTTGTTTGATGATTCCATTCGCATGGGAATCAGAACCGCATCTTGCCGCGACGAAGGATGACGCATGACGAAGCCGTTGACGGAACGCGAGCTCATACAGCTACAGATCCAGGCGTATGAGTTCTACGCCAGCCTTATCGACCGCGCGGTGGGAGCGCCCGACTATCAGGCGAAGCTGCCTCGATGGGACGAGGGCCGCGCCGAGGAGTATCGGGAGATCGTGGAGCAACTCAACAACGGCTGGCTGAGTTGGAAGAGCGATCCCCAAGCGCTTTCTGGGCCAGTGACCTCTCCTATCCCCTTGCCGTAAGCCGTGCCGGCAATGTGGCTGGCGTATTCGACAAACCGTGTTACAGTAGTGGAGTTGTTGGCCCGCAACGGGCGTGCGATCGGTTCGCCCATTGGGCAAAGTGTACAATGATCGCTTGAGGCGTATCTCGTCAACGTATCGTCAGGCGGCGTCTGGAAATGGCTGGCCTATCTATGCGAAGGAAGCGCAGCGTCCATACGCTCGCCCTCCAGCCAGCGCTCATCTCTCGTGATTCGTGCTGTCTGCGCTGTCTGCGCGCACAGCGCAAGGAGCCTCTCAGTCTCACGGCGGCAAATACCGCATGGTCTGCGCGTATGATCCGCGCAAGATAAGGAGCTTGGAGGATGGCGGCGCCATTTGTAGCGACAAGCCGGCTCAGCAACATCATCCAGATGATTGTTCTGTCACGTCAGACGGGGATATTGCGTGCGATTCGCGGACACGGCCCCACGCGCGAGTTTGGGCAGGTGCAATTCGTCGATGGCGAGCCACAGAACGCCCTGCTTGGGCAGATGATTGGTCAGATGGCGCTGAACGCCCTCAATAACTGGGGAGAGTGCCACTACGCTTTCGACGAGATCACGGTGGACGACGGCTGGTACAGCGGCGTTCCGTCTGGCCCGAATGGCGCGGGAAGTTTCCCCTCGATGGGACCCTCCTCCTCATCGTGGCCAGCATATGGCTACCAGAATTATAACGGCTACAACAGCGGATACAATGGTGTTCCATCGTCCCCTTGGGGTGGCTCCGAGCCAGGCGCGCCGCCGTATGGCGCGCCGCCGTATGGCGCGCCGTACCAGCCGGGCTATTCACAACCGGCGGGCGTTCCGTATTCCCCCTACGGCAATGGCGACCCACAGGCGCCGCCGATGACCTCCTACTCGCTGCCTCCACTCACTCCAGAATTGCTGATGGTCATTCCCCGCCGGACCGCGTTGGGCGATCAGTTCGAACAACTCCCACTGGATCGCCGTGAGCGGATGGCGCTGATGCTGGTTGATGGGCAGCGCACCATCGCGGATCTCGCTCGTCTTACCCGCCGGCAAGAACAAGAACTCTATGCTGTCCTCGCGCATCTGGAGGCGTTGGGCCTGATTGTGATACGTGGATGGTGAGGACGAGTAGCTCATTTGGTGGCGCCAGAATACTCAAAGAGTATACTGTGAGCCGTGTTCATTCGTTATGTCAGTGCGCGCCTCTCTATGGTGGTGGCGCTGGGTTGGGTGGGCCCGTGACCTCTGGGCCGGGCGAGCGCAGAGAAGGATACAGTAGATGAGACCACGTCGGTCGCGTTTGGGCATTCGCGCACAACTCACCATCACGGTGCTGCTCGCCGCTATCCTGACGACGCTGGCGACGCTCTTCATCTCGCGCAACGCGATTCACAACTACGCGTTGGAGCAGGCGCAGACCCAGCAGCAGGAAAGTATGAGCATCGCCTCGCTAGTGTTGGAAACCGCCTACGGGCAGAATATCTCGATCTCATCCGATAGCAGCTCTGATAACAAGATGGTGCTCGATTCGCCCAAGGTAGGGCGTGACCAGGGCACAACCTTCAATAACCAGACCGACTTTGGCCGCTATCCGCTCAACGACGATACTGATTACGTGGACGCGGTGCAGCAGCGCATACATGGCGCGGTCTCGGTGTATCAATGCGCCGACAAGAGCGGCAACATTACGGGATGCCATCGCATCGCGACGACTTTTGTCAAGCCCGGAGCCGCCTCGAACGGCATCGCGCAGCGTGACACCGGCGCCCAGCTCTGCGGTCAACTCGTTACGAACCTGGGACTGGACAACCCCGATCAGGCCCAGCACGTCTGGGTTGGAGCGACGCCTGATCCGTCCTGCGGCCCGTCCTATTACGGCGCCTATCGCGCGCTCTTCAACCCGCAGGGCCAGTGGATCGGCGTTCTTTTCGTCGGCGTGCCGCTGGATACCGTCACGGCGTTTGAAGATCGCACCGCGCTCGAGTTGATCCTGCTCGGTGTCATCATCCTGACCGCCGGTGTGATCCTCGCTCTGCTCTTCGCCTCGACAATTGTCAATACCATGCAGCGCGCGGCGCGCCAGGTGAACGTCGTCTCTGACCGCATCGGCGGTATCGCGGCGCAGCAGGCTGGTGGCGCGGCGCAGCAGGTCTGGGCTGTCAACGCGGTCAACAAGGCGCTACACAACTTCCAGGATATGGCGCGCGGCATCTCCGAACGCACCGAGCAACTCGCGCTGATGGGTAATCAGGTGATCCAGCGTCGCGCCGAGATCTCGCCGCCGCAACTCGACTCGATCCTCGCCTACATGACCCGCTCCGTGCGCGACATCAGCCAGGCGAGCAAACAGCAGGCCGCGCAGTACGAGCGCATGTCCGGCGCGATGCAGGCCGTCATCGAGATCGCCGAGCAGGTGGCCGGGAACTCGCAGCAGTCCACTGAGAGCGCCGAGCGACTCCAGTTGGTCGTGCGCCAGTTGCAGCAATTGGTAGGTGCGCGCCGCGAGCGCAACGTCCGCCCAGACGAGATGATGGACGGCGGGGCAGACTGGCAGGCGCAGCCGGAGATCGTGCCGGGACGCGGCGCCATGATGGGCGCAGGGATGAATATGCCGATGGGCGCGCGTGCGGCGGCGCAGGCGCGGCGCTACGGCGGCATGCCGCAGATGGGCGGCCCCGCCATGGCTGGACCGATGCGTGGAATGAACGGTCCGATGAATGGCCCAGGCGGCTACGGCGGGATGAACGGGCAGATGGGGTACAGCGACCAGGAGTGGAATCTCCAGCAAATGCCACCGTTGCCGGAGTTGGAGATGCCGATGATGCCGGGTGGCAGAAGCCAGGCGAGTGGCAGGAGTCAGGCGCGTAGTGGCCCGGCGAGCAACTGGGGTAACATGTCCTCCGCGGGTGACCCGCGCGCCTCGCGCATGCCAGCGGATGTCTGGGGGCAGCCCGACCGCGACGGTTGGACGCAGGACCGCTGATAGGATACAATGCGCTCGATTGGCGTTGAGGGCGCGCGTCAAACTGAGGCGCCGCGCGCCAGTCCGCATTCTCACGTACCGATGAAGAGGAGCGCTATGTACGAAGATGTTCTTGCCACCGTGCCGCTGTTTGGTGGTCTTACCCGGCACGATCTGACCAACCTCACTGGTGGCGCGCGCGAGCGAACCTATGCCCCTGGTGAGACACTCATGGCCCAGGGCGCGGCAAGCGCCGCGCTCTTCGTGCTCACCGAGGGCAAGGTGCGCGTCTTCCAGAAGACGGATGCTGGCGAGCGCGAACTGCGGGTGATGGGACCCGGTGAGGTGGTTGGCGAGTATTCGGTACTCACTGACCTGCCACGCACGGCCTCGGTCGTCGCCATGGAGCCAACGAAGGCGATTCTCATCCCCTCGTGGGACTTCCGCGCGGCATTGAACAAGAACCCGGAGATCAGCCTGAAGCTGCTGGGAACGATGGCCGAGCGCCTCCTGCGCATGGAGCAGGATACAGGACACCGTTAGGCGTCAAACCTGGCGTCTTGAGGTCGATTCAACCCAGGTGGAAGCCTCCTATGTCGCAATCAGGGGACGCGACTGAGGGGGAAGGCGTTGCGCGCCGGTGCGGCGAGGCGCCTTCCCCAGGTCTGTTGCGCGGGATTGAGCAGTTCAACCAGCGCGAATATTTCGAGTGCCACGAGACACTGGAACTGATCTGGAACGCCGAGCCAGACCCGATCAGAACGCTCTATAAGGGCATTCTGCAAGTCGGCGTCGGTTGCTATCATCTGCTGCGCCACAACTACCATGGCGCGACGGTTAAATTGCAGAGCGGCGCGGATTATCTGGAGCCGTTTGCGCCGCGTTGCATGAGTGTGGAGGTCGGCAAGCTCATCGCCGACGCGCGCCGGTTGCGTGCGGAACTGGTCGCGCTCGGCCCAGAGCGCTTCGAGGACGTTGACTTGGCGCTGTTGCCTCTCGTGCGGCTCGCCGGCGAGAACCATGCTTCTCCAGCGCAAGAACCATCATGACGCACGCATCGTGAACTCTGATCACATTCGTGTCCTCGCGCTAGGAGCGCAGCCGCCATCCATAACCGCTCGCGCGCCTCGCTGTACGCCGCAAAATGCTATGCTGTGGCCAGCGAGATACCCTGAACGAGCCATAAGGCTAAGTGTATGGCAGTCGACGAACGCATGGTGAACGCGGTGGAGCGCCGTGTCAGGTCGTGGCGCGTCCCACCGCTTGTGGCCGATGCGCTGCTGACGTTAATCGTGCTGGCGCCATCGTTGGGGTCGGTCTTGGCGGGACCGGACCGCATCACAGGCCCACTGCTTTGGCTGGCGGTGGCGCTGACG
Source organism: uncultured bacterium (assembly GCA_963733745.1). GTDB lineage: Bacteria > Chloroflexota > Ktedonobacteria > Ktedonobacterales > JADMIN01 > DASWAC01. The sequence continues at coordinate 49,875 of CAVTFE010000083.1, forward strand.
CTGCTGCAAACACTGCCGCTCGTGGCGCGCAGCCGCTGGCCTCTGGGCGTACTGGCCGTGACGGCTACTGCGGAGGCCCTCTCCCTCGTCTTCCTTCCGTTGAACGGCGGCCCTGGTCGGCCTCGGCCTCGCTGTTGCGCTCTACACGGTAGCGAGCCGCATCGAACGACGCATCTCATTGCGCCTTGCCATCCTGATCGCGAGTGTAAACGCGCTGATCCTGCTCATCAGCGCGCTGCTGGGGCGTCCAAATAGCTGGCCGACGCTCTTCATCACGATCGGCTTTCGTCTTCGCGAGCTGGAGTCTAGGCGACAATATCCGCACGCGCCGCGCCTATCTCGCCGGGCTGGAGGAGCGCGCACGACGGCTCGAACAGGAGAAAGAAGAAAACATCCGTCGCGCCGCTCAGGACGAGCGCACACGCATCGCGCGCGAGCTGCACGATGTGGTCGCGCCACCACGTCAGCGCAATCGCGGTGCAGGCCGGCGCTGGAGCCGAGATCGCTGAGCGCGACCCACAGCGCGCTCGCCAGGTGTTCCAGTTCATCCAGGAGACGAGCCGCGAGGCGCTGGCAGAGATGCGCGCGATGCTAAACGTTCTCCATAGCGATGAGCCCGGGGGAGAGCGGACGCCGCAGCCGACACTGGCGCAGATCGAGCGGCTCGTGAACCAGAGCCGCGCCGCTGGGCTGCCGGTGACGCTCCAGGTGGAGGGCGCGGCGCAGCCGCTGCCGGAGGCGCTGGATGTCTCGGCGTATCGCATCGTCCAAGAGGCGCTGACCAATACTCTGAAGCACGCCGGGCCAGCCCATGCGCGCGTGGTGGTGCGCTACAAGCCTGATGCGCTGGAACTGGAGATCAGCGACGACGGGCAGAGCGTTGCGGAGGCTTCGCCTAGTGTGGACGCCGGGCGCGGTCTGATCGGCATGCGCGAACGTGTCGCGCTCTTTGGCGGCGAGTTGGAGACTGGACCCGCGCCGGACCACGGCTTTCTCGTGCGCGCGTGTTTTCCGTTGAAGGCGGCGCCTGCATGACCGATACCGCGCCAGAGTCCATCATTCGTGTACTCATCGCTGACGACCAGCAACTGGTGCGCGCTGGCTTTCGCTTGCTGATCGAGGCACAGCCTGGTTTCGCGGTGGTGGGCGAGGCGGCGGACGGACTAGAGGCGGTGCGGATCGCGCGCGAGTCAAAGCCTGACATCGTCTTGATGGACATTCGCATGCCCGTCATGGACGGCATCGAGGCGACGCGCATCCTGGTTGGGTCAAGCGATACCGCCGCGACGCGTGTGATCATCCTGACGACCTTTGACCTCGACCAGTATGTCTACGAGGCGCTGCGCGCAGGGGCGAGCGGCTTCCTGCTCAAGGACACGCCGCCAGCGGATCTGCTCAAGGCCATCCAGATCGTGGCGTCGGGCGAGGCGATGCTCGACCCGTCGGTGACGCGCCGCCTCATCGAACGTTTTGCCCAACTGCCCTCGTCGCGCACTGGTGATCCTGCCGCGCTCACCGCGCTCTCGACGCGCGAGGCGGAGGTGCTGCGCCTGATCGCGAAGGGACTCTCCAACGCCGAAATCGCCAAAGAGCTGGTCGTCAACGAGACGACGGTGAAGAGCCATGTCGCGCACCTGCTGATGAAGCTCAATTTGCGCGACCGCGTGCAGGCGGTGGTCTTCGCCTATGAGTCGGGTTTCATTACCCCTGGCGCCAGTTGACCGCCAACGCGCCGTCGATCTCATCCTGATGATTCATCCTCAAGGAGGAGGCGGATCATCCGCTGGCATGCTGCGCTGGCGGCGCGCACGGCCTATCCTGTACTCAGCGGCCATGAGACCGCGACAACACGAGCACAGGAGACACGAATATGAGTGTAATCACACTACCAGAGGGCGCTGGGACGACTGTCGAGCCAGCCCCCAGCGATCTTCCCGCATACACGCCTGCCGATCAGGCGCCCAGGCTGGCCATTCGCACGCGCCAGCTCACCAAGACCTACGGACCGCGCAATGCGGTGAATGGCGTAAACCTCGACGTACCAATGGGGGTCGTCGCCGGTTTCGTCGGGCCGAACGGCGCGGGCAAGACCACGACCATCCGCATGCTGCTGGCGTTGATCAAGCCGACATCTGGCAGTGTCGAGGTGCTGGGCGTTCCGTCCAGCGATCCCTCCAGCTATCTGCCGCGTGTCGGCGCGTTGATCGAAGGCCCAGCGTTCTATCCCACCATGAGTGCGCGGCGCAACCTGGAGATCCTCGCGGCGCTCGGTGGCATCGACAAACGCCGCATCGACCCACTTCTGGCGCAGGTTGGCCTGGCGGGTCGCGAGCGTGACGCGGTGAAGACCTACTCGCTCGGCATGCGTCAGCGGCTCGGCATCGCCGCCGCGCTGTTACCCAACCCGTCGCTGCTCATTCTGGATGAACCGACCAATGGACTCGATCCGGCAGGCATCCAGGAGATCCGCCAGCTCATCCGGCAACTACGCGACCAGGGCGTCACGATTCTCATCAGCAGCCACCTGCTGGCGGAGGTGGAGCAGATCGCCGACTGGATCATTCTCGTCAATCAGGGCGAGGTAATCTACCAGGGCTGGATGGACGCGCTGCTGGAGAGCCGGCAGGGCGCGTTGATCGCGGGCGCGGCTAGCGAGAATGAACTGCGCGTCGTCGCTGCGGTGGCCAGCAGCCACCAGTACGAGAGCGAACTGACCGACGGACGCCTGCGTATCCTCGCCCCAGCCGACTTTGCGCGCACGCTGAACAAAGAATCCATGGCGGCAGGCGCTGTCCTTACTGAACTGACTGTTGATCGCACGAGCCTGGAGGAGACCTTCTTCTCCCTGACCGAGCCAGCGGCTGGCGCATCCAGCGCAGCGCAACTGAACGGAGCCAAGTCATGATTCGCGCATTGACTCGCGCATTCAAGAGCGAGTGGTTGAAACTGCGCCGGCCCGGAATGATCCTGGGCGGACTCGGCGCCATGAGCGGCTTCTCGATCCTGGCTATTGTCTTGAACCTGACGCGACTGAATGCGACGGCGGTTCCAGGGCCTGGGGGCCGCGTGAGCGCCGGGCTGACGGCCGCGCAGGTGGCTGCGAGCACTGGCTTCGCCACCCTCACGAGCATCAGCGCCACCTTCATGGGTGTGGTCGCGCTGGCGATCTGCGCCATCGCCGTCGGCATGGAGTACAGCAACGGCACGTTGCGCAACCTGCTGGTACGTGAATCCAGCCGCTTGCGCTTGCTCGGTGGGAAACTCCTGGCGCTAGCAAGCTTCGTCACGCTTGGTGTGATTCTGGCGTATGGCGCTGCGCTCGTCATGGCGCTGATCCTGGTTCCGACACATGACATCAGTACAGCCGCGTGGTTCACGTCCGATGGCGTGCAGTCGCTGCTGAAAGGCGCAGGCAACCTGCTGCTGGCGACGCTCGTCTGGGGCGCGCTGGGGGCGATTCTGGCGCTGGTCCTGCGCTCGACGGCCCCGGCGCTCTCGATTGGCCTGGTCTACATTTTGGTCGTCGAGCAGGTCATCCTGCTGGCGTGGTCGGATGGCGAGAAGTGGCTGCCCGGCCGGTTGATCTCGGCAATTGCCCAGGGTGGCACAAGCGTTGTCCCCTACGGGAACGCGTTGCTGCTGGTTGGAACATTCATCGTCGCGGCCCTCGTCGCCGCAGGCGCGTTCTTCCGCCAGCGCGATGTCGCGGCCTGATCGGCGCATGCGCAAGGTATTCGGGGGCGTACAAGATTGTACGCCCTCCATTTTCGTGGCTATCGCTGCGGGTCTGGGCGCTCGATGTCGCCTTTCGGCAGGTCCTCAATCACCGCGCGCCACTGGTAAGTGATGTTGTGCGCGCCGGATTTCTTCAGCGCCTCGTATGCACGATGGCGGCTCTCGTCGTCGTGTGCGCGCACGATGACGTTCGAGTGTCCGTCTTTGAGTGCGGCCAGGTAATCCTGTGGGCTATTGCGGCCACTCTCCGCATCCAGCTCCTGGATGTTGTCGAAGATGCGCTCGAAGATGTTGCGGTCGGCTTTCTTCTGCTGGATCTTTTCCCACGCCTCATGTCCATTCAGTACAAAAATGTCACTGTCGGCAAATCCGGCGTCGCGTAGCGCCTGTGACGGCGCGCTCGGCGGTCGCGTGGTCATCGGCGATGGCGAGCATGGTGTCCTTGGGATAGTTCGTGCCTTGCATCACATCGGTATTTTGCTCCATCGCCTTCCTCCGGGAGCGTCTGGTTGGGACAGAGGGACTCCTTCCCCCTGCCAGAGTATACCAAATACGCTTGGAGGTCGCTCGACCGCGCTAGAGCAATGCTTTCACATCAGGATGCTCTCTATTGAGATCAACAGCCTTGAGTGAATAGTCCTTGCCGCTCTTCTGGTGCTCAATGGTCTTCAATTCTGCTGAGATCACTCTTGCGTCCACCGCCGTTGCAAACACTACGTCCCAATCGGTCTCATCACCAGCGCCAATGAGGCGTATTCGTAGACTATGCCAGTGGTATCCTTGGGGCTGCTCGTCGGATAAGATGACGACGGTAGTCAGGAACACGATTCGCTTTATCACAGGCAGGCGCGGCGTGGCGTAGTTAGCTCAACGACCGCCGCTCAAGCGGAGCGCACCTCGTCCAAGACGGGTTACGGCTTTTACCCGTGGGAACGACATTCCACGGAACCCCGTAAGAGGAGGTGCTTGGTGCGGTGCAAAATGTCCTGCCCACACTCTTCTCGCACAACGGGGAGGACACGGCAATGGACGCAGGACGCATGGCGAACGCCCCCAACCGCCTCACCGCACGGGTTGAAATCCCGGCGGCTTGCGGCGGGCGAAAGCCCAATAAGGTCAGCATCTCTCTTGTGAAGCACAGGAATGATGACACGCCCTTGCCTCTGCGGCTCTGGCCGCTCTTGATCCTTGACCCATGCCCGGAGTGCTTGCTCACATTCGAGGCCTACCCAGGGAGAGACCACTGACTTTGGCGATATGACGACTATGAAGACCTCGCGACTCGCAATTTGTCTGCCGATCTCTTTTTGAAAGTTGTTGATACCGATGTCGCGGGAAGAATAGAAGACATCAGACTCGGGGATACACTGTTGTATGTAGTTGCTCAAGCGCGCGCAGAAAACGCTGTCGTCATGCGAGTGGCTGATGAACATCCGTTGCGGCATGATGGCCCTCCCAATAAACGGGGCTTCAGAGTTGGGGCAGACGGAATTCTATTGCATGGAATTGACCGGCGCAAGTGTCGCTCGATCTGCATGCTTCTTACACTATGAACCTCGTTCCAACATCGGGATATTCACGCCGCGCTCGCGCGCCGTCTCGATGGCCTCGGGATAGCCCGCGTCCACGTGGCGCATCACGCCTGTGCCAGGATCGTTCGTCAGCACGCGCGCCAGCTTCTCCGCCGCCTCGTCCGTGCCGTCGGCCACGATTACGACGCCCGCATGCAGCGAGTAGCCGATGCCGACGCCGCCGCCGTGATGGATACGAGACCCACGAGGCGCCGCTCGCCGTGTTCAGCAGCGCGTTGAGGATGGGCCAGTCGGCGATGGCGTCGGAGCCGTCGCGCATGGCCTCGGTCTCGCGATAGGGCGAGGCGACCGAGCCGGAGTCGAGGTGGTCGCGCCCGATGACGATGGGCGCCTTTGACCTCGCCGCGCCGCACCAGCTCGTTGAAGGCCAGCCCCGCCTTGTCGCGCTCGCCATAGCCGAGCCAGCAGATGCGCGCAGGCAGCCCCTGGAAGTGGATGCGCTCGCGCGCCATGCGCATCCAGCGGGCGAGGGCCTCGTCCTCCGGGAAGAGGCGCAGGATCTCCTCGTCGGTGCGGTAGATGTCTTCGGGATCGCCAGAGAGCGCGACCCAGCGGAACGGGCCCTTGCCGCGACAGAAGAGCGGACGGATGAACGCCGGCACGAAGCCAGGGAAGTGCAACGCGTCCTCGACGCCCGCGCGCAACGCCTGCCCGCGCAGGTTGTTGCCGTAGTCGAAGACGACCGCGCCCATCTCGTCGAAATCGAGCATCGCGCGCACGTGCTCGGCCATCGATTCCAGCGAGCGGCGCTCATACTCTTTGGGGTCGCGCTGGCGCAGCTCCGCCGCCTCGTCGAGCGTCATCCCGGCGGGAATGTAGCCGTTGAGCGCGTCGTGCGCGGAGGTCTGGTCGGTCACGAGGTCCATGCGCGACGCCACGGCGCACGATCTCCGGGAAGACCTCGGCGGCGTTGCCGAGCAGGCCGATGCTGCGCGCGACGCCCTGCGCTTTATATTCCTCGGCGCGGCGCAGCGCCTCGTCCAGGTCGGTGACCATCTCGTCGAGGTAGCCGGTGTCGAGCCGCCGCTGGATGCGCGCCGGGTCCACCTCGACCGCGAGGCAGACGCCCTCGTTCATCGTGACGGCGAGCGGCTGCGCGCCGCCCATCCCGCCCAGTCCGCCGGTCAGCGTGAGCGTGCCCTTGAGCGAGCCGCCGTAGTGCTGGCGCGCGGCCTCGGCGAACGTCTCGTACGTCCCCTGCACGATGCCCTGCGTGCCGATGTAGATCCACGAGCCGGCGGTCATCTGGCCGTACATCGTCAGGCCTAGCGCTTCCAGCCGGCGGAACTCGTCCCAGTTGGCCCAGTGCGGCACGAGGTTGCGAGTTGGCGATCAGCACGCGCGGCGCGCCGTGGTGCGTGCGGAAGACGCCCACCGGCTTGCCCGACTGCACCAGCAGCGTCTCGTCGTCCTCCAGCGAGCGCAGCGAGCGCACGATGGCGTCGAAGCAGTCCCAGTTGCGCGCCGCCTTGCCGGAGCCGCCGTAGACCACCAGATCGTCGGGGCGCTCGGCCACCTCGGGATCGAGGTTGTTCATGAGCATGCGCAGCGCCGCCTCCTGCTGCCAGCCCTTGCAACTGATCTCGCTGCCACGCGGCGCGCGCACAGGACGCGGCCCGCTCACGGGCGCAGACGTGCTGGAAATCTCGTCGTTGGGCATGGCAGGGCTCTCCTTTGAGCGCGGAAAAGGCGGCGACGCAGTAGCCGTACGATAGCATGCTGCGGTGAGCGGAGGCAAGCGCGTTGACTGGCTGGCAGCGTGGTGTAGCATAGTCATGGAACCGTTGTGAGCATATTGCTGTCTATTCTCTTGATAGTTTTTCTGTCGGCGCACGATGAGGATGAACGGCATGCGCTCTTCGCAATTCCTGGTAGTCGGGACGGTGGCGCTGATCGTGATAACCGCCGTCGCTGGTTGCGGTCAGATCACAACTCCAACGCAGCAGGGCGCGCTCGCAAAGGCGCAACCGACGTCGCTCCCTACAGTACAGTGCATATCGAAGGAATAGTTGATCGCGTTCAGTTTACGGCGCCTGAAGAACTTTGCGGTCTATCGCTGGTCGCCGAGGTCGCCGAGGTTGTCGTAGGCGCACATGGAGACGCGCGCTGGAACACCCTGGATGGGAGGCGTCCCCCTCTCGCGACATATGGGGAGATCGTCGGTCAGGCTACTATATCTACACGCCCGTGATGTTCTCTTCATTCACGCCATTATGCGTCCATGAGCATCCCATAGGTTCATCCTTTATGACGATTGGTGGGCAAGTCGGTCAAGATAGCTATCGCATGCAGGGCTAGCCTCAACTACCTGGCGTCGGCGGACACTTTATCGTCGTCATTACAACACCTGCGCCACGCAAGGGCATGACGCCCGCCGATACTCTGCTCATCTCCTACTCTTTCCCAGTCGACGCCAGGGGCAAGGTGATTATCCAGCAGGCCGGTGATCCCAATGAGCCAGGACCCGGCGTGCCTCAGCCGGAGATTTCGGTCGCACTTTCTGATCTGAAGGCGACACTGGCGCGATGCGCGGACTGAGACAGCGCATTGCATTGGGCGCGGGCATAGACTTGTGCAGCATGGTGGATGGTATGATAGGGGCGGCTGTGTGAAGCATGAGCTTCGTCCGCTTGGCACAGGTCCACTAGATATCAGGAGCGCCCTGCCTATGACCGCCCCCAGCGCGCAAGCGCCATCGTCGCGGGTACGATCCGACGAGGTCGTGCTGCGCACACAGAATCTGTCCAAAAGCTATGGGTCCCGGCTCGCCGTGGATAACCTCAATCTGGATGTTCGGCGCGGCGAGATCTTCGGCTTCCTCGGCCCCAATGGCGCGGGCAAGACGACGACGATCCGCATGGCGCTTGGCCTGATCGCGCCGACGGGCGGGTCCGTCGAGGTGCTCGGCCAGGACATCGGCCAGCATCTGGAGGAGGTGCTGCCACAGGTGGGCGCGCTGGTCGAGACGCCCGCGCTCTACACCTACATGTCTGGACGCGCCAACCTGCTCACGATGGCGACCGCGCTCGGCGGCATCCCGGAAGGGCACATTGACACATACTGGATGTCGTCGGGCTGCGCGGAGCGGCAGAAAGATCGCGTGCGCACGTACTCGCTCGGCATGAAGCAGCGACTTGGCGTCGGCGATGGCGCTGCTCCACGACCCCGACCTGCTGATTCTCGACGAGCCGGCCAATGGCCTCGATCCCGCCGGTATCGTCGAGATGCGCGACCTGATGCGCGCGCTCGCCGCGCAGGGCAAGACGATCTTCATCTCCAGCCATGTGCTGACCGAGGTGCAGCAGATCTGCACGCGCGTCGCCATCATCAACAACGGGCGGCTCGTGACGGAATCCACCGTCGAGGAATTGACACAGACGGATGGTGTATACGCTGTCAAGGTGCGCCAGCCGGCCGAGGCGCTGGCTCTCTTGAAGGCGCAGCCCTGGGGAGCTTCGGCGCAGCTTGACGCCAACGGCTACTTACTGACCGCCTCGCCTGATGGCGAGGGCCGCAGCCTGAATCTCTTCCTGTCGCAGGCGGGCCATGCGCCGGACCTGATCATGTACAAGAGCGAGAGCCTGGAGGACGTCTTCCTGCGGCTCACTAGCTCGTCTCCCAACGGCGCAACCGCCGCTACGACGACACCGACAGGGGGCGCGCGATGACGACAGCGGACACAGTCACGACGCAGAGGGTCGCCGCGATTGGCGCCGGCGTCACGGCGAACAAGCCGCCGTTCCTCGGGATGGTCCAGGCAGAGTTGGGCAAGATCATCCGCTGGCGCGCGATCTGGTTCACGCTGCTCGGCATCGGCCTGCTGATGCTGTTGCTGAACGGCCTGACCTACTTCTTCGTTCTCTACAGCCTGACCAACTCGCAGGGATTGGGCGAGCCTAATCAACCAGCCCCGCCGCTGCCGCCCGCCGAGGCGGTTCCCTATGTAATGATGACCACGCTGCTCGACGCCGTGCGCCAGTACTCTGGACTGGTGATCGCCATTCTGGCGGTGATGCTGATCGCCGCCGAGTTCCAGTTCGGCACGATACGGATCGTCCTGGGGCGCGGCGTCGGGCGCATCCGGTTGCTGTTGTCTAAGATGAGCGCGCTGGTCATCGCCGGGCTGATCGCCCTGGTCGTCATTCTCGCGCTGAACTTCGTCGAGCTGGCGATCCTTGCCGCGGCGCAGGGCAAGAGCGATGCGGTCTTCGGCCACATCCCGTCGTATCTCTGGTCTGACGCCGGGCTGTATCTGCTGACGATCCTCTACAACCTTGTCGTGACGATCCTCTTTGCGGTCTTCGTCACCGTCCTCTCGCGCTCGCTCGCGGTGGGACTCGTCGTGGCGCTCGTCTACTTCTTAGTGGAGGGCATCGTCAGCGCGATTCTTGGAGGTGTAGGCGCCGCCACCAACAACAAGATCTGGTCAGACATCCCCAACTACTTCCTGGGAACCAATCTGACCCAACTAGCGCCGGCCGCCCTGCCAGAACGCGCGTTTCTCAACGCGGCGGGGGTGGTCGCCCGTGGTGGTGGCGGTGGGGGCACGGCCTTCGATGCGACGCACGCCATCGTGGTAACGCTGATCTACAGCGCGCTCTTCCTGGGCGTCTCGCTCTATCTCACCTGGAAGCGCGACGTGTTGCAATAAGAAAGAAGAGAAGAGGGGCTGGCGGTTGAAACCGCGCCTTGCGGGCCAGGCGGCCACCAGACCTACCTGCGCGCGTCGCAGGTCTCCCGCAGGTCTCCCGCAGGTCTCCCGCGCGGCGGCGATTCTGGATGTCCACGCAGATGAACATCGTGGCCGCAGGCCCAGAGGCGCGATTTTAATCGCCTGCTCGTCTTGCCAGCGGTTCCCCGCCCGGAGGGCAGGGGGTCAGGTGCCTACCGCGCCTCGACCTCTTGCGGGCTAGATTCGCGCAGCAACTCGCTGGCCAACTCGCCGATCAAGTCATAGCGGCCATATGAGGGCATCAGATAGCAGCCCTGAATCAGCCCACGGTCGCGCGCGGCGGTGATGACGTCATGCGCCAGCTCGATGCCCACCTCGCGGCCATGGTCGCCCGCCTCGCGCAGCCGCGCGCGCACCTCATCGGGGATGGTGATGCCAGGCACCTCGTTGTGTAGGTACTCGGCGTGTTTCGAGCTATGCAGCGGGATCATGCCCAAGATCATGGGAACTTCTACCTGCCCGAACGCTTTGTAGAAGGCCTCCAGCGGCGCCATATCGTAGATCGGCTGTGTCATGATGTACTGCGCACCTGCGTCCAGCTTCATCCGCAACCGACGTAGCTCTAGCTCTGTCTCGGTGAGCCGTCCCTTGCCATCGGGCAGCGTGTCATAGAGCTTGTTGCGCTTGCGTTCGCGCTCCAGGTCAATGTAGCTGTCTTCCATGTTGAGGTTGAGCGCCGCGCCCAGGAAGAATCCGGCCGATTGCCCCAGCGAGGCGCCTGCCGCATCGCGCCCCTCGTTCAGCCCCTGCAGGACGCGCAGCAGCCCCACCGAATCTACATCCCAGACGCCGGTGAGATTCGGGTAGTTGCCCGCATGCATCGGGTCACCGGTCAGCGCGAGGATGTTCTGGACACCGAGCGCATGCGCGCCGAGCAGGTCGGACTGAATCGCCATCAGGTTGCGGTCGCGCGTCGTGAAGTGGATGATCGGCTCGAGATCCAGCCGCTCCAGAATCAGCCGCGCCAGCGCCAGACAGCTCATGCGCACGCGCGCCATCGGGCTATCGGCGATGTTGATGAATTCGACACCCTGGCTCTTCAGGTGGGCGGCGCCATCCAGAATCTTCTGCGGGTTCAGTCCCTTCGGTGGGTCGAGCTCCGCGCTGACCACGAAACGCCCAGCCTCCAGCGCGCGCCGCAGCCGCGAGCCGGTGGGCTGTTCCGCTTCCGCAGTGGTGTCTGGCGTCGTTTGCCTTGGCGGCAGTGTGACGGTGAAACTGCTTGTCGTCGAGGGCAAGTAATCCTTGAGCGCCGTATGCATCGCGCCGATATGTGACGGCGTCGTGCCGCAGCAGCCGCCGATCAAGCGTACGCCAGCCTCGGCGAAGCGCCGCGCGTAGTCGGCGAAATAGGCTGGCGTCGAGACGTAGAGGAAACGGTTCTCGACACGCGCGGGCAGACCAGCGTTGGGCTGCGCCGAGAGCAACGGAACCTGGTCGCCCGCGGGAATGACCGTCTGCAGCGCCGCCGCCATCTCGTGGATCGTGTCTTCGATGCCCGCCGGGCCGACGCTACAGTTGCTGCCAATCACATCCACGCCAAGCGCCGCCAGCGCCAGCGCCACGCTCGTCGGACTCTCGCCGGAGAGCGTCTGGCCCTCCTCGGTGAAGGTCATCTGCGCGACGAGTGGTAATGCGCAAACCTCACGCGCCGCTAGCACCGCCTGGCGTAGCTCTACGAGGCTGGAGAAGGTCTCGAGGATGATGAGGTCCACGCCGCCCTCGACAAGCGCCGTGATCTGCTCAGCGAAGGTCGCGCGTAGCGTCGCCAGTTGCGCCGCGTCATCGGCGGCAGGCAAAGGAGCCTGTCCGGCAGGACCAACCGCGCCCGCGATGAAGACCGCCTGCCCCGCGACCTCGCGCGCCTCACGCGCCAGTGCCGCCGCCTTGCGATTGATCTCGCTGACGTGGTCCGCCAGGCCATAGGCGTCCAGTTTGAGCGCGTTGGCGCCGAAGGTGTTCGTCTCGACGATCTGCGCGCCAGCGAAGATGTACTCGCGGTGAATCGCCTGGACCAGCGCGGGGTCACTCAGGACCAGCTCGTCGAAGCAGCGTCCATGGGTCATGCGCTCGCTGGCGCGGGCATAGAGCACCGTGCCCATCGCGCCATCACACAGCAGTGGCCCCTGCCGCAATCGCTCCAACACCGGCTCGCCCATGACTGTCCTCGAATTCTCGCCTCCGCCGCACGCCACCCGCTGTGAAATGCGCCTGTACAGTCTGTGTCGTCCATTTCGAGGCCATTATAGTCCCCGTCCGCCAAGCGCGCTATGACGCCAGCCGACGGTTCGCCAGGCGAAGCCTGACAGGGTGGACTACCACACCCTCTCTCCCATTGCCAAAGGCGTTTGGGACCACTTTCACTATCATGTTGTACGACGCATTCACATCCGCGTTGATCTGCCTCCCCGTCGCGGTTACGAACAGCCCACGCTTCGCTCGCTTGCCCAAATACAGCTCCCGATGACCCAATGGTTCGCCCTCCAGGAAGCTGCACTTGCTGGTATAGGACTCCTCAGTCAGGACGACATCGATACCTACCAACTGAGCCTTATAGGTCAGCATCGGGATGAAGCGCGCATGTGGGAGGAAGACGAAGTTCTGATTCGTGCGCTTCCCCAGAGTGACCTCTTGCTTCCAGCCATCGTTCTTCCCAATCACCAACGTCCCGATTCGCTGCTGAACGAGGTGGTCAATAATCCGCCGGCTGGCCACATGCAGATAGCTATCTAGCTGCCGTTTCCGCTTGTCCGCAAGACCGTCGAGACGACAAGAGGTGTACTGCCCTTCCGGGAGCAGCGCTTGAAAATGGGCGCGACGTTTATTGTAGAGTTGGTTCAACGCCTTGAGCGGATGACCATTAACCAGAAGAGGCGTAAAGCCTGGCTGGTTTGCTGTTACCACCGCCAAATTATTGACGCCGAGATCCATGCCCGCGACCCACTGCGGATCTACATCAGCCGGCTTTATGTTGTGCTCATAGACAACCTCCACGTTGTAATGGGTGGCATGTGGCACGATGCGCACCTGAGCGATGGAGTCAAACGCCCGCTTGGTGGCGATGCGAACCAGAAGGCCAGAAGGAACGATCCAGCCAGCGTTCTTGGAATGACAGCTGATGGCCTGGATAGTGTAAGTGAGCAGATTGCGTCCCTGTTTGTCACGATACTTTGGCAGCTTGGGATGGCCTTGAAATTTTTTGGGATTGACTTCCCATTCTCGGCAGGCGGCAAAGTAACTCGTCCAGGCGAGGCAGACCTGTTTCAACACCCACTGCGCCACCTTGGCAGGAAGTGCGCGATACTCCGCAGTGGGTTGGAGCAGCCGATCCAGCTCACCATAGCTGAGAATAGTATGGTCGGTAATGTAAGCCTGGCGTGTGAGGTAGAGAGCGGCGTTGTAGAGGTTCTTGCTGGCAAACGCCGCTGCATCAATCGCCGTCCAGTGTGGATCGTGGCGATCAATGCGGTGCTGTTCCACCAGTTGCATTAGTGTTCATGCTCTCCGTTCCCTGGTTGATGCGTGTCTCGGCTTGAAAGTCGAGAGCCACTCACCTGTACACTGTCACCATAGCCTATTTCATTGGATGCCACAATATTCTGATGTATGGTCCTTTTGAGGCCCACCATACTACTCCGTGTTTCACGCGCCCCTGTCCCCTCATGGGCGGCTCGTGCGATTTATCTTTGCGACCCTAGTTCGCGTAGCGCGAGAGCGGCGTCCAGCCAGCGCCGCTCGCCTCTCCAGGAAAATTGCATGTCCGAGTGGTCCGCGCCTGACAATCCCGCCACACGCACGGCGTTTGACGCCACGCTCCTGCGCGAGCAGCAAGCGTTGTGTGGCTTCGTGCGTGGCCTGACCGGCGATGTGGAACAGGCGCGCGACATCACGCAAGACGTCTTCATAGCCGCATGGCGCGCGGCGAAAGAGGGCGCGCCGTCATTCACTGCGAACGCCGACGAGCGTCCCATCCGCCGTTGGCTCTACTGCGTCGCCTACCGCCGCGCCATCTCCACTCAACGCCACGAGCGCGTTCTGTCGGTTCAGTCGCTGGATGGTGAGCGCGCGCCGCATCGGGACCGTCTGGCCGCGCCTGGAGCCTTTGATGAGCGTATTGCCGAGCGTGAAGCGCTAAGCAGCGCGCTATCCGACCTGGAGACTGCCGACGCCGCGTGCCTCCTGCTGAACGTCGTGCAGGGATTCACCGCCCGCGAGATCGCCGCCATGCTCGAGATTTCACCCGACGCCGCGAAGAAACGCCTGACGCGCGCCAAGCAACGCCTGCGCGACGCCTACTTTGCGCGCGAGCAATCCTCCGCGAAAGACACCCGCCGATGACCACACACCACCCGACGCCAGGCCCGCTTTGCGCTGCCTTCGCGCCGCTGCTGCCGCTGATCTCTTCCAGCGCGCTAGAAGAGGACGAATCCACGCCAGCACGCGAGCATGTGGCTGGTTGCGCCTGGTGCCAGCAGGAGCTTGCGCGCTATGCGGCTGTAGACGAGGCGCTGCGGCGAATGTTTGACGCAATGGCCAATAGGAATGACCCGCAGTCCCTATTCAGTCAGGCGAACAGCAATGAAGAGGGCGCATTCATTCTTGAGGACATCATGACATCTGATGAAGGCGGTCATCCGCCAACCAGCGCGACACTCTCGTCACAGGCGGACAACCGCGGACGCAGGCCCAACTCGCGGGCGACGGCGATCGCCAGCATCGCAGCAGCGCTCATCGTCGCTGTCATGACAGCGACGATCTACACCCAGTTCTCGGCGCGGCGTACAGGGCATCCCGCCGCGACCGCCACGCCTGTTGGTTCATTCAGCAGTGTTATCACCCTGCCAGGTCCTAGCGTCACGGTCGGAGGAATGACGGCGGCGCGCGATGGCAGTGTCTGGTTCACTGAGACAAGCCCAAATGGCAACAAGATTGGCCATGTAACCGCAGCGGGCGCGCTAACCGAATTTCCAGTCCCAATGTCAACGAAGGCCAGCGACTCCGTATTGAACGACATCACATTTGGGCCAGATGGGAACCTCTGGTTCACCGCACGCGAGGTCGACGGCTCGACGACACACGGAACTATCATGCGTATGACGACAGAAGGCGCCGTGACGAAATTTCCTCTGTCGTCAACAGACGATCCCTACAACATTGTCTCAGCTCCTGATAGCGCGCTTTGGTTCGTTGAGCTGCTAGGTGGGGGAAGCAGATTAGCGCGCATCACGACAGACGGTCATATGACAACATACCCGCTCCCCAACGAATTCAATGGATACATCACTGATCTCTGTGTCGGACCTGATGGCGCGCTCTGGTTCGCAGGCCATACGTCACGACTCATCGGCCGCATGGCGCTCAACGGACAAGCGCAGACCTTTCCGACGTCATATAGTGGCAGCGCTATTACCAGCGGGCCTGATGGGGCGCTTTGGTACACCGAGGTTCAACCAGGCGACACGCAGGGCGCTGTCGAACAGCGTCCGGGTTTCATTGGACGGATTACCACAGGCGGCGTCGCCTCAGAACTTCCGGTTGGGCAAAACCTTTATACTGGTCTCATTGCCCTGGGATCCGACAGATCGCTCTGGTTCACTGTAGCTAGTGATATTGGGCAGGTTGGACGCATCGGGCTGAATGGTGAGGTCACGATCTTCTTCATTGGGAGAACCGTCAGTGCGACTCGGCTCGCCAGTGCGCCTGACGCTATCTGGATGCTGGATGAGCGCAATAACCTTTGGCGTTATCACCTGCCAGCATAACGTCGCGTCCTCACCGCACGACACGTTACCGCATCGTCCCGTTGCGACTGAACGCCTGCGCGCCACGATAGCCCATCCCCCTGTTCGCAGTTGCTATACTCGATGGGCGCGTCCGGCGCGAGGCGCATACCCTCACCATACTCCCCGCATGGAACCTTTTCCGCCTCGTTCGCATAGTTACGTGCGCGGGCCACAGGGGCTACGCTGTATTGTTCGGCGAGGATGGCGGGATGTCGCAGGATGTAGACCTCATCCGCTCGGCGCTGGCCGCAAACCAGGAAGCGTTTCGCGAGTTAGTCGAGCGCTACCACTTGCCGGTCCTGCGCACCGCGCGCATCCTCCTCGCTGATTCGGCCATGGCTGAGGACGTCGCGCAGGAGGCGTGGGTCAACGCCTGGCGCGCCCTGGGCCAGTTCAACCTCGAACGCCCTTTCCGGCCATGGATTCTGCGCATCGTCGCCAATTGCTGCCGGATGGAGTTGCGACGGAGCCGCAGCGCGGACGCGGCTCTCGATCTTGTGGAGCCTGAACTCCTTTCCGATAAGAGCGATCTCCTGGCCGATGTCGTGCGGCGGGAAGAGCACGCGGCGCTCGATGAGGCCATTACGTCGCTGCCGCCCGCTCAAAGGCAGATCGTGGCGTTACGCTATCGCGCTGACCTCGATCTTGGGGAGATCGCGGTCGTCACCGGGCTGCCGCTAGGGACCGTGAAGTCGCGCCTGAGCCGGGCGTTGGCGGCGATACGCGAACGTGTGATGTCCGCAAATCTGGCGAACTCTGATGGAGTGGAGGAGAACAAATGAATGGGTCCGCTCCTTTCCCAGAAGACGCCCTTGAACGCGGCATCCGCGAGTATTACGAGCGGCGTGAGGCGCCAACTGCGCCGTTCGACCAGTCCTGGGCGGCGCTGAAAACGGCGCTGGACATTGAACCAGGCGAACCAAGGCAAAGAGGCCAATCGCTTCAATGTGGCGGTGGATGTGGCTGGTGACGATGACGAGGTCGCGTTCATCCTGGAAGACACCCTGGAAGATCCCCTGGAGGACACCTATGCCTGAAGACGAACACAACCGCCCAACGACCACCTTCCCCTCGCCACGCATGGAGAGCCCACGACGCGGCCTCAGCCCGCGCGCGACTGCTATCGCCGCCGTCGCCGCAGTGTTGGTTCTGGTCATCATCGCCGCGACGATCTTCACCCAGCTCGCCGTCAGGCGCACGCCGCATCCCGCCGCGACCGCCACGCCGAGCGCCTTCACCAAGCTCGTGCTGCCTAATGCGAACCAACGATCGATTTCCGCATTGGCGCCCGCGCCAGATGGCAGTCTCTGGTACGCCGATTCGTTCGGGCATGGCGGGAAGATCGGCCATCTGACGTCTGATGGGACTCTCAGCGAGTTTCCTCTGCCCGCTGGAGAGAATGTGAAGGTTGTGTACATCTATAGCATCATCATCGGACCGGATGGCGCTATCTGGTTCAGCGGCGATGACTATGATGATTCTGTCTACACCCGGTTTGTCAGGCGGATGACCACGAGTGGCGCTGTGACGGAGGTAGCGCTCCCAGCGAGTGTAAAGCCTGACTGGCTACTCGCTGGCCCGACGGCGCCATCTGGTTCGCCGAGAAGACAGATAAGACGAAGGTCGGCAAGATCGCCGCTGATGGTCATATCACCGAATTTCCTACACTCTCCCAGAGTAAAGATGGCCAGATCCTCGGCCTGTGTGTCGGACCTGATCAAGCGATCTGGTACGCATGGTATGCGCCATCAAGCGATGCGACGACCACCACGGGGCACATCGGGCGGATCGCTCCTTCTGGTGAGGTACAGGAGTTTGCCGCACCCCACGCCGCTGCGTCCATCACCAGCGGGCCAGATGGCGCGCTCTGGTACAGTGAGCTTGTTCCTGTTTCTGCTGGGCAATCGGCTGTAGCGCCTCCGAAGGGATTCATTGGACGCATCACCACCGCAGGCGTCGCCTCAGAAATTCCCATTGATCCAAGTGTGAGCGTTGACCGGATCGTCGGTGGGGCGGATGGCGCAATCTGGTTCATTACGGACCTGGACAATACAGACGAAACAGGTGGGTATCGACGCTTTGGGCGCATTACGCCGAGTGGCGATGTGAGGACCTTCGCTGTAGCGGAAAATACGAGGATATATTTTGCCGCCGTCGCTCCCAGTGGACTATGGGTAGTTGACTCGAATCATGTCCTTTGGCACTATCGCCTGCCAGCATAGCCCGAAGCTCGTCTCCTAGTGCGCCTCGGCGTCGAGCAGGTCGCCCGCGAGCAGCGTCTGGCGCAGCAGCATCAGGTTGGTGAGCTGGCCAACGCCGCCGGGCGCTGGGGTGATCGCTCCGGCCACCGCCGCCACCTCGTCGAAGGCGACGTCGCCGCTGATCGCGCCATTCTCGCGCACGTTGATGCCCACATCCACGACCACCGCGCCCGGTTTGACCATCGCGGCGGTGATGAGTCCTGGGCGACCCACCGCCACCACCAGCACATCCGCCTGACGCGTCCAGTGCGTCAGGTCGCGCGTGTCGATGTGGCAGACCGTCACGGTGGCGTCGCGGTGCAGCAGCAGAAAGGTGAGCGGCTTGCCGACGACGTTGCTCGCGCCGACGACTACCACACGCTTGCCCGTCAACTCGATCTCCGATCGGTCCAGCATCTCCAGCACGGCGGCGCAGGTCGCGGGGACGAAACTCGGCAACCGCAGGAAGAGCGCGCCCAGATTGCGGATGCCGATGCCGTCTACGTCCTTACGCTGGTCAATCGCCTCGGCGACGACCTGCTGCGAGAGATGCGACGGGAGCGGGAACTCGACCAGGATGCCCTGCACATCAGAGTCGGCGTTGAGGTTCTGAATGGCGTGGCGCAGGTCCACATCGGTGATATCTTCAGCAAGCTCGATATGGCGCGCTTCCATTCCCAATGAAAGTGCGGCGCGGCGCAAGGAGTTGGTATAGATACCAGAAGCGGGATCATGCCCAATAGCGAGGATGGCGAGAGTGGCGGATCGTCCGTGCGCTTGTTGATACGCGGCGGCGATTGACTCCAGATCGGCGCGGACACTCGCCGCGATGATCCGGCCATCCAGGACGCGCGCCGTCATCCACTGCCCCCGTAACGTTAGAACTTCATCTTCGCACGTACCGTCGCCAGCGCCCGCTCGCGCAACTCAGCCGCCTGCGCTTCCAGCGCCGCCACACGCTTCCGCGCCCCGTCAGCAATACGTTCGTCGCGCAGCAAGACGACGTTCGCCATCACGTTCAGCCCCGCCGCGCGTGTCGCCGCCTCGCCCAGCAACGCGGCGCAGCCCGCATCGCTCGCCACGGTGGGATTACCTATCTCGGCGATCTCTTCCGCCAGACGCAGCACGTCGCAGCCACGCTCCATGATTTGCAACGGCGGCCGCATCGCCGCCACAAGCGCTGCCTGTATCGCCTCGTCACGCGCGCGCCGCTCGTCGTCGGTTCCTTTGGGCAGCGCGTAGGCGGCCGCGACGCCGCCATATGCTTGCGCGTCTTCGTCCACCAGCGCGAGCAACTCACTCCGCAGGCGCTGCGTCTCCCGCAGGACCGTCTGCGCGCGCTCCTCGACGGCGGCGTACTTCGGCCTGCCCACCGTCAACTGCGCGACCATCTCGGCCAGCGCGGCGGCCAATGCGCCTGCGAGCGCGCTCGCCGCGCCGCCGCCCGGCGTCGGGGCGCTGGACCCCAGGGCGTCCAGAAACTGTTCGAGGCTGCGCGTCTCGCTCACATGGCCCTCCTTCGTCATCGGGGCCACTAATCGGCGTCGCACGGCCTCCAACGTCCGGCATTGTATCATGCGCAGAGGGGAATACCGCTGAGGCGTGATTCGCTACCATATGGACACTAAGGGCGAATCCGCATTGGGTGACGTAGAAAAGGTGACGCCATGAGCGAGGACGCCGCGCTGGTACATCTCGAGACCATCGAGCGCGTGGCCTGGATCTACGAGCGGCTGGCTGAGGTGTATGGCATGCCGGAGTGGCGGCCCAACGGCGACCCGCTCGGCGAGCTAGTGGCCACCATCCTCTCGCAGCACACCTCCGATGTGAACTCGGAGCGCGCTTATAAGCAGTTGCGCGAGCGCTTCCCTACGTGGGAAGAAGTCCGTCATGCGCCAGTGGAGGAAGTCGCCGACGCGATTCGCTCCGGCGGGCTGGCGGAGGTCAAGGCCGAGCGCATCCAGGACATCCTGCGCCTGTTGACTGAGCGGCTGGGCGATGCGCCGATGACTCTTGATTTCCTGACGGCGCTGCCAATGGAGGAGGCCGACACGTATCTGTGCGCGCTGCCAGGGGTCGGGCCGAAGACGGCGGCCTGTGTGCTGCTCTTCGCGCTGGGCAAGCCAGCGTTCCCAGTGGATACGCATGTCTGGCGCGTGACCCGTCGCCTGGGGCTGATCGGCGCGAAGGTGAGCGCCGATGCGGCGCATATTGCCCTTGAGCGTATGATTCCACCCGCCTGGCGCTACGCCATGCACATCAACCTCATCCGCCATGGAAGGCGTATCTGCACGGCGCAGCATCCTGCCTGCGAGCGCTGTCCATTGCGTGCGGGCTGCGCATACTATTGGGAGGTAGTTGCTCAGGCGGATGGCGCTTGAGAACGGGGATAGAGAATGTCGGCGCGCCGTTCAAGGCTAACTCCTCGTTTCTGTGCGGCGCGGCATGACACGAAGGGCTCCTACTTGGGGCGCCACTTCCGCCGCCGAGTGTAGCGTTGAGAACAGCACCCATGATGTGCGCTGTGAACCATGTAACAAGGACAGGAGGACCGCATGACTGGCCGGATGATCGAGTTCGACGCCAATGGATCGGCTGCGCCGGGCTATCTGGCGACGCCGGAGAGCGGCGCGGGGCCAGGAGTCGTCGTGCTGCATGAGTGGTGGGGACTGACGGAGCCATTTCGAGATGTCTGCGACAAGCTCGCGGAGACCAGCTTCGTCGCGCTCGCTCCCGATCTCTATCGCGGCAAGACGACTGACTCTGTCGAGGAAGCGGAGGCGCTGAGCGGGGCGTTGGACCAGAAGGTAGAGCAGTGGCGCGGCGACATCGCAGGCGCGATGCGGTTCCTGCGCCAGAACGGCGCAACCATCCCGGCGGACGGGCGCGGCGCGTTCGGCCTTCTCGCGTTCTCGCTAGGAGGCGCCTACGCGCTCGATATGTCCGTCACGGCGCCCGACGAGGTCGCCGCTGTCGTGAGCTATTACGCCACATACCCCGGCCTGGACTATCGTCGCGCGAAAGCCGCCTACCTCTTCCACTTCGCGGAGCATGACCAGTATGAGTCTGTGGAGGCGGCCGCCAGGATGGAGCAAGAGCTCACGGCGGCGGGACGGCCGGTCACTGTCTACACCTATCCAGGAACCAAGCATGGGTTCGTCGGATTCAACCACCCAGACGCCTATGACGCCGACGCCACCGCGCTGGCATGGGAGCGTACCCGCGCCTTCCTGAACGCAGAGTTGCGACGGTAGTATCGCCTGCGTAGGAGGATCTATGGACAGCTTGTGGATCACCGCCCTGTGGAAACAGTTCGGCGCGGCCATCGACATGCTCGACAACGCTGTGATCGCCTGCCCTGACGCGCTGTGGCAAGAGCCCCTTTGGCGCGACACTCCGCCACCGGGAGTTCCTGCGGCAGTTCGCGGAGTTCTGGTACGTCATCTTTCATACCCTGGTCTGGCTCGACCTGTATCTTTCCGGTGTCCCGGAGGAGGAGTTCGCTCCCCCTGCTCCCTTTGTCGGGGGGATGCTCGACTCCGACGAGGCGGCTCCCGAACGCCCTTATACCAAGGACGAGTTGCGCGCCTATCTCGCGTCTGTGCGCCAAAAATGCCGTACGACTATCGAGGCATTGTCGGATGAGCAGGCGCGCCAACCTGTCGAGTATCCCTGGTCCGAGGGACAGCCAATCAGCTTTCTCGAGCTGTGTCTCTACAACATGCGCCACGTCCAGGGACATGCCGCCGAACTGAGTCTTTTCCTCGGTCAGCATGGCGTCCAGACACTCGACTGGACGACGCGCGCGCCGGATCAGCCCAAAGGCGACTAAGAGCTTGTCCGAAAGGTGCCGTGGGGTAGGCTCGGCTTTCCCAAACGTGCGCGGGTAATTACCCTTGACACGCCACCAGGCATCACCTATGCTCACGGCATCAAGCGCTTCATAAGGCGAATCATGTGGCTCGCTCGCACGCTTGGTGACTGTGGGAAGCAGGAAACCCTTTGTCGGGCACAGAACTGATCCTGCGTCTTCTGGGTGCGGTCGTCGTGGCGTACCTGCTTGGTGGTGTGCCGACCGGGGTCCTCGTCGGCAAGATCTATGGCGTCGATCCGCGTGAGGGCGGCAGCGGCAAGACCGGCACGACCAATGTGCTGCGTACGCTCGGCCCGCGCGCGGCGATTTTAGTGCTGGTGGGCGATCTGCTCAAGGGCGTCATCGCGGTCCTGCTCGCGCGCTATGTTTTCTTCAATCCCGCGCTCTTTCATGTGGCGTCGATCGCGGCGGCGCAGACGCTCCAGGCATGGCGACCCTGGGCGGAGGCGCTGGCGGGTCTCGCGGCGGTGCTTGGCCATACGTACTCGCCGTACATCGGCTTCAAAGGTGGGCGCGGCGTGGCGACCGGCGGCGGCGCGCTGCTGGTGATCTCGCCGCTGGGCGTGCTCGCCGGCCTGATTGTTTTCGCGCTGATCGTCTGGCGCACGCGCTACGTCTCGCTTGGCTCGATCCTGGGCGCGACAGCCGCAATCGTCGTCGAAGGCATCCTCTTTTTCACGGGCCACGCGCCCTTGGCGTACCTGCTCTTCGTGCTGGTCGGCGGGCTGACGGTCATCTATCTGCACAAAGACAATATCCAGCGGTTGCGTGACGGCACCGAGCGCAAAGTGAACTTGCCAGGAGCGCCAGCCAGCGCCTGAGCGGGCGACGAATCACGGTGTGCGCTGGCCTCACTCGGCGGGAGGAGGCCCAGCCATCATGAGGAACTTCCAGCCGCCGCGTAGATACTCGATCGCCGAGAGGATGGTCCAGAGAACCGCCAATAGCAGCGTCGCGTCGGCCAGCGCCAGCAGATAATCCGCGAACGTGTCTGGCGGAGCGCCCGTGCTGAGGCCGAGGGGGAAGGTCGTCGCGCCGCCCAGCCCGCTCGCCAGCAGGATGCCACCCGTGCTGAGCAGCGTCAGAAACGTCTTCTGCTTGCCCCAGCGCCCAGCAGGGATGACGACGCCATCCGCCGCCGCCAGCGAGCGCAGGCCCGAGACGACGAACTCGCGCGCGACGATCACGATGGCGATCCAGGCGGGTACACGGCCCACCTGCACCAGCGCGATCAAGATCGAACAGACGAAGACCTTGTCCGCCGCAAGGTCGAGGAAGACGCCCAGGCGCGTGACGAGGTTGTAGCGCCGTGCGATGCGTCCATCCACGGTGTCGCTGACGGCGGTGAAGAAGTACAGCACGGTGGCTGCGAGATAGGCCTGTGGCGTGTTGATGAGGATGAGGACGATCACCGGGATCGTCAGCACGAGCCGCGCCAGGCTCAGGATATTGGGGACGTAGCGCACAGCACTCACTACTTCCTGCGCTCGCCGAACGTGCAAACGGCCTCATGTGGGCCAGTGCGAGCGTATGGCTCAGTGTAGGCGCCAACCGCGCTCCGCCGCAAGTGCGGAGGCGTATGGCGTATCTCCAGCCAACCCACTATACTGGAATTGGCGCTCTGAAGCGAGTGGCGACTTGAAGAGTGGCTCCAGCGTTTCCCGTGAGATGACTATCGTGCTCGAACAATTTCCCCGCGGCCGAATACCTGATGCCCCTGTCGTAGACGTTCTCTATGAGGATGAGGCGCTGCTGGCGCTAAACAAGCCTGCCGGGATGGTGACGCACCCCGCGTATCGCCATCCCGATGGGACGCTATGGGACGCCGTGCTCGCGCGGCAGACGCAAATTGGCCAGGACCGTCCCTGGCTGCTGCACAGGCTCGACCGCGAGACCTCCGGCGTCGTCCTCTTCGCCAAGACAGTGGAGGCACGGCGCGCGCTGGTCCGCCAGTTTGAGCGCCACACCATCCAGAAGCGCTATCTGGCGTTGCTCGCCGGGCGTTTGCCCCATGTCGCTGGCATGATTGACGCGCCGCTCGCTCGCGACCCACTGGACCGTCGCCGCACTATCGTCGCGCCGGAGGGTATGCCCTCATGTACCCGCTATTGGGCGCTGGCCTCGGAGAATGGGGTCACACTGGCGCTGGCCGAGCCAGTCACCGGACGCACGCGTCAGATTCGCGCGCACTTCGCCTCAGTGAGCGGGCCGCTGCTTGGCGATACACTGTATTATCCTGAGGGGCACTGGGAAGCGCAGGCCGCGCCGCGCGCCATGCTCCACGCCTGGCGCCTCGGATTCCAGTATCCAGGCACAGGCGCCAAATTGACCATCGCCGCGCTGGTTCCGTTAGATTTTGTGGATGCCGCGCGCCGCTACGGGCTGGACAATCGCCTGGACGACTTCGCCGGGCGATACCCATCGGACGAGACAGAGGAGAGCCTTCCATGCAACTGACTGGCATCGATCAGATCACTCAGCAATACCGCCATATCTATCTGCAGCCGCACTATGATGACGCGATCTTTTCCTGCGGCGGCGCGATCGCCTTGCAGGTCGGCTCCGGCCAGCAGGTCTTGCTGGTGACGATCTTTGGCGGGACGCCGCCCGCAGGACAGGCGCTTAGCCCCTTCGCCTCACAGTTGATCCAGCGCGATGGGCTGGGAGCGGACGCCGCCGAGGCGGTGCGCAACCGGCAGGCGGAGGACCTCGCCGCCGCGACCATGCTTGGCGCCGACGTGCTCTGGCTGGAGCATCCCGAGGCGCTCTACCGTGGCGCGCCCGCATACTATCAGGATGAGCAGTCACTCTTCGGCGCGGTGCATCCTAACGACCTGGCGCTGGATGGGACTATCGCCGAGCAACTCAACCAGATCCACGAAAAAGCGCCGCTCGCCGCGCTTTATGCGCCGCTGGGCGTCGGCAACCACGTCGATCATCAGCTTGTGTGTTCGGCGGCCGACCGGCTCGCGCAACAGAAGCTCAACGTCAAGTTCTACGAGGACTTCCCCTATGTCGCACGAACGGCGGGCGCGCTGGAGGCGCGGCAGAAGGCGCTCGGCATCCAGATGGAGCAAGAGTTAGTCGAGATCTCGCACCAGCCTGCGCGCTACAAAGAAGAGGCGAGCCTCCAGTATCGCAGCCAGATTCCTGCGAACTTCGGCACGGAGGACCGGCTGCGCCAGTCGCTGACGACGTATAGCGGTTCGATCCGCCGCACCTATTCGGGCATCCAGATCGAGCGCTACTGGACGTGGTGAGCAGGCAAAGAACTCGCCAGACGCAGAACGGGCGCGAGAGATCGCGCCCGTACGGATAATGCGTCGCTAGCGACGAATGCGTATTAGATGCTCGCCACGCGCGCCTCGGACTGCGCGGGCGGCAGCGCCTCTTCTTGCGCCTCCAGCGCCCACTTCTCAGACTTGCCCGGCTTGTTTCCGGCGAGATGGCGCGCCAGCCGTGGAACCGCGAATTTCGCTCCGGCGACAAAGCGGAAGAGCGGGCCGAAGCTCATCGTCGAGGAGGGGCCGACGAAGTAAAGCCCACGCGCCGAGGACTCGAAATAGGGCGAGAGAATCGGCGCGCGCTCGATGCGATAGACCTCCGCCGCCAGCGCATGATCGACGAACGCCAGGCGGTCCACATCCACGGTGAATCCGGTGCCGGCGATCAGGTGATCCACGGTAATCTCGCGGTATCCGGCGTCCGCCTGATTGACCTGGATGGCGAGTCCGTCGCGGCGTGGCGTCGCGCCCAAGCACTGTGCAGCGCTTCTCCACTGGCACGATGCCCTCGACGCGCGGGACGCAGCCACCAAGCGCCCAGCGGCCCGCCGTGCCGGCGAGTCAGGCGTACACGCCGCATTGGCGACAGGCGGTAGGGCATCATCGGCGCGTGCTGCAGCGCCCAGTTCAACTGGCCCGGACCGAGGACCGACATCGGATACTTGAAGCGCTGCCGCAACGAGCGATGCTCAGGCATCTCCTCGCTCCACCACACATCCTTGCCGCGAATGATAAGGGTGGGATGCGCGCCATTTTCGTGCAGCAGCGCCGCCGCCTGCAGCGCCGATTGTCCCGCGCCCAACACCCCTAGACGCATTCCGCGGAACTTCGAGAAGTCGCCATGCTGCACGCTGTGGCTGACCAGTTCAGGCTCCAGCCCGGCCAGTTCCTCTGGTATGCGCTCGTAATGCGCCAGCCCGGTGGCGATGACGACACGCCGCGCCCAGACCTTTTCGCCTGTCTCAAGGGTCACTTCATAGACGCCGTTTTTGTGCGCGATATGCGTCACCTCGACAGCTTCGACGTGTGGCGCGATCTGGCTCTGCGCCCAGAGACCGTACTCCCCGAAGGTAGCGATCTCAACCGGCTCTTCGACCATGATCCCATGCGCGCGCAGGTATTCGTTGAAACCGTAATGTGGCTCTGGGGCGGGGATACTGGTCGCGAAGGCGAACGACTTCAGATACATGCCCGGCGACATCGTGCGCCAGAAGTGCATGGGCGCGCCGAAGACGCGGTGCTCGACCCGATGTTTGCGCAGATACGCCGCGAGTGAGATGCCATAGGAACCCGCGCCCACAATCGCTACGTCGATGGAGGAGACAGCCATAGGAAAAGATACCTTTCCGCGCCAATGTGCGCAGGATGCTACAGGATGCGGCTAATGGGTTGATTTGCGCGCCTTGCGCAGAAGTGGCCGGACGACGACATGGCGGAACTCGACGAATGCGGGGCGCATGTCGCGCGCTGAGACGAAGTCGAGCTTTGCTGGTCGCAGCGCAAAGTCAGTGAAGAACGTTCTGATGGCGCGCCCACGCGGCGGAACATCCGGCTGCCCCTGGTGGTCGAGCGTCTGGTTCAGGTTCCAGATATCGCCGGAGAGCCAGCGTAGACGTTTGCCCACGCGATAGCTTTCCACAGACTGCAAAGGGAGTCCCATCGCCCAGTTATAGAGCAGATGCGGGAAGTTGACGCCGCAACGCACCGCCAGCGCCAGCGAGCCAGCCGGGCGCGCGTTGATCTCCATGAGGAACGGTTTGCCTGCGCGGTCGCGGCGAAACTCGACCATCGAGCAGCCTTCGAGCCCGATCGCGCGCACGAGACGCTCTGCTGGCTTGACCAGTTCCGGCGCTGGCGCAATGCTCTCGCAG
This sequence comes from uncultured bacterium, assembly GCA_963733745.1. Lineage (GTDB taxonomy): Bacteria > Chloroflexota > Ktedonobacteria > Ktedonobacterales > JADMIN01 > DASWAC01. The sequence goes on from CAVTFE010000083.1 coordinate 76,986, forward strand.
AGCGTCGAGACGCCGCCAAGCACGGGAAACTCGCGGTACGACAACTGCGCGAAGCGCGCCAGGAATCTGACCGTCGGCGTAGAAAACGCTCACCGCCTCGCGCCAGCCCGGCAGAAACTCCTGCGCCACCGCCTGCCCGCCCGACTCCAGGATGTAGCGCGCCTCGCGCTCGGCGTCCTCCTCGGTGAGGACCGCGTTGACCGAGAGCCGTGTCCCGCCGGTCTCGTTCTCCGCCCAGGAATGGACGGGCTTGAGCACCGTCGGCGGGCCAAACGCGCGAAAGGCGGCGCGCGCCTCTTCGAGCGTCGTCACGGGGAGGCTGCGCGGGATGGCGACGCCCAACTCTTCGGCGACCTCCAGCGTGCGTGGCTTGCTGATGGCGATGCCGAGCGCGGCCTCGCTGGCGAGCGGGAGCGCCGTCAGCCGCTCGATCTCGGCGCGGCGCGGGCGCAAGGCCTCGATAGAGCCGTCGTGCGCGGGAAGGATCATGCGCGCCGGATACAATTCCAGCAGCTCCAGCAGCGCGTCCACGTAGCCGTCAGGGTTGGTCGCAAAATCTGGGACAACCGCGCGCACGCGAGCATACCGTGAGGCAAACGCTGGCGCGCCAGACGCCTCCCCAGTGCGGGCAACCACGCCGACGCTCAGACCCATGCAGGTATAGGCGCGTAGGGCGGCGAGCGTCTGCCGGTACTCGGCGTCGAGGAGGAGAATATCGAGCGCCATGCGTTTGCCCGCGGGAGCGGAGTCGTGGACAGAGAGAAGCGCTCCACGCCGCGCCGATGTAGCGCCGCTGGCTGCTGACCTCTCCCGATCCATTCCACATCCTCCACACAGCCTTGGGGCGCAGAGTGGCCTTCGCTTCTATCATGAGACGACGCGCGGATCAATATCTTGGTAACGAGGCAGTGAACAATGGGGTGCGATTTGGCGGACATCGGAATGATCTTCGTACGCGCAGAACGCCTAAGGTTGTGGCCCTTCTGGCGCTGGCGCCAGACGCCTTACACGCGGTCGGTGAACGCCTGTGTCTCGTCGAGCAAAACCCGGCACTGGGTGACCAGCGCCGTACGCGCCAGATAACGCGTTGTGTCATCCGTACCTTCTGCTCGTAGCTGCGCCGCATAGGAGCGGATCTGCTCCGCGGCGTCGATCAAGGTCTGCGCGAAGCTCTCGGCATCCTCCGGCGTCGCCTGACCAGTAGGTTGTGGCGCGACAGGTTTCGGCTTTTTCGGTGGCATCGGATATTTCGACCGTTTCGGCATTGAGACGTTCCTCCAGGATCATTTGTGTTTAAGGTGTCTGGCGGGTGTAGCGTGGCGCGTGGCGCACCCGAGTCGCCTGCTCGAAGGCGTACGCAAGCTGGATGAGCCGCGCCTCAGAATACGCTTTGCCCATGAACGTGAGACCGACCGGTAGGCCAGCGACATATCCCAGCGGGACGCTGATCGCGGGGTAGCCCGCCAACGCCGCTGGTTGTGAACTGCCGCCGGTATGGTGATCTCCGGTGATGAGATCGATCTTCCAGGCCGGGTCCGCCGGTCGGCATGACCAGCGCGTCCAGTTGTTCGCTTTCCAGAATCGTGTCAATACCTTCCGTGCGAGAGAGGCGGTAGTTCTCGGCGAGCGCGTCGAGATACGCCTGTTCGGTCAGCGGGCCTTTCTCCTGCGCCAGCAGCAGGATCTCCTGCCCGAAGTACGGCATCTCCTCCCTCACATGCGCCGCGTTGAAGGCAATCAGATCCGCCAGAGATCGCACCTGCGCGGACGCTGGAAGGGCCTCAAGATAGGCGTTGAGGTCCGCCTTGAACTCGTAGAGCAGGACAGTGAGTTCAGCCTCGGAGGCGCTCATCTCCTTCGCGTTGGGGATGTTGGCGGGATCGACAATGGTCGCGCCGAGCGCGCGCATCGTCTGGATCGCTGCCTCGGCGAGGGCGTCGGTCGCGGGACTGTAGCCAAAATAGACCTCGCGCGGCATGCCAATGCGCGCGCCACGCAGCGCGTCAGCGTTCAGTCCGGTGGCATAGTCTGTCGGCGCGCCCGGAGCCTGGCCTGTCGCCGGGTCACGTGGGTCAGCTCCGGCGATGGCCGTCAACACGGCTGCGGCGTCGGCGACGGTGCGGGCGAAGGGGCCGACGGTGTCCTGGCTGTGCGCGATGGGAATGACGCCCGCGCGGCTGGTCAGTCCGACCGTCGGCTTGATGCCTACGATGCCGTTGACGCTCGCGGGGCAGAGAATCGAGCCGTCAGTCTCGGTACCGAGCGAGACGGCCACGAGGTTGGCCGCGACGGCGGTGGCCGAGCCAGAGCTTGAACCGCAAGGGGAGCGATCCAGCGAGTAGGGGTTGACGGCCTGCCCGCCACGTGCGCTCCAGCCACTGGAGGAATGGGTCGAGCGGAAGTTGGCCCACTCACTCATATTCGCCTTGCCCAGCAGAATCGCGCCTGCCGCCCGCAGCCTGGCGGCGACGAAGGCGTCCTGCGTGATTGAGACGCCGACCAGCGCCAGCGAGCCAGCCGTCGTGCCCATTTTGTCTGCGGTGGCGATGTTGTCTTTCAGCAGGATTGGGATGCCATGCAGCGGGCCGCGCGGCCCGCTCGCGCCCCGCTCACGGTCAAGCGCCTCGGCGATCTCCAGCGCGTCAGGATTGACCTCGATGACCGAGCGCAATGTCGGGCCGGAGCGGTCGAGCGCCGCGATGCGCTCCAGATACTGCTCGACGAGTCGCCGCGCGCTCAGCCGTCCCGCCGTCATCTCGGCTTGCAGACTGGCGACGGTCGCCTCCTCGAGTTCATCGTGAGGTCCAATCTCATCGCTCATGCCATTCCTCCGCGCTTCTCCAGCGACTGATAGCGCGCTCACGATACCTCAGGCGCCGCGCTGGCGCAAGTGTGACGGGCGGAAACGATGGACCGGATATGGCTGGAGAAGCTGGGCGCCTGATATCACGCCGTTGACGTGGCGGCCTGCGCTGTGTATACTGTGGGTGCGCACGCGGGAGTGGCGCAGTGGTAGCGCAATTGCTTCCCAAGCAATGGGTCGCGGGTTCGAATCCCGTCTCCCGCTCCATGGGGCATGAGGTCTGGGGCAAAGGCCAATTTTGGAAATAGTCTCAGGCAATCACGCTGACATGATACAGAATTCGCGCGAAATGGGAAAGAAATGACCCAAAAGTCGCGCGATTTTTGTTGTCTCCTTTTTCCACTTTTTGCGAGCTCACAGCGCCGTATCTTCGCCTCGCAAACTACGCGATACGCACTGGTGAACGCTGCTCTTTATCTGTTGTTGATTCCTTCAGCGCCAGGCGTCGCCGACCTAATGCGAGAACACGGTCAGTTACCAATCGGATAGCTTGACGGGCGACAGTGCGCGAGACACATTCTCGGCTGAGCCCCCACTCCCGCGCAATTGCTGTGACCGTCTTGCCAGTGCGGCGCTCCTCAAGAAATGCCGCCAACCGTTCGCTCGCCGCATCCGACTGCAGGTGGCAGAGATCAATAGTATCTCCGATTGCTTTGTTCAAAATCGCCCGCACCGCCCAGCCACGGGTTGGGTAGCGATCCGGACGCGACTCTACCAGGCGAGTAACGAGATCAAGCTGCGTTAAAGTCTCGCAGGCCTCCAACGCATACCAGTCCCGGGTCAATGCATGCCCGACAACACGCATGTAGGCCGCATGCGACGTGCGTCCACGCTTTGCCTCATTTCGCTTGCCACCGTGCGCGCCACTCTCACTTGCCCGCATTCAGCCAAGTACCTCCAGCCAACGAGGCACCTACGCGCTCACCAGCGCGCCGGTGCTCCTCGTCGAGAACTCCACCCGCGACGAGCTAACGGTATGTTCGTCGTTTCTCGTCGTATCGGTTCTTGGCTGTTGCGGTTTTTTCGAGTCTGATGACTTTGTCGAATGTGCCGCGGGTGGTATGGCTTTGGGCCGTTCGATCTTATTGAGCGAATGGCCACTATGTGGCGAGGTGCATTCAGACCTCTGCCCAAAACGTCATGCCCCTTGCGATATCAAGCAGCATGTCGCTATACTAATACCAAATAAGGACGTGTTGATGTAGAATAGAGGCATGGCAAGACGCATCAAGCTTTCGACAAAACTGAGTGTGGACGAACTGGAACAGCGCTACCGCCGCGCCAGTGAGGGGATGGAGCGCAGTCACTGGCAGCTCCTCTGGCTCTTGGCGCAGGGGCATCCGGCGTATGTCGTGGCCCAGATGACGGGCTACTCCGCGTACTGGATCGGGCAGGTCGCGCGCCGCTACCACGACGAGGGAGCGGACGGCCTCGTCAATCATCGCCGGCGGGCGCATCGGCCCGCGCGGCGCCCCGATCCCCGCACGCTCTTGCCCACCACCCACGACCTCGAGGAGTTGCGGGCGGCGCTCGTGGGGCCGGCGCCGCAGGATGATGTGTGGAACAGCCGCACGGTGGCGGCGTGGCTGAGCGCGCGAGCGGGGCGACGGGTGAGCGCCCAGACGGCGTTGCACTATCTGCGCCTGCTCGACTTCACTCCCCAAGCCCCGCGACCACGGCATACCAAGGCGGCCAGCCCCCAGGAGCGCGCCGCCTGGAAAAAAAGCTGGAAACCAAGGTAGCGGCGGTGCACGAGGCGCATCCGCGAGCGGCGGTGGAGGTCTGGGCAAGCGATGAGCATCGCATCGGCCTCAAGCCCATCCTGCGTCGTGTCTGGGCGCCAAAGGACAGCGACCGGTGGTGACGATCCACCCCCGCTATCGCTGGCGGTATCTGTGCGGCTATGTCCATCCCGCCTCGGGGCGCACGCAGTGGCATCTAGGTTCCACCATCAACGTGGGCTGTTCGCCCACTCGCTGGCCGCTTTTGCGCAGCAGGCAGGAGCAGGCCCTGGCAAGGAGATCGTGCTGGTGGTGGACCAGGCGGGGTGGCACATGAGTCAGCGGCTGCGCGTCCCAGCCCACGTGCATCTGGCGCCGTTGCCTCCCTACACCCCGGAGCTGCAGCCGGCCGAGCGCTTATGGACCTACTCGAACACGCCGCTGCTCAACCGGCGACCAGCCGATCTCGATGAGCTCGACACGCTCCAGCTGGACCGCTGTACGGCGCTGCAGACCGATCCCGCCCTGAGAGCGACCATCCAGTCAGCGACTCACTATCACTGGTGGCCTGCTGATTATTCACCAACAACATGACATTATTTGGTATAACATGCGGAGCGCTTAAGCGTCAAGGTCAAAACTCACAAGCTAAGACCTTTGGATTATAGGATGCAGAGGAATGAGGTTCCCATGCCCGAGTACACAGAGAAGGATGTAATTTGGGTCGAGGAGGCTCGATTCAAGTACGGCCATTCCCGCGACTGGTACATGCGTCGGATCAACGACGGCCGCCTGCGAGCCGTGTATCTTCCTGGCAGCATCCGGGTCTACCTCGTCCGAGAAGCTCGAGCGATATCTACACGAGCACAGCAAAGAGCGCGACTAAGCTCAATCTGCGTCGCGGGACAGCCGCTTGTCGCTCACCTGAAGGCATCTAGGCCAGGAGATTTCCGCAGGGACGCGGACTTCTCGGTAAGGACAGCGATCGCTCGTGACGCCCGTTTCCGTCGTGCTTTCAGCCACTTCAGGTCTCCCCTACCAACCGGCGGGGGAGACCTCTTCTTTGGCACTACGTTAGGTGGCAGCTGGCACCTCGCGCTCTCCGTCACGATCAGCCTCCTCCCGTCGCTCGGCCAGATGCTTGAGATGCTTCACCCGTGCGACGAGGTGCGCAATATCGTCATCCACATGGTTGAGGTCGAGTCCAAAGGAGATGCGCTGCTCCCGCAGCCGTCGCTTGACTTTCGCCGCCTGCGATGCAGCGATCTGTAGCGCGTCGATCAACTCCTGGATCTGCTCTGTCAGTGTCTTGTCCACCACATAGCCCTTCTGCGCCAGGCGCTCGCCCTCTCGCCACCGCACCGAAGGCATATGCGCAGCCGCGCCGGTTGTGAGGAGAAACGCGTCCTCCACGTCGGAGTGTGAGCGCCGCGCTTCACACGCGGCTCACAGCCGTTGGACCAAGAGTCACAGATCGGTCTCTCGCTCACGAGGCTGGCATGAAGCGCCGAAGGAGTTCTCTGGGCGCTGCCGCGCAGGAACTGCCGAGACCTACGCTGCACTCACGGTCCTGGAGCGCGCTTTCCTATGCTCAGATGCATAGGCCTGCCCTCCGTCCACCTCATCCTTGAGGCGGAACAGGCAGCTGTCTTGCTCTCGGCATGGACGGATGGCAGGACATTCAACCGGTAGGCGACGGAGTCCGGTTGGCGGAGGCCGTGTCGGCGCTTACCTCCTTGGGCCACGTGGTGACCTTCACTGCCGCCAACCGTGGCCAGATGAGCAGGACCAGCGCGACCATAGCCAGCATGACCATCGCTGGGATGCTGCTGCCAGCAAACAGCAGCGTCGGCGCATTCACGAGGGCATGTAGGCCGACTGCGATAAACAGGTTGCCGGTTCGCAGATAGACGAGGGCAAACACCACGCCTAGCAGTCCAGGCGCCAGCAGACCGAGCGCCAGGTCGAGGCCAGATAAGCCACTGACCATCCGACTGGGAAGGTGGATGAGCGCGAAGACCAGCTGCGAAACGACCAGCGCTCCAACCAAGGTCCAGCCAGCATGGGCGCGCCACCATGCCCGCCGAGCGAGTTGCCCATAGGCTTGAGGCAAGGCGAAGCCCCGCCAGGCCACTTCCTCGGTGAGGGCGTTGCCACACAGTTGTCCTAGCAATGCGCCAAACGCCGCCAGCGCGCCCAGCTGCGTCCAAGTGGGAGCAAGCGCGAGCGTGCCTGACACCAGTCCGGCCACCAGCCCAGCTAGTTGCATCAGGAGCCACGCCGCCGCAGACACCGCAACGCCTGCGCCCACCTGGGACCGGCGCAGCCCCACGTCCGCGGGCCGCAAGCGGCCAAGTCCGAGTGCGATGAGCAGGACGACGCCGAGCAAGATAAGGTTCGCGACCAGGGTCCGCGTCACCAGTCCGCCGGTGGCCCGCTGCACCGGGTTCAGCCAGCCAGCGACGAAGACAACCCAGGCGCTCACGACGACGAGCGCATACGCGACGACAAAGAGCGCCAGCTCCCAAGGGCGTACGAGGCGCGTCGGTGGCATGCGAAACATTGCCCGCACGCTGCGTGGGGCCGCGTCCCGCGGCGACAGCGGCAACATTGGAGTTGGGCTTCCCGCCAACCTTTCCTCAACTGTAGAGCCTATCATCTTACTTCTCCTTCTGCCGCCGCCGCTCGGCTCGGGCGCGCACAGGGGTTGTATTCATGCGCATTCTCTACCCCGACGCGTCGGGGTAAGCGGTGTGAGTTAGGGCTTTGTCTGCGCCAGCACATGGTTGACCATGACATCCACGAACTGCTCGATGTCCGTGTCGGTGAAGCTGTGTCCCGACTTAAACCAGATCAGCTCCTTATGCGGCGCCTGCAGCATGGCGTAATACCGCTCGGCCAACGACGCCATCGCGTTGACGTCAGCGCGTCCTACCAGGAAGTACACCGGCACGTCCAGCTTGGCGGCGGTCTGGGAGAAATCGAGATCGCGCAGTTGTGGGTACACGGTCGCGAACGTCTCGAAGAAGCCGCGCACGTAGTTGACGCGGTCCACCAGCCCATACTCGGGCGCCAGCTGCGGGAGCAGCGGCACCCCCAGCGTCAGGCTGGGCAGCCCCATGGCGTCCTGCAGCACATTGAAGACCGCGGCGTACTTCCAGATCATCCCGTCTCCCGTGTAGGGCGGCGGCCCGTTGCGGCGCAGGATGTCCACGGTGGCCGTGTCGTTGTGCTGGCTGGCGTAGGTGAGGGCGAACTGGTAGCCCAGTCTGTCGTTCTCGGTGGTGTTGACCATCTGCCCATGACCGACGTAGGCGGCGAAGAGCGCAGGATACTTTTGCACGAGCAGGATCCCGAGGATGCTACCCCACGAGGAGCCGAGCACATAGATCTTCTCCTGGTGGAAGCGTGCGCGCAAGTACAGAGTCAAAGCATGCGCGTCAGCGACAAAGCGCTCAGGGGTGAGCGCCTTGGTCGGCACAGCGCCATAGGACTTGCCGGTCCCCGGCTGATCCCAGTTGACGACAACAAAGCGCTCTTCCAGTGGCGCCAGGAAGCCCTGGTCGGGGAAGCCGCCCGCGCCAGGTCCGCCCATGAGGAAGAGCAACACGGGATTGTGCGCGTTCTTGCCACGGATGGTGATCCACTGGCGGCTGCCGTTGAGGGTCACCTGCTCCATAGAGGCGATGCTGCCTGAAAGCGGCTGGCCATTACCGCCGGTAATAGCAGGCGTTGCGGCATGCAATTGCGAGCCAACCGCCACTCCCCCGAGCACAACGAGCACAGTCGCCACCGCAATGGCCAGGTGCGACGCGCGACGCAGCCAGATCGTAGACTGCGCCTGATCTTTCCTGTAGGTTCTGATCGCTCCGCCCGCAACGAGCATGCTGATGGCAAGCAGTACCGTGATAGCGAGCGCCAGTGCAAGCGTCGCCGTGCTGAGCAACTGCCACACGGGTGATCCGAATGTGGCGACGAGCGAGACGAGCAGCAGGACAACCAGCAAAGCGCCCACGATGATTTGTTCACGGTTGGGGTGCCATGTGTGAGAAACGCCTTCCCGTAGGGCGGGAGGTTCCTGCTGCAATATCGTAGACATACAGTGCCTCCTAAAAGCGCCTGCAAACTGCGATGCCGCTTGCGAGTATGTGGAACCGAAATCTCAGCCGATTCCTAACGGGCACTGAGGGTGACGGAGCCTACGTTCACCTGGATCTGCAGATTGCCTGTCGCATCAGCTCCAAGGTCACCGCTTGCCGCTGCGCTTGGCGGGGTTGGGTGTGAGACAGGAATTGACCAGCCGGTGACGCTGATGGAGCCGACGTTCACCCGCGCATCGAGATGCGCTGGGGTGTTCGACGGAAGCGTCAGCGACGCATTGCCTGCGTTGACGTGCACGTTGAGCGTGGCGGCTTGTGTCATCGACAGATTGGCCGTGATATTGCCTGCATCGGTGCGCAACGACGAGCTGCCTGTGAGTTGCGCGCCGCTCACCGTGAGGTTCCCGGCGTTGAGCTGAAGGTCCATCTTGCCGTTGAGGTCACTAAGCGACGCATTGCCAGCGTTCAGGCGCAGCGTCACCGCAGTCTGCTGGGGAGTCGTCACGACGAGGTCAACGGATCGGCTGGAGCGCACACCATCAAAGAAGCTGGTCGCATAGTTGGTCTGGACTTGGATCGTGTTGCCATTCTGTGTTGTGTCAACGACCATCTGGTTCAACTCGCGTGTCGCCACGCTCTGGTTGAGCGTGCGGACGACCTTGGTCACCTCGACCCTCACCTGATTGCCAATCCGCTGACGGATGGTCACGTTGCCAGCGGGATTCTGGATGGTGAGGGTCACTGGCGCAGCGACTGTGAACGTCTTGGTCGTGGTCTCAGTGAAGCGGGTTGTTGCCCCACCGACGAGGAACCACCCGGCGACACTCGCCAGCAGTAAGCCCACCAGGCCGAAGAGCAGGAGCGCGCCGACGACGCCGCCGATGAGCCAGCCGACGGTGTTCCCTGATCGGCGCTCAGGTAGAGCTTGGATAGCAGGAGGTCTCTGTGTGGGGGCAATGTCTTGTGGAGGCATGTTGATCATGGTGGATGTTCCTTTCATGAGGGAGCGCTGAATGAGAGCGGTGGGTTGGTAACTCAAGGCTACTCACCTGACACGTGCACTCATCAATCCTCATTGGATGCTCCCCTTGTTACACCTCTATCTCACTGGTGCTTCTCGCCATCACACTTGGCGCACAGCCCTGCTTTCTTGCGCAGGAGAAACGTGAGCGAGGTCATATCACTGGGATACCGATGGAGAGCGCAGAGGGCCTCCTGTAGGTCTGCCTGCGTCACCGAGACACATCATCGCCACCCTATTTCCGCATAGCGCAGGATGCTGCTCTTGTGCAGCGGCGCCTTGCGCGTTCAAGGATCGTGACCCCTCCGTGCTGCCTATTGGTGCTGCAGAGACCATCATGTGAGCATGGCGAGCGATGGTGGGAGATGGAAGCCT
>CAVTFE010000084.1:0-51420 GCA_963733745.1 uncultured bacterium
CCAGCGTATCGCCGGGAGATAGCTTTGTGAGCGAGGCATTCAAGTCGACTCTCACTCGCTGAGCAGTCTGGCGAGTCCAAAGCCGTTTCCCATATCGAGAGAGGGGGAGTATCTCTTCCATCTACTTCAGTGTATCATCTGTATGAGGGTCTGTCAAGGAGCCGCTTTCTGGTGGGTAGCAGGAGGGCAATTTTATCCCCGGCATTGGTGGCACGTCTAATATTACGCTTGTCGTTGATCTGCGCGATATCGCGCCTTACCGCTGCCGGAGCGAATCTGGATCGGTGCCGCCATGGCGGTAGGCGATGCAAGAAGACTGGCAGAGTACCGGTTTCACGAGTGCTGTCGCTCGCAGCGAATTAAGAAATGCCCAACCGTGTGGCGTACTGAATAGCCTGTCTATCGGTGGTGAGAGCGGCATAGGCGGGATTGCGTCGCAAAGTGGCGCGTATCCCAGGACCGCAGTCAGCCACGCTGACCTCGAGGAAGCGGTTGGATCCACTTCCGAACACTTGCATAGCAAGGAAACCGCAGGTGTCGTGATTGTGGTCGAATGTGTTCTGCGCCATCTCGGAGACCGCCTTGGCAACATCGAACGCATCGTGTTTTTGGTATCGTAAGCGAAAGCGCAGCACGCGAACGATCTGGTCTAACAGCGCCGGTAGATTGGCGCTGCTGCGCAACTCAGTGACCTCAATGAGCAACGGGTTGTGGTTGCGCATCAAGTCAAAGAGACGCGCGTGTGCGGGAGAAATACTGGGGAGGAAATGGGTGACCGGCTGAACCACGCGCACGAAGCCAGCGCGCAGAAGCCAGGAGCGCATCGCCTCGTCTTCGACGCGATGGTCGCGGCGGCGCCCTGCTCCGGCAAGCCCATGACACGCGGCAGCCAGCTGGACGAGAGCACAGGGGCTGATGAATCGCGTTCCTCGCAGGTCAAAGATGCTCTCACCCGCCGCAAACGGATTGTTGGACTCAAGCAGGCGATCAAATGTGATTGAATCGAGCTTCTCTGGCGCTGTTGGCATCTTACCTGGATACCTGTTCCGTGTGAGCGATGTCTCCCCAGGCTTGAAATAAAGCAGCGTCTTGCCAGACAAACAAGGGCTCTAAGTATTATTGCATAGGGACGCGGCAGCACGCTTCTTACACCCATTGTACACTGACCGCCTCTTGTAGGCGCTGTATGCCCGTACCACCACACTTGCGCAGATCCTCGGCGCCATCTTGGCAGGCAAGAAGCGTGGCGACTCCGGCAGACTCGGTTAATCTAATGGGTCAATCCGCCAAACGAAGAGCGTTGCTGTCTGCGTTGGGTCGCCTCGTATGCCGTGAGCGCCTCTCGGTAGAGCTTCTTCAGTTGAGCAACTTGCCTGGGCGAGCTGCTGCGCCATTCGGCTTGTTCAAGCGATGTGAACGCTTCTCGCAGTCGCCGCTCGGCCAGCCGTGCTCGTGCAGCGCCCACATCGTCATTAAGGATACTCCCCTGCAATATACGCTCAGCCGCTGCGTCGAGCACGGCATTCTCTGCAGGATCGTCGTCGCGACGTGCTGGCAGGAATGGCAACACCTTGCCCTCCGGAGCAACAGGCAACCCTCGTTTGCGTCGGCGTTGTCGTACGAGCTCGCCAAAGTCCTTGTCTGGCAGGGCGGCAATCTGTTAGTGCGTCGAAGAAGCCACGCAGTCCCATCGAGACATCAAAGGTCTCGCCCTTGGGATGGAGGAGCGCCGTCCGACTTACCAGATAGCCATACGCGCCCGCATCAAGATGCTCGACGGCATGCACGTGCTGCTCGCGGCGCATGAGCCGTCGTGACTTCGTGGACGCATCAGCGAAAGGCGCTGCCTGCACCATCTGCCACACCGGATCGGTGGGCCAGCGGGAACGGTTGATATCTGTATCAGGTATCACTCGTCGGATCCACGCCACATCGACCGGCGAGTCGGTGGTCGCACAGCCTGCCGTGCCATCGATGGTGGTAGAAGCCTGTCCCACAACGTAGCCCCAGACCTCGGCAAGATGATCCAGGAAGGCCCAGGGGTCATCGAGTCTGCCCTGCACATCTGCGGGAAGGCCAAGTGTTCGCAGCGCATCACGACGCAAGCGCGCCTCATGACGGATGACTGACGCCTTGCCATCCCACCCAGCTGCACGCCAGATCGGCTCCATGAAGCGTTTGTTGCGCAGCCGACTCTCGAGTGTCTTGTCGTACTGCACAAAAGAGATTGCGCCTCCTGGTGACCAGGTTACCCCTGAGAGCCGCTTGCCCCAGCGATAGACCTGCGCTGAGCGTTCCTCAGCTTTTACGGGGTCTGTGCTGGCTTCTCTGCCAAACGCAGGATCGCCTTCTTCATCGAGGAATGGATCGAGAAGCTCATCGTCCTCAGGAGCAAACGCATCCTCCCATGCCAGATCGAGCAGTGGATCGATCACTTCTGGCCCGTCCTCAGTACGCAGGCCATCGACAACGGCATAGAGGCGCTGGAGATCGGCTTGAGCCGCTTCAAACACACTCTGGCGACGGGAGCGTGAGACATAGCGATCCAGGTGCTCCAGGGCAAGCGACGTATTGGCGATGTCATGGGCGAGATGGACCTGACTGACCTGCCATTTGCCTTGCTGTTTGCGCGGATGGCGCAGACTGCCGCGCCACATGCGGCGCACCAGCGCGTCGAGTTCATCCAATGCTCGTCTCGGAGTCAGCCGCCACAGACACTCGGAGCCCAGCGTGGCTTGCGCAATGATCGAGCCTAGTGGCGTCTTGCGAATGAGGAGCGTGAGCGAGGTATTGCGCAGGATGTAGGACCAGCTCACCCCACCACCCTGGGTCGTGTTCACCCCAGCGCGATACATCAGCAGCGGTGTGCCATCGTAGCGCCAGGGCGTCTCCACCTCCTCATCGTTGTGGCGCGCGAGTTCCTGCAGATCCTCCAGCTGCATCTTCAGTTCCGGCGTCAGTCCTGCTTGATCCAGCCGGTTGAGGTACCACGTATCGATGCCGGCCGCCACGGAGAACGGGAATCGGCTGCATTGGCGTCCCCGGAATGCGTCGCTCCCCTTCCGCTTTGGTGATCCCATGCCACAGCTCTAGCAGGATCGCCTTCCAGCGTGGAGACAACGCCCACATACAGTCACTGCGATGTCGCACCAGGCGTGCCTTGCGCATCGCAAGGAGGAGTTCACTGGCGACGTCACCTACCTCAGGAATATCCGACATGGGCAATCGCGCGCGACACTGGGGCTGCCCATCCAGCCAGCGACACACGGCCTCCCAGACCTGTAACTCGGCATAGGTGGGTAATCCTGGCGCGGGACGGTCGGCACTGGTCAGCGCGGGCGTCGGCACAGCGGTGAGACGCAGATACTGCAGCCAGGCATGCCATTTCCGCTTCAGATGCCAGGCGCATCGACGACGAACGATCAGCTTGCGTTCTGCCATTGCCTGTAGGGTGGGCCTTGAGGGGACGAAGTCCGCCGGCCAGTCGCTATCGCGCATACCGTCTGTCCCAGTGAGCGAGATCGCGCCACACAGCTCCCGCCAGTAGGCGACCTGTGCCTTGGTCGCTGGAGTGAAGTCTGTTGGGACGGTGATGCCCCATGCCTGCGCATACTCGGCCAGGCGCGGTGCGGCTTCTGCCGTGAGTGCCAATACAGCGTCGGCAGGTGAGAGCGCCAGCGAGCCATCGGTAGCGGGAGCGGAACCAGGGGCATTTCGCTCTCCTCATCGAAGGGCAGCATCACTTTTTCGACCTGTTCAGCCACGTTGACCTCCGAATTCTGAGAGTGCTCTTCCGAAATGACGATTTCAATGTGGGTATTTAGCCCACGTTCCGCACGAACGCTTGACGATTTTTGGAGAATAGAGGGAGGTGAGGCGAAGAGCGAACAGTGAGGCGTGTATGGAGAGCGTTCCCGCGCAGAATGGGTATGTGGCGGAGCGGTTGGATCACCTGGGAATTGTGGCCGGTGTCTGTCGTGAGATCGGGCTGGCGGAGTGGCTCGACGCGCAGGAGACCCAGAGCCATGAGCGGGTGAGTGTGGGCACGGCGACCGTGGCGATGATCTTGAATGGGCTGGGCTTCAGCAATCGGCGGCTGTATTTGGTGCCGCAGTTCTTCGCGACTAAGGCCGTGGAGCGCTTGTTGGGGCCAGGAATCACCGCCGAGGATCTCAATGACGACTGTCTGGGCCGGGCGTTGGACTGGCTGTACACGCACGATCCGACGACGCTGTTTGCCGGCCTCGCGCTGCGGGCACGGCGGGCCTTTGGCATCCGTGCGCGGCAGGTGCATGTGGACACCACCTCGTTCTCGGTGACGGGCGAGTATGCGCCGGACCTGGATGCGCACACCCTCGCGGTGACGTACGGGTATTCACGCGACCACCGGGCGGACCTGAAGCAATGGATGCTGGCGCTGGCGACCACTCGGCAGGGAGATGTGCCGCTGTTCTGCCAGGCGCTCGCTGGCAACGCCAGTGACAAAGTGAGCCTGGTCGCGGCGGTGGAGGCGCTGGCGGCGCAGCTGCGCGCCGCCGCTGAAGCCGAGGACGAGGCGCCTATCTTTGTGGCCGATAGCGGGCTCTACAGCGCGGACAACACCGTGCGCCTGAGCAGCGCGGGCGTGCGCTGGATCAGCCGCGTGCCCGAGACGTCTGAGCAGGCGCGCACCGCGTTGCAGGTCGCCGACGACGCCTGGCAGCAGGAGGGCGACCGCTACTGGGCCGCGGACCGCCCCGCTCCCAGCGGCGAACGGTGGGTGGTGGTGCGCACCACTCAAGGGGAGGAACGGACGCGGGCGACGCTGCGCCGCCAGGTGGACAAGACGCACGCGCAGTGGGCGAACGCGTTCTGGCATCTGGGGAACCAGCGGTTTGCCTGTGAACCCGACGCGCAGGCCGCGCTGGAGAAGCAGCTCAAGAAGCGTCCCGAGTGGCTCAGCGTGCAGACGCACCTGGTGGAGCATCCCAAGCACGCTCAACCTGGCCGGCCTCGCAGGGGCACGACGCCGGAGCGCTCGGAATGGCAGATCGTGGCCACCCTCGCGGTCGACGAGCCGGCAGTGGCGCGGGCGGTACGCCGCCAGGCCTCGTTCCTGGTCGCCACCAACGTCTTGGATCCCACCCAGCTCTCTGACCAGGAACTGATCCAGATGTACCAAGAGCAGCACAGCGTCGAGCGGGGCTTCGCGTTCCTCAAGGATCCGCTGTTTCTGGCCTCCTCCGTCTTCGTCAAAAAGCCCGAGCGCATCATCGCACTCTCGCTGGTAATGGTGCTGTGTTTGCTGGTCTACCGACTGGCCGAGCACCGCCTGCGCACGCAGCTCGCGGCTACTGACCAGACAATCCCCAGCCAGGTCAACAAACCGACCGACCGCCCCACCATGCGCTGGGTATTCCAATGTTTCGAGGGAGTCGATTTGCTTCACATCCGCCATGGACCGGACCCTGAAGTGGCCCTGGTGCTCCGCCTCCAGCCCGTCCACCAGCAGGTGCTTACGCTCCTTGGACCCGCCTACGAAGAATTCTACAAATCCACCAATTGACCGTGCGGAAAGTGGGATTTAGAGGGGCGCGTGATACTACTATTGCGCCCACCGCGATCCAAAGGCGATCGCGGCCTGAAAACAACACTCAATTGGGCTCAGCGCCCGCGCGTTCGGGATCCCCCGGCCAGAGGGGGCACGGCGGCTCATCGCCGCCGGCCCCTCGCGGGGCTGACGCCCCGCACCAGGAGCGCGGGCGCAGGACAGCGTTGACTACCTCAGCAGCTCGTTCCCACGCTCTTGACATCGATTCGTTTGGCCGCCTACTGTGCCTGCAGATGAACCGCACTGGAGAACAGGCTGACGCGCCGCTAGGACCACTGTGAGAAATCGCCAGGATACGCATGGACGACGCCGACTTTGAGGTGACCGACCTAAGACCACCTCGCTCCCCTGGTCCCTCACGCCCGCCAGTGGCTCTCGTCCGACGCATCCGCGTGAAGCAGCGAGTAGCGCGCACGATCATCAGCCTTTGCCTCCTCGTAGCTGCGCTCGCGCCCCTGCTGGCGGTGTCACCTGACGCCAGTCGTACGGTGGCGACGTGGTTCCATGTGCCGATTCCGCCTGGTTCTGCCGTACTGGCGCGTGGCGCAAACACGTTCCTGCTGGCCGACACCGTGCCGTGGGGTGAGCTGACCATCGATGGCCACTCGGCGGCAAGTCTCAGCATCGCGCTGCAGTGGCCCTACGCCGGCGCGCAGATCCCCACCTTTACCTTGGCTCCTGGAACACATGAGGTGGTCTACCGCGCCGACCCGTTCTTTCCTTTGCGCTGCCAGGTGAGTGTGCCGGACGCTGTCACAGACACCTGCCCATTGCTCTCCGCTGGCAATAGCCATCTCTTCCCTCCTCCTGGCAGTCGCATCCTGGATGCGCGCGCGCTCCCAGTCTACTTGCCCACACCTGCCTTCGTCGCACTCGAAGAGGCCGTCCAGGCGAGTCTGTCGAATGTGGACCGGAACTCGCCGCTGGCAAGAGGCGACCACTCTCTCACCGTCGATAGGCAGGTGGTGACCGCGACACAGGGCGGACAGGCGACGCTCCACTATCAGGTCAACCACGACGCGCGCGAGCAGTTGCCCACCTTCAATGGCGCCCTGTGTCTGGCTGTGTGCGCTGAGCCCTGCGCGCACCCGAACTCGACGCCGATGATTGGCGCTTGAATGCCAATGTCATCGCCTCGTGGCGCTACACCCTGGCCGAGGGGCAGGTCATCAATGCCCCAGCTGCACCAACCGAGAGCGACGCGCATGCCCTGCTTCCCGATCATGGTCCGTTGGACGGGGGCAGTGGCGTGTGCAAGGCGCCACCGGACGCGGCATTCGTGGATGCACCGCCCTGTCAGATCGCCCATAACATCCTCGGCCGCTGTCTGCGGGCGCCGAGGCGCTGGACGTGCTTGGCGTCCGGCTCGTGGGGGACATATGCGCGCGACCGGCCGCCGTTGGCTGCCTGATCGTCGTTGGGCGCACCCAATACAGCGGGCAGCCCATCGGCAAGACCATCCAGGCGCTCTACCGCTTCGGCGTGGTACTGGCAGCCAATACCACGACACAGCAGGTGTTTGGGCAGTTGCCGGCAGGGAACCCATCCGAGCAGGCGCTGGCGAGCCAGCTGGCGCCACGCAGCGCAGTAGACCAGCACACAAGGTCGCCTTGATCGTGATCGCACTCATGGCTGTCGATTCTCGGCGCGTCGCTGAGTACGTGGCTGAGTGCGGTGGCGGCAGATCGGGACCGGCCCAGTCCCGCTTTGGCTGCCCATTCCAGCTCGGTCGTCCTGCCGTCTTGGCGCGCTCAGCGGCGATAAGCGGCGGGAGGGCTTGCGCGGTGGCTTCGGTGGCTCAGGCCGCGCTTTCTCCTCGGCGGGGTGTAGCGCACGATGGCGCGGATGGCCCAGGCGAGCGCTTTGAGATCGCGATCCACCGCGTAGTCATAGGCGGTGTGGCGTCCCTCGCGCTTGCGGCGGTCGAGGTAGTCGCGATCGCGGTACATGCGGTTGACGAGTTGACGCAGCACGCTGGTGTAGACCCAGCCCTCGGCGTCTGCGCCGCGCCAGAAACCACGCCTGCAGCTCGTCCGAGCACGCCATCCGCTTCATCGATCTGCTGGTAACATCAGTGACATTGCTGACTCCTCTTTATAGACTGCCTAAGCCGATCTCGCGTATGTCGACATTTCCGACGCATCGGTCTGTGCTCTCGCGGCATAGGCGGCTCGCCTAACTGATCACCCCTCTCACTGCAAGGAGATTCCCCTATGACTGAGTCCAACATCCTCATCCAGTCCCGCAGCTGAGCTCTACGTGCCCTGAATGTGGCAGGGCCTGCGTCTATGCTCAGACTCAGTTCTTCATGCGGATATTCCGCAGTCCGAGTTGTACCTCGGCGCTCTCAGCTAACCCGGTTCGTATCCAATAGCCTGCGAGCGATTGTACGTCTGCATCGGGTGTGGACTCGACACGCTTTCTATGCAGCTCAACCCCGAATGTACGTGCTGCCCAAGACAGTAGACGATTCAGTCACTCGCACGGCTGCCAGCGTCTGGCCAGCGCGTCAGCGCCGCGCCGATCGCGCTGACGACATCGAGCTGGAGCACCTCCTGGAGCAGGCGGAAGCTGTGACGCATCGGTCCATCACTGTGCGGGCAGTTGGTGGAGAGACACGCCAGCTCCAGCCATAGCGGCGGTTGTGGACCACATAGAAGGAGGGTGTGCCAGGATCTCCCGCCGCATCTGGCGCCTGGTCGTCATGGAAGGGACACCAGCCCAGATACCCCTGTCCCGCCAGGCGCATGTCCGTGGCTGGTGACAACTCCTCAAGCAGATCCAAGCGTTGACCTGCGCATCCACCCAGCGGATCACCGCTGACGTGGTCGAGGATGGCACTGAGACGGAAGGCTGTGACGAGGCTGCTGACGATGTTCGCGCTGGCTGGCCGAGGCGCCATGAGCTGCGACGGCGCGCAACTGCTCGGGACGGATTGCGGGCTGAGCGACGCGAACGCCATCGCCGCAGGCAGATCCTCCAGGTCGATAGGCGCGCCAGCCTGATCCAGGAAGGGATAGCGCTGGCCGGTACGACGGTGGATCCCTAGCGGCATCCGCACGGCAGGCCCAGTTCGGTGTCGTCAGGGTAAACCTCGAGCACCTGTGGCAACTGACCCGATGCGTAGAGTGGATCCAGCACTCCCTGACCACACCAGTCGCGATGACACTGGCTGCAGCAGGGTAAAGAACAGCCACAGATGCCCGCCGCGACGACTACGCTCCAACAGACTCGGCAACCCATGTGCCTCCAGCGCCTGCTGGACGAGGCGCAGGTGAGTCGAGGCCGTCTGGCGATCGGCATCGATACAGACCCAGCGGCACTGGTCCAGCTCGTCGCGAGAGGCGAGCGCGAGCGTCTCCTTGCCCTGCAGATGGGCAGAGTGCCAGACGATCCAGGCGCTGAAATACCCAGCGATAGGAGCCATCCTCCTGCTGGCGAGCGTAGGGCTGGCGACGCGTGAGGAAGCGTCGCTCCCACTCCAGCAGGAGAGTTGGGCGTCAGGGCGAGACCAGACGGCTGCCCTGATGCGCGGGAGTGCGGATGAAGCGGTGGCTCGTGTCATCGGGTGGCCGCCAATCGATCATCCAGACGCTTCGCGTTGTAGCGTCCGACTGGCATAAGCTCCTCTGGGAGCTCATCCACGCTGGGCATCGAGCATATTCGCATCCTGCGGAGCAGACGAGACCTCCAGGATCGGCGGCGCATCGTGGGAGCGCTGCGCGCCATGGAGGCGATCGCGGAGATGGCGCAACTCGCCCAGCGCTTTGAGCAGATCATTGTCGAGGGTATCCATCTCCTCATCCGTCGTGGCGCGGCTGGCGCGGTCGACGAGCACCTGCATGCGCCACAGGGGCTCGATGAGTCGCTCATCAGCGGCGAACTGCAGGTTCTCCAGGATCTGCTGGATGGTCCCGCCAATGGTGAGCAGCAGATTGCCATACATCTCGCGGCGCACCATGGCGCGCTTGCCCAGCGTCGCGAGGTACATGGCGCAGATCGGCGCAATGAGCGCTCTGGCGACAATGAACGCCCAGGCCACCGAGGCCGCGAGCAGGTCGCTCGAGAAGCTGGGTGGCTTCTCCAGCTGGTAGGCGACACTCATGAAGGTGGCCGACTCAATCAGCGAGACCAGCCACACGCGCAGCCGAGCGCCACGCGTGTAGGGATCCTTGGCCGGATCCACGCCACGCAGCCGCGCATCTCGCAGTTCGACCGCGGAGTTGAGCAGCGTCAGATCCATGCCGCCGACGATCACGAAGGTGATGGCCAGCAGCGCCAGGACGACGAAGTCGAGCGGCTCATGGCGCTGATACTGCCCGACGAGAATGGTGATCTGGTGCTGCCCGAGCGTAATCAAGGCGCCAAAGCTGAAGACCAGGGTCATGGGCACTGCCCAGGCGCGTCCAAGCGTCCGCATGAACGCGCCATGGTCGGAGACATGCGCGCGTTTGGCGCGGTCACCAAAGAGCAGCCGGCGCAGCGAGGCAAACAGCCCCAACTGCGGTGATGTCGAATGTGGTACAGAAGCCTGCATGGGAAGAGAGTCCTTTCAGGGAATGGAGCGGCTGGAGCAGAGAGCGTGAGTGAAGCAGCCACCCACCCTCTCTGCGCTGGCACGCTCAGTTAGCGGCGACGGCCGTTGGCAGCGACCGCCTCACCAGCGGTAGCCTTCTCGGCCTCGGCCTGGGCGCGACGTTCCTGCATCTGGCGCACTCGCTCCTCGAGTTGCGCTTCCATCTGCGCGACTCGTGCGGCGTTGCGCTGGTCGCGATACGCCCGTTGGCCGCGCTTGAACACGGCACGGGCCTGCTTCACCTGCTCCTCAAGCGGTGAGCCAGGTTCGAGGACCGCCATGGCCGAGCCGGCGAAGACCACGAACGCATCAAGCTCCGCGGTCTGTTCGCCGATCTGCACGGCACGACCGCGGCGCTGGTAGGTCTTCTCCTTGCGTGGACAAAGGGACTGGCTGCCAGGCCAGCGCAGAAGGCTTGGACCAGCTCGCCGGACTCCAGCCATTTGGTGAGCAGGTCAGTGGAGGGGGCTTGTGACTCATCGCCGAGGCGGAACTCGACGGTGTATTGCTGCCGCTCGTTGGCGGCGAGCTTCACGGTGACCTGCAGCCGTTGCTCGATGCGATAGCCTTTGGGATCGGCGTCATCGAGGACAGGGGACGGCAGGATGGTGTAGTTGTCGACGGTTCCTATCACAGCAAACATGTGAATGTTCTCTCCTTATAGAAGGTGGTGGTGTGTTGATGTGGTTTTACAGGAACTCGCTGCGCGCCCGGTAGCCATTGCGGTACACTGCAGACAGCGACTCCCGTTCCACCTCAGTACTTTGAGGCGGATTCAAGGCGTACTGCTTACCACAGCTCGCCGAAAAGGGATAACCGCTCATCCGCCTGAGAGCAGTTCTTGACACATCGGCTCTCAGGCGTTTGCATTGGCTGGACTGGGGGCGCTCGCGCCAAAAGGGAAATCGCGTAGTGGCATGAGCTACGCCTCCTCACCACGAGGTGACTTGTGCCCTTTGCCTTTGTGCCAGAGCGGTTGACGCGCAGATGGCTGAGGCGCTCTTCTTTGCTGCTCGATGGTCGATCGGACTGAACGCGCGTTGGCGCTCACTGAGACGGTCTGAGGCCATGTTGAGATAGCGCTGAGTGGTCACGATGCTGGCATGGCCGAGTTTGAGTTGGAACGTGCGCAGGTCGGCCCCCACATCCAAGGTATCGACTGCGGAGGTATGGCGGAGAAGTGGAGATGCGCACGAGGCACCGCGGCACGTGCACTGAAACGCCTCAGCCAGCTGCGAAGCCCGTAATAGGTGAAGAAGCCCCCATTCACGTTTCAAAGAAGGGGTCTTCAGGTGAGCGCGCTCGCTCCATGCAGGCTGTCGCGCATCACGGCGTAGCGCCGCAGCGCCAGACGGTCTCATCGCCGACTGTGACAGCCCGTGTCTTGTTCCCTTTGCCACGGGCGACCAGCACCAAGCCGGTCTGGAAGGGTGACATCGCCGATTCGCAAGCGGCAGAGTTCCATGGCGCGTGTCGCGCTGTCCATAAGAAAGAGCAACATCGCAGTGTCGCGCGCGCCAAAGACCGTATCCTCTTCGGCTGCCAAATGAGTCGCGTGACCTCATCATCGGTGAGAGGGAGCTTGTAGGTTTGCGACGCCCGTGGCAGGATCAGATGTTTGAGCGGCGGCTCAGGGCAGTATGCATGCGGAGGACGAGGCAGCCAATTCGAGAAGGTGCGTAGCGTACGGAGGTAGGTGCGGCGTGTTTCGACAGCCAGTGGTTTTGTGCCAACAGCGAGGCCTCCGCGCTCCCACTTGGGCCGCTGCTGCAACGTCGTCGCCCAGCGCTGCACAGCAGCCAGCGTAAAATCGCTCAGCCAAGGGAGGGCGTCCCGAGTTCTTCACTGACAAAGCGCACGAAGAGTCGCAGGGGCTGGCGATAAGCCCGTGGGGTGGATCCGTCGCTTGTCTTTTGCTGAGTATCGAAGATGAACTCTTCAATGATCAGCTCGAGGAGCAGTTCTGGAGAACCCTTTGGTCGCTCCTTCGTGTTACGATCAGTCGTTCGTCGTGTGCCTGGCATACCAGCAAGACTCCTTTACACCGCGCGATTGGCGCGAGGTTAGCCCTCGGCGACAGTGTGCCCAGCCATGGCAAGTCAGTGCCAGCGGCTGTGGGGCGCCTGTGCCGATCCGTGGGACGGGTGTGAAGGAGTGTGCTCGTCTGTAGGGTGAGTGTGGGACGAGTGTGGGGCGTTGGAGAGCAGCTAACTGTTTGCCGATTCCCACGCCGTGAGCTGGTGTGAGGCACAAAATATGGGAGCTGGATCGTGTCCAACTCCCATATGTGGTACGGTGAGCCCCCCCGGACTCGAACCGGGAACCCGCTGATTAAGAGTCAGCTGCTCTGCCAATTGAGCTAGAGGCCCGCTGCGCCGAAGGCGTCCGCCCGGCGCGCTTGACATCGTATCATACCGTCCCGCACGGCTGCAAGAGGGCATTCCCTCGTCTACCTGATCTCCTGCTCTACCTTGTTCGTCCGTCGCGTCGAGGACTTCGGCGCGCGGCTCGGCTCCTGCTGCGGTGGCTCATCCGCCAGCAGGTCGCGCGCGACCTCTTTGATATGTCCAGATGAGATGCCCGTCAACTCGCGCAGGATCGCTGGCGCGCCGTGCTCGATGAAGCGGTCGGGCAGGCCGATGATCTTGAGCTTGACGTCGTGCAGGTCGTGCGCGTGCAGCAACTCCGCCACCGCGCTGCCGAACCCGCCCATCGCCGACGCCATCCTCGATGGTGACCAGCTGCCCCGTCTCGCGTGCCAGCCGCAGGATCAGCTCCTCGTCCAGCGGCTTCGCCCAGCGCGCATTGACCGCGACCGCGCGGATACGTTCTCCTCGTCGCCAGCTCGCGCGCCGCCTGCTCCACCGCCGCGACCGTCGAGCCGATGCCCAGCATGGCGCACCTGCGCGCCCGCGATCTCCTTCTCCGGCGTCAGCAGCTCGGCCTTGCCGATGGGCAACGCGGTGAAGCCCTCGTCCAGCGGGACGCCGACGCCGCTGCCGCGTGGGTAACGCAGCGAGACCGGCCCATCCATGTAGAGCGCGGTGTAGAGCATGTTGCGCAGTTCGCGCTCGTCCTTCGGCGCCATCACCTGCATGTTCGGGATCATGCGCATGAAGGCGATGTCGAACGCGCCCTGCTGCGTGTGGCCATCCTCGCCGACCAGCCCGGCGCGATCCATCGGGAAGACGACGTGCAGGTTCTGCACGCAGACATCGTGGATCATCTGGTCGAAGGCGCGCTGCATGAAGGTGGAGTAGATCGCCGCCACCGGGCGCATGCCCGCCGACCGCTAAGCCCGCCGCGAAGGTCACGGCGTGCTGCTCGGCGATGCCGACGTCGAAATAGCGATCGGGCAGCGCCTTCTGCAACTTGTTGAGCGAGGTGCCCTCGCCCATCGCGGCGGTGATGCCTACGATGGTCGGGTCTTGCCGCGCCAGTTCGACCAGCGCGTCGGCGAAGACGTCTGATATTTCGGCGGCTCCCCAGACTTCTTCTTCATCTCGCCGGTCGCCGGATCGTACGCGCCGGGGCCATGGAACTTGGTCGGCTCGGCCTCGGCGAAGTCGCAGCCACGTCCCTTCTGCGTGATGACCTGGATGAGGATGGGGCCTTCCATCTCGCGCGCTTTCTCGAAGACCGAGATCAGCCCCTCGATGTTGTGGCCGTCGAATGGACCCAGGAAGGTGAAGCCCAACTCCTCGAAGATCACGCCGCTGCGGCTAGGAAGCACGAACTCTTTCGCGCTCCGCTCTGCGCGCCCAGCCATCTCTCTGGCCAGCCCGCCGCCCGGCACGTGATCCAGCGAGTGGCTGGCCAGCTCGCGCAGGCGTCGGTAGCGCTTGTCGGTGCGAATCTGGCCGAGGTAGGCGTGCAGCGCGCCGACGTTGTCGGAGATGCTCTTGTCGTTGTCGTTGAGGACGATGATGAAGTCTTTCTTCAGCGCGCCCGCGTTGTTGATCGCCTCCAGCGCCATCCCGCCGGTCAGCGCGCCGTCGCCAATGACCGCGACGACTTTCGACTTCTCTCCGCGCAGATCGCGCGCGGCGGCGATGCCAAGAGCGGCGGAGATCGAGGTGCTGGCGTGGCTCGCGCCGAAGACGTCGTACTCGCTCTCCTCACGGCGCAGATAGCCGGAAATGCCCTGGAACTGCTTGATGGTGCGGAAGCGGTCGCGCCGCCCGGTGACGAGCTTATGTGGATATGCCTGGTGGCCAATGTCCCAGACGAGCTGGTCGTGGGGGGTATCGAAGGCGATGTGCAGCGCCAGCGTTAACTCGACGGTGCCCAGGTTCGGCGCCAGGTGTCCGCCGCGCAACGAGACCGTCTCGATGATCTCATCGCGGATCTCTTGCGCGAGCTGAGTCAGTTCCGCCTGCGAGAGCGTTCGTAGCTGCGTCGGGTCGTCAATCGTATCCAGTATCCGTGCCACGCTCTATCTCTCCTTAGCCGTCCGCTCCCCGACATGAATCCGCGAGTCGTTGCGCGCTCATTATGTCATGGAAGCGGCGATGGAAGGATCGCCGTCGCCTGCCATTGCCGACTCTGCCACTCGGACCGCTTCATTGCGTCCAGAACCGATTTTAGGGCGAATCCCGATACGTGCGCCAGAAAACCGCGCTGAGAGCGAAGGCGCTTCCTGCGCGATTCTACACGGCGCGGTGACGCTCGCACGCACACGAGTGCGACTTCGGGTCATGGCGCGCCACGTGCAGGAGATTGTACTCTCCCCACGCGCATATTGGTCTACGCAGGACAAAATTGAGGTGACGACTCCCCATGCGTAAACGCAGGGGCTTCTAGTATTACTACCGTACTTAGGTCATGAGGAATCGAGTGGATTGGGGCCAGCGTACTTGGGCCAGGAGCGATGGCGGTAGTGGCAGAGGCGCGCCTGGTAGCACTTGCGGCGGCGCCAATACGACCACGCCAGGCGTTCGCGGACGCCCCGCTCAGGCAGGGGCAATGCCACTTCCAGCCGACGCCGTACTTCCGGCACGGTCAGATCCTCCAGGCCCACCTTTGTTTTCTCCGGCCACCAGCCGCTGGTCCGCCAACCACACCTGCGCCAGCATGGCGAGGGTGATGTGTCGATACCAACTGTGCCACGAGCGCACTTCATAGCGATCAAACCCGACCTCGCTCTTCGCTTGCTTGATGACCTGCTCCACCGTGTAGCGCGTGCCTGCCACCCGCGCCAATTGTTGCAGCGCAACCGTTGTGGGCGCCAGCGCGAAATAATACGCCAGCTCGGTCGGATCCCTGACCGAGCGACGCGCGAGCAACCAGACTTCCGGGCCGGGGAAGCCATCGCGGCTCTCGATCACGCGCACCCGCGCCCACGCATAGATGCGGGGTCCTTTCGTGCCAGCGCCCACGCTGAGCCGCTTCCACTGCGCGCGCGGCAGCCGGGCAATCACCTCCGCCACCGTGCGCGCCTTGGGGGCGCCCTGGCGGCCCGCCGCACGGCCCGCCGGGGGCGCCCACCCGTCACCTCTTGCGGTCCTTGGAGGGGGGGCGGCTCCAGCCAGCACCGGATCACCGAGGTCAGCGCCAGGACATACCAATACCCATGCGCCTCAATGGCCGCGCGCAGCTCTGGGGAGTCACCGTAGACGCTGTCCCCCGTCACCCACCGCATGGGCGTCCCCTGCTCCCAGGCGTGCTCCAGCATGGCACGCCTTCTGCTTGCTGCGGCTTGGTCTGGAAACGTACGTCTGCGGGCACGTGGGCTCTGGCCCGTCGTCCCCGGTCGCCGCACCACTCCTCTGGCAGAAACAAGCGCCGGTCGAGAAAGACAGGCCCGCGGGCGGTGGCATAGGTCAGCACCGTCGCCACCTGACAGGTCTCGATCTTGCCCACGGCGCCACACTACTGCTTCTGGACCCCCACCGAGCGGATGCCCTGTTTGGGGATGCCGGTCTCATCGAGGACGCCAATGCCCTCCGGGTCACCAAAGCCCTCGATGACGAACTCTTGCAAGCGGTCGCGCGCGGTCTCCGCATCCCACGGCGCCCGATAGAGCAAGCGTTGCATCCGGTCAGGTGTCCCATCCTGGACCACCTCGGCCAGCTGCCAGCTGGTCTTGCGCTCCAACCCGGCGAGCAAGCCACGCAGGTATTTGCGCGCCTGGGTACGGGACTCGCTGCGGGTAAAGAGATCATCAAAACGGGCGCAGAACGCCGCGAACGAGCTGGCCCAGTCGGGGATGGCTTCCGGATCCATCACGTACCTCCCATTCCGAATCGGTCCTTGGGAGTATCACGGACTGGCTCAACATCCTCAACTCGACTTTGTGCATTTTTGCTCAGTAGCACACCGCATGAGCAAGCTGCGCAAGTGTCGCACGCGGCACTAAAACGACATCGGGGTCGAACGGGATGTGGGGAAAGCGAAATCACCCCACAGGCGCCGGCGCACCAGCGCCAGAATATCGCCAAAGGTGGCTGCTGGTTTGTGATACCAGGCTGCTTGCCGGTGAGGAGGATGCCCATCGGGCGCCAAAGCCGATCCAAAGAGAGCCACAAGACTGAGAGCCCGAAGAGTAGCGGAGTCGTGCGCTCAATGGCGCGATCGGACCACTGCCGTTGGGTTTCGATCCCTAAATGGGCGCGGCCTTCCTCAAACGTCGTCTCCACACTCCAGCGCTTCATGCGCATCGCGCACAATCTCGTCAGCAGGCTGTGCCTGGTCGGTGGAAAAGAGGGCTTTGGGCGGTCGTTTTCCCGCTGGATCACGAGTGAGGACCCACCGAATGGGCAAGGGAGTCGAGCCAAAGCGATACCAGCAGGCGGTACCGCTACACAGCTCCAGTGCCCGCGGACCTTCGCCATACCAGTCCAGGGTGAGACGCTGCCAAATGGTGTGCGGGTCAGAGAGGACGTGTTCTAAGGAGGGAAGGCGCGGACCCACGACACGGGGGCGTCCTACTGTGTGGGGGGTGCGTACCGGAGCTGGCTGGTGGATCACGGAATCGAGGCGAAACGGCGCAATCAGTGTGATCTGCTGACGAGCACACTGCAGCCCGAGCTCCAGGATGCTGTAGGCCCCGTCTCCCAGCAGCTTGATTGGCACTCCCGGCAGCCAGCGACGTAGCAGACTGACCACTTGGCGGGCTCGCAGCCCCAGGGTTTTGTGGCGGACGCCGAGATGGGCGCTGACCTCGGGGGTGGTGGCGAGCACACACAGAAAGGGCAGCGCCCACCGTTGCCGCGTCCAGGGCACCCTCACGACCACTGCCAGCACGATCCAGCGTAAGCCTGGGCTGCTCACCGAGCGCTGATGACTGGAGCGGGCGCTATCACGATAGTGGCCCCGTTTGCGGATCTTGGCGCCCAGCGGCGTTCCAACGTTTCGTCGATCACGATATCGAGTGTGCCGCCCGCTTGGACGAAGGTCTCGATGATGAGCGTGAGCAAGTACCGACTCGCCTGCAGCGGCGACCAGCGCGCCCGGTTGAGCACCTGGTGATAGGCGCTGAAATGGGGATCCTGCTCATGGCCGGTGTGCCAGAGCGCCGTGGTGACGGTTCGGCGGCCTCGTGCGAGCAGTGTGCCCCGCAGCAGCGTCAGCATCTTCTTCCAGGTCGGGGCGGTAAACAGGCAGCGCAATGGTTCCAGCAGGGGTATAATGGGGACAGCACATGGCATGAGCGTTCTCCTGAGCTCGATAGCGGTTTGGCCACTGCTATCTTAGCTCTCAAGAACCTCATGCCATGTTCTTCTCCCGAAAAATGTACAAAGTCGAGCTCAAGTACGGTAGTAATACTAGGTAAAGTGACAAAAGTTCTTGGCGTTTGAAGGTCGGGGGACTATCCTTTCTGGCACAGGAGAAGGGGGAAGGCCATGAGCAGTCTCGGTCCCCTGGCAGAGAGCGAACGACGACGGTTGAAAGACTTGGCTCGGCGCGCGGTCGGACGGGTGAGTGAACGGATTCGCATGGTGCTCTTGGCGAGCCGTGGCTACTCCCTCGCGCAGATCGCCGCCATCTTCGAGTGCGACGAGGCCACGGTCAAGCGCTGGGTGGAGCGCTATCAGCAGGAGGGGGAGAGCGGGCTGCAGGACCGCCCTAGGTCGGGGCGGCCGCGCAAGGCGGACGCGGTCGCCCGCAGCGTGCTCTGCCAGGCGGTGGAGCAGACGCCTGCCCAGCTGGGGTATCGCTTCGGCTACTGGACGACGGGAACATTGGCAGCGCATCTGGCGCAGCGGGTCGGGATCTGCCTGAGCGCGGCGACGGTCCGCCGCCTGCTGCGCCTGCTGGCCTATCGCTGGGGTCGTCCCCGCCTCATCTTGCCGATCGATCCAGCTGCCGCCGCCATCATGTGGCAGGTGTGCGACCGCATCGTGCGGGCGCCCGCCACGGCGGCCATCGTGTGTCTGGATGAGTGCGACGTGCATCTGCTGCCAGTGCTGCGCGCGATGTGGATGCGCCGCGCCCAGCAAGTGGACGTGCCCAGCCCCGGCGCCAACCGCAAGCGCGCCGTCTTCGGGGCCCTGGAGTGGAGCAGCGGGCGCTGGCACTACCAGATCAGCGAACAAAAGCGGGCGAGCGAGTTCATCGCCTTCCTGGAGCAGCTCGCGCTGGCCTATGCCGATCGTCCGGTGCTCGTGGTGCTCGACAACGCGAGCATCCACCACGCCCACGCGGTCGAGGGGTGGCTGGGCGAGCACACGCAGGTGCAGTTGCTCTTCCTGCCTGCCTACAGCGGGCATCGGCACAATCCGGTCGAGAAGGTCTGGTGGCGCCTCAAAGACCAGATCGCTGCCAACCGCTTGCATGGCTCCATCGACGCCATGGTCGTCGCCATCCACGACTTCTTCGCCGCTTTCACCGCGGAGGATGCCCTCCGGCTAGCTGCCTGAGTTCAGGCGGAAGACTTTTGTCACTCTACTTAGGACACAAGGCCCAGGCAGTGTCGCCCCACTGCCAGAATGTTCAATGCGGCATTGTGGTCACGATCTATGATCAGCCCACAGCAGATGCACCGATACACTCGGTCCACCAGCGTCAGATCCGTTTTGCGGTTGCTACAACCAGAGCAATCCTGCGACGTATACGCGGGGTTCACGGCAACGTGGCGCCTGCTGGCCCATCTTGCCTTACAAGCGATCAGTTCCCGGAACTGATTCCACGCAGCGTCGTGGATACTCTTGGCGGGGCGTCCCTTCTGGATCATGCTCCTAACGCTGAGGTCTTCAATGGCAATCAGGTCAAATCCGTTGACGATGCGCCGGGAATGCTGGTGAGCAAAGTTCTTCCGTTTCCATCTCGTCCGCTCATGGATGCGGGCCACTACTTTGCGCCGCTTCTGTCGCTGCTTCCAGCTGGCTCGTTCCTCTGCGTCCTGATTTACCGCTTGCCAGATGCTCGCTTCATCCAGCTCAGGATGAGCCTGCTTCATGCGTGTGGTGACGTCCGCGCGCATGGTCTTGTGCGCGTCCAGCGCCATCTGATGCCTTCGCTGCGCTTTTGCCAGCGCCTTTTCCTCCGTGCGAAAGAAGCAGGGGTTCTCGATTTCGTCGCCAGTGCTTAGGGCTAAAAGGTTCTCAAGCCTACATCGATGCCTACGGCTTTTCCAGTGGAGGGCAAGGGCGTGGGCTCCCACTCACAGGAAATGGCCACAAACCATTTGCCAGTCGCCGTCCGGCGAATGGTCGCCGTTTTGGGAGTTCCTTCCAATTGGCGATGAGAGATGACCTTGATGTCGCCAATCTTGGAAAGGAGAAGCCGTTTGCCATTGGCGTTGAGTTTGACGCCGTTGTCCCATTGGGGATACGTCAGCGAGTCATACCGCCCCTTGTATCTTGGACTACAGTAGACTGACAGTCCGAACGAGGTGTGGTAGGCCGATCCCCCTTTGGTCCGACGAGACCGCGGGTAAGCGCTGGTCGCCACACCTCCAGCGCCGACGAGCCCGAACAGTTGCTGGGGCCATCACTGAGCCCGCATGGCACAAGGAAGGGCGGTCTGCCTGGCGCCACCCAAGGAGATGGCCATGAATCCTGCGACCTACATTGGAATCGATGTTGCCAAAGCGCGGCTGGATGTCGCCGTGCGGCCCAGCGGTGAGCAGTGGGTCAGTGGCACGGATGGGGCGAGCCTGGATGGGTTGGTCGGACGCCTGCAAACCCTGCAACCGGAGCTGATCGTGCTGGAGGCCACCGGCGGCCGCGAGGGCTCTACCGTGGCCGCGCTGGCTGCGGCCGGTTTGCCTGTCGCGGTGGTCAATCCCCGTCAGGTACGCGATGCGCGCCCGGGCGGTGGGTCAACTCGCCAAGACTGATGTGCTCGATGCGCAAGTGCTGGCCCACTTTGCTCAGGTGATCCATCCCGCGCCTCGCCCGCTGCCCGATGCACAGGCGCAGGAGTTGGCGGCGTTGCTGGCTCGTCGTCGGCAGCTTATCCAGATGCTGACCGCCGAGCGGCAACGGCTCGATACCGCTCCGCAGGCCGTGCAACCGCACATCCAGCGGCATCTGGCCTGGCTGGAAGCCGAGTTGGCGGATCTGGATCGCACCCTCTCCGCGCGCGTGCAAGCCAGTCCCGTCTGGCGCGAACGCGAGCAGTTGTTGCGCAGTGTCCCCGGGATCGGACCCACCACCGCCTTGACCTTGTTGGCGGAACTTCCTGAACTGGGGCGGCTCGACCGCAAGGCCATCGCCGCCTTGGTGGGCGTGGCTCCCTTCTCCTGCGAGAGTGGCGCCTGGCGGGGCCGGCGCATCATCTGGGGTGGGCGGGCTCGCGTGCGCACCGCCCTCTACATGGCGACCCTGGTGGCCTCCCGCTTCAACCCCACCATTGCCGCCTTCTATGGACGCTTGTGCGCGGCCGGCAAGCCCAAGAAAGTAGCGTTGACGGCGTGTATGCATAAACTGCTCACGATTCTCAACGCCATGGTGCGCCAGGGATCTCGCTGGTCCGTTCAAGTCGCCCCTTGACAGTCAAGACAATTGCTTACCCCGGAAGCGCGGGTAGCCTGGCGTATTCTCCGACTCTCACCCGGCGAAAGAACGCCTCGAACGCTAGATCCAACCGTTTGGCGACCTGTTGCGGCCGCCACCTGAGAATGCACTGCTTGAGACCAGGACGCACCCGCTCTTTGAGAGCAGGCAAGGCATTCTGCTGGTCATAGTAGGAGATGATTTCTCGACGGTCTTCCCATGCCTGTTTGCGTTCGGCCAGCAACATATTCCACAGCCAGCGCAACTCCTCCAACTGTTCACTGAGCAACCGTTGTTGGCGCTTGGTAGGGTATGGTCGGTATTGGAATGCTTTGCGCATTGACAGAGAAGGGCTTCAGCTCGCCGGAAGCCACCACCTTCAAAGCGAGCGGTTAGGTGTGTGTGGGTTCAGCCAGTATTACCCGCCATTGCCGGTTTCGTGCCGATCAGGCAGAATAGAAAAGTATGAATGAGCAGACCATACGCAAGACATACAAGTATAAACTCAACCCCACTCCCCAACAGGAGCGAGAGCTTGGGCTCGTGCTTGGCCTGTGTCGCTCCCTACTACAATACCGCGTTGGAGCAACGCATCATCGCCTGGCAACGATTGCGCGTCTCCGTCTCGCGATACAGGCAAGAAGCTGAACTCAAGGACATCCGTGCTGCGTTTCCTGAGTACGCCGCCATCCACAGCCACGTCTTGCAAGACGTGCTGGCGCGGCTCGACAAGACCTATCAAGCCTTCTTTCGCCGGATACAACGGGGGAGAGAAGGCAGGCTTCCCGCGGTATCAGGCGCGCACGCGCTGGCGCTCTTTCACCTTCAAAGAGTTCGGCAACGGTGCGACGCTCGACAACGGGTTTCTGATGCTCTCCAAGATTGGACGCATAGCCGTGCGTTGGTCGCGTCCAATTGAGGGGACGCCCAAGACAGTCACGGTGTCCAGAGAAGCGGATGGCTGGTACGTCTGCTTCTCGTGTGCTGACGTACCGGTACACCCTTGCCGCCGTCCGGAAAAGAGACGGGCGTAGATTTGGGCCTTGAGGCGTTCGTCACCTCTCTAATGGCACGCGTATCTTCTCACCTGGCTGGTATCGTACGGCCGAACGCGCACTGAAAACAGCACAACGAAGGGTGTCGAGACGCAAGTGAGGAAGCAATCGCAGACGCAAAGCCGTGACCCTGCTCGCCAAGGCGCATCAGACGGTGCGCCGCCAGCGGCAGGACTTCCACCACAAGACAGCGCTCCAACTCGTTGAGCAGAACGACACGATCTATCACGAAGACTTGCAGACGGCGGCAATATGCTCAGGAACCATCACCTCGCCAAGAGTATCTCTGATGCGGGATGGAGTATGTTCTTGACCATCCTGAGCTACAAGGCAGCATGCGCCGGTCGCTCAGTGGTAGCGGTCCACCCTGCGTTCACCAGCCAGAGATGCTCTGGCTGTGGCGTCTTGGTCCAAAAGGGATTGTCGGTTCGCTGGCATAGTTGCCCGGACTGTGGCACAAGCCTGCATCGGGACCATAACGCTGCCAAGAATATAGAGAGGCTTGGGCAAAGCCTTCGGGGAGGGGCTGGGGTACTGGCCTCGGAGAACCGAGAATCCGTGGGGCTGTAGCCCCGGCGGAGTGTCAATGGAGTGGACTCCCTTCACCGATTGGCACTCTACCATTCTCTTTGAGTGGTTGAAAAGGGGACGTCATCTCGCCTGCGGCGACCGGTGTTCCATCTGCATATGTCATGCGAAGGACATTGCCATACTAGCTTGTTAACTCAACAACCGCCAGACCAGCGACAGACGCTGAGATAGCGCGACTTGAAGGCTCTGCGCTGCAGCTAGACGCGCCTGTGCCTCGCGCCATCAAGCGGGCGTTCGCCTGGTCATTTTCTTCGTTGCGAATAGCTCTCTCTGCTCACCCTTGGATGCGGTGAGTCTCCATGAGCCACGAGTCATCTTCTTCATTCCAGACAAATCGATTGGTAAACGGGCCGCTGTGGTAATCAAAAACAAACGGGATGGCGGCCCTTCGCGCTTCCCAACGCCGACGGAGCACGTCAGCGCCACGCCCATCGTGTCGAGCAAATGCATGGCGAAGCGATCGTGTTCCGCGTTATAGCCGATGTGGTAGATCGCTTCATACGGACGAGCGCCGGGCGGCTCGTCAAGCGCGGACTTGCAGTAGACCTCGACGAACAGCCCGCCCAGCGCCCAGCGACACTCGACGTGCTGATGCAATGGCGTCTCGCCCATCTGCCCCTGCAGGTCCCAGGAGCCAATGAGATGCGCGAGAAAGTCTTGAGCCGTGTTCATACATGTCCCTTCGTGAAAACTATCTCTCGCTCACCTCACTATAGACGCTTCTTAGGCCATGATGATGCGCGTGGCTGAGTGGTGAGCGAACAGGGAGAGGACCTTTGATCTGATTGCTGGGACGTTCCTGGCGCTGCGCATTTCTTCATGGTAGAGGTGTTTCTACTGGAGAAGCCGATCTTTCGTCTCGTCAATCTGCTGTGCGCCTGCTGAGGAACGTGTGTACAATGAGACAGTCCAATGCCGGTCAGCAGTCATGTATTGCGCCATTGAAGGAAGGAGGCAAGTCGTGTTCATCTTCTATTCCGTTCATTACCCGCGCCCTGATAGCAATTAGCCCACTGCAAGCTTTGGAGGTTTAGCCCACGCGGTTATCCGGACTTGCTCTCCTAACCTTGCGCTTGCCATTTCTATGTCGATCAGGCGGAATAGATCTCTATGGAACAGGCCACCCCGCGCAAGAGCTACATCAAGACCTACAAGGAGAAGCTGCGTCCCACGCCGGCCCAGGAGCGGGCGCCGGAGGAGGTGCTGTGGCGCTGCCGCGACCTCTACAACGCCGCCCTGGAGCAGCGCATCACCGCCTACCAGCGACGCCGCGTCTCCGTCTCACGCTACGAGCAAGAGGCAGAGCTGAAAGCCATCCGCGCGGAGTTCCCCGAGTACGAAGCCATCCACTCGCACGTGCTGCAAGATGTGTTGGCCCGCCTTGACAAGACCTACCAGGCGTTCTTCCGGAGGGTCCAACGGGGCGAGAAAGCGGGCTATCCACGTTTCAAGGGCAGGAATCGCTACCACTCCTTCACCTTCATGGAGGTCGGCAACGGGGCGCGACTGGATAACGGCTTCCTGGTTCTGTCGAAGATTGGACGCATCAGCGTCCATTGGTCGCGTCCGATCGAGGGCACGCCCAAGACCATTACCGTCTCGAAAGAGGCCGATGGGTGGTATGTGGCTTCTCCTGCGCCGATGCGCCCGTGCACCCGCTCCCGGCAACGGGTCAGCAGACGGGCATCGATCTGGGCTTGGAGTCGTTTGCCACCCTGGCGGATGGCGCACGGATCTTCACCACCAAGTATTATCGCAGGGCGGAAGCCTACCTGCGCTGCTGCCAGCGACGGGTGGCTCGTCGCAAGAAGGGCAGTCACCGCAGGCGCAAAGCCGTCAAGCTGCTCGCCAAAGCGCACCAGCACATTGCCGGCAGCGCCGCGACTTCCATCACCAGCAAGCCCGCCATCTCGTGCAAGCGTATGATGTGATCTATCATGAAGACCTGCGGGTCGCCAACATGGTCCAGCACCACCATCTCGCGAAGTCCATCAGGATGCGGGGTGGGGAGCGTTCCTGACCATCCTGGCTTTCAAGGCGGCAAGCGCCGGGAAGCGAGTGCAAGCGGTGAATCCGGCGTTCACCAGCCAGCGGTGTTCGGGGCCAGGCTGCGGTGTCATGGTGCAGAAGGGCTTGTCGGTGCGCTGGCATGCCTGCCCGGACTGTGGGACGAACCTGCATCGAGACCATAACGCCGCCAAGAATATAGAGAGGCTTGGACAAAGCCTTCAGGGAGGCGTGGCGTTGACTGCGTCGGAGAACTGAGAATCCGTGGGGCTTTAGTCCCTGCGGAGTGTCAAAGCAGCCAGGCCGTGCCGGCGAGCGCGGGTTCTCCGATGGGTCCGTTTTCCCGGTTGAGTTCGGCGGTGGCGCTGGCGACGATGTGGTCGATCAGTTTGCGTGGGCTGCGCCAGCGGGACGTCTCGCGCTTCGGATCGTAGTCGTGTATCGCGATGATCTCGTGTAGCTCGGCGACGCTCAACTGCGCCATCCGCGCGCGCAACGCCTCTTCACCGCCAGCCTCCAGCAGATCGAGCAGATCAATCGTCTCGGTCTCGTCCGCCGCCCGCGTCAGGTCGAAGACCTCCAGCAGCCCGCTCGCCAGCAGCGCGTCGCGCACGTGCCGCGCCTCCGCCGGATCGGACTTCGCGGTCTGGAGCACATGGCGAAACAAGTCGGTGATCTGGTCCGACCGCTGATCGTTCTGCTGATCGCTCGCGCTCTGCTCCACAGACTCCATGGCTGCTCTCCTCTGCCGACGCGCTCAGAAACCATGTTCAGTTACAGCGAGTGTATGCGGTTCAGGCGCGCAATGGCAAGCGCACAGCGCATTTGTAGGAAAGAGGGGGGATAGCGCACGGCAAGTTGGCAGGCGCTTCTATTGCTTGTCCCTTCATGTGGCAACACGCTTGGCAGTCATCGTCTGCCAAATCTCAAGCAGTGGGCCTTCTGTCGCCGCTGTGAAACGGATGAGGCCGAAATCACTAGCGAAGCGAGTGCTCTCCAGAGGAATGCACGGTACAGTCGTTCCCCTCCAGGTAAGAGAGACAATGTCAATCTTGAGAGAGACGACGAACGTGTCGTCATTCACCAGCGCGGCTTCAGGAAGCCGATAGGTTCCCACAAAGGCCTGCCATAGCGAGAGATTGGGCGGAATAACTGGCGGCGTCGCTACTCGCTGGCAGGGGCCATCATCGACGACAACATACGACGCTTCCTCTGACGCCAAACCTGGAAAGCCAACTGCGACTCGCTCGCCATCCGTCGCCTCGCCAACGAACGTATTTCCGCTCATCTGCCGCAGCGTAAACTCCTTGCCGTTGCGAGTCAGGATCATTTGGTCGCTCACCAACCCAATGGTGACAAAACAGGGCTTTATCCCGCCGCACCCCACGCCGTTTCAACGGCAGTGATATGGCAGTGGTGAGGCGGGTGGCGGCTTCAGCCCGACGTCCCGTGCAGTTCCATCTCAGTGCCGTTTCCGCTCTGGTGCGCAAGAAGAGCTGCTGGTACGGCTCGATCAGTACCTGCTCCCCGGACCAGGCATCCGTACCGTCGGCGGGGAGACCGCCGTCAGGCGTGAACGTAGCCCATTGGGGCAGGCGTAGCCTGAGAACCCATGGGGCTTGAGCCCCCGTGGAGTGTCAGAAGCCCAGTCAGATGTCCAAGATAGGCGCCGGCAAACCGGCGCCAGGCGGTGCGACCAGGCGAAGCTACTGGTTGCCTGGGAAGTGAGCTGGGCGGATCGAAGAGCATGTCGAAGATTTCATGGAGCAGACCTATGAAGCCAGGGCGATTGGCGAGCGCGATGACGCCGATATTCTCGCCAGGCGCAAGATAGAAGCATGCGCCATAGAAGCCGCGTCCGCCGCCATTGTGGCGCACAAGTGAGACGCCTTGATACTCTTCGGTCGCAAAGGCAAGCCCGTAGCCCTCGTTGCGCAACGTCCACAGCGAGACGAGTGGCGTCTGCACCTCGCGGATGGTTTCAGGCGAAAGGATGCGCTGACCGTGGAAACTACCGTGATTGAGGTACATCTGCGCCACATGCGCCAGATCATCTGCCGTTGACCAGAGGCCACTGGAAGCGTCTATGGCAGTGTTCTGTATGAATCTATGCTCTAGATGCAGGTGGCCATCGGGATCAATGACATGTGACTGCGCCATGGGATAAGTCATCGCCACGAGTGGATCAAAGGTCGTGCGATGCATCTCCAGCAGGTCGAAAACAAGCTCGGCCATCAGCTCACGAAACGCATTTCCTGTCACGGTCTCCGCGATATATGCGAGTAGCGCAAAGCCCGCATTGCTGTAGAGCCAGGCGACGCCCGGTGGGAGCAGCGACGGATACGAGGGAAGCGCCTCACGCACAAACCACGTCAGTCCGTCGGCTCATGGCTGCTAAAGTCGCCGCGAAACGTGCAGAGTCCCGACGTATGGCTCAGAAGCTGCCGCAGGGTGATGTGTTCCTCTGCGCCATCAGCTACCGTGAAATGAAAGTCTGGCAGATACGTCGTGATCGGCGCATCTAACGTCAGTTGGCCACTCTCGACAAGACGCATCAGCGCCGTGCCGACCAGCATCTTGGTGACAGAGGCGATGAGAAAGACGGTCTCTAGTGTAACGGCAGTCGCGCCATCCTCGACGCTCGTGACGCCGAAACCATGCGTATAGGCAGTTTCCTGCTCGCTCACTAGCGCTAGCGCAAGACCAGGGATCCGCTTCTCGTCCATCCATCGCTGAACGCGCGTCTCCAGATCCTGCGTATCCAGCGCCACCAGTCGCGTCATCCTGAACGCCCTTCACGGCGTGACGATCAGTCATCCTCTCACTATTCAATTATGCAAAACTGGCGACATCACATGGAAGCCGCCAGCATATTCCGTCTTTGATTCCCCCTTCCCTGCGCAGGGAAGGGGGCAAGGGGTTAGGTACTCTACCTGCTACAGCGTGTAGTCGCCCTGTGCGCCTCTTCCAGATAGCGCGCCAGCAGCGTCACACCGGCGTCGAGGTCATGCAGGTTGACCATCTCGTTCACCGTATGGATGTAGCGCGTCGGGATCGAGAGCGTGATCGCCGCCGATCCGGCACGCATGCGCTGCATCGCTCCGGCGTCGGTTCCACCGCGCGGCAGCACCTCCATCTGGTGCGGGATGTTGTGCTTCTCCGCGACCTCGCGCAGGTGGCGCACCAGCTTGTAGTTGGGAATGAACGACGAGTCGAAGACCTTGATCGCCGTCCCCGCGCCCAGCCGTGTCACCGCGTCGGTCTCCGGCATGCCCGGCGTGTCCATCGCCAGCGTCACATCGAGCGCGATAGAGACGTCGGGTTCCACCTGATAGGCCGAGGTCGTCGCGCCGCGCAGGCCAACCTCCTCCTGCACCGTGGCGACGGCGACGATGGTGGCTTTGTGCTTGCCCAGGCGTCGCAACCCCTCGATCAGCGTGAAGACGCCCGCGCGGTCGTCCATCGCCTTGCCGATGACACAGTCGCCCACCTGCTCCAGTGGCCGGTCCATCGTGATGGGTCGCCGAGCGTGACTTTTTCGCGCACCTGCTCGGCCGGCAGCCCGAAGTCAATGTAGAACTCTTCGAGCTTGGGGATGCCTGGCTTTCTCGTCTGCCAGCATGTGGACCGGCTTGCTGGCCGGCGTCAGCACGCCACGCAGCTTCTCGCCCGACGCGGTGTGCACGATCGCCCGCTGCGCCACCAGCACGCGCGGATCGAACCCGCCCAGCGGCTGGATGCGCACGAAGCCGCGCTCGTCCACATAGCGCGCCATGAAGCCGATCTCGTCCATGTGCGCGGCGAGCATCACGCGTGCGATTGCCGCTGCCCTTCTTGGTGGCGATGACGTTGCCGAGCGCATCAACCTTGATGTCGTCTACCAGCGGCGTCAGCTCCTCGATCACCAGCTTGCGCAGTTGCTCCTCACGTCCTGAAGGCCCCGGCGTCTCGCTAAGCCGCTTGAGCAGCGCCACATTCACCCCGGCCAGATCGCCGCTGGCAGCCTCACGTCCGTTCTTCGCGTGCTTCGTTCTGTCGGTCTTCTCTCGCGTCGCCATCGCTTTCCTCCACCTCTTGTCAGAACCGGCATCGCCTCTTGCCTGCGCCTGGATATACGCTTATCTCCCAGTGTTAGATGCGCATGTGACATGCTCCCCACGGCTAAAGCCGGGGGCTTCTCAGGCTACGCATGCGGCACCCCGCTACGTTGACGCCTGAGGGGCGCGCCCCGCCCCACTGCTGCCAATGCCAGGATGTTTCGAGCGGCGTTGTGGTCGCGGTGCAGGCGCGCCCCGCAGTCTTCGTAGGGGCAGCGATGCCAGCGGACGGATAAGCCTTTGGAGACCAGGCGCTCCGCAGCCCTGAACAGTTCTGTGGCTGGTGAAGGCAGGACGGCACGGCGATGGCCCGCTTCCCAGCATATGCTGCTTTGAAAGCGAGGATGCTCAAGAACGCGCTCCAGCCCGCATCTTGGATGCTCTTGGCGAGGTGATGATTCTTGGGCATATTGGCCGTCTGCAAGGCTTCGTGATAGATGGTATCGTTGGCGCGACACAAGGGCAAGCGCCGTCTTGTGGTGAAAGTCCCGTCGTTGGCGCGTTACCTGCTGGTGCGCCTTGGCGAGCAGGTTGACCGCCTTGTGGCGGCGGTTACTGCCCTTCTGGCGTCGCGCCACCCGGCGCTGCGCAGCGTCCGCAGATAGGCCTCGGCCTGGCGATAGCAGCGGGGGTGTATGGATCATGCGTGCCATCGGCAAGGGTGGCGAAGGACGCCAATGCCCAGATCGATGCCGGTCTCTTGGCCGGTGGGCAGCAGCGGTTGTAGTCGGCACGTCGGCGCAGGAGATGCAGGCGTACCAGCCGTCGGCTTCCCGGCTGATGGTGACGGTCTTGGGGGTGCCCCTGCAGGGGGCGATGCAACCGGATGGGGATGCGGCCGATCTTGGAGAGGCTGAGCAGGCTGCCGTCCAGCACCGCGCCATGTCGCCATACTGTGGATAGGTGAAGAGCTGGATAGCGGCTGCTGCTCTGGAAGCGCGGATAGCCTGGCGTGTTGCCGCTTTAATGCGGTGGAAGAATGCCTGAAACGTGCGGTCTACCCGCAAGACCACATCCTGCAAGACTTGGGTGTGAACCTGGGCGTATTCGGGTATGGCCTCCTTGATGCCAGGCAATTCTGCCTTCTGCTGATAATATGTGACGGAGACACCGCACAGTCGCCAGGCTTCGCGTCGCTCACCTATCGCAGCGTTGTAGACCTGAAAACAGAGCGCCAGCGTGCGCTCCAAAAGGCTCGCCTGTTCCGGCGTCGGTGTGAGCTTGTACTTGTAGACCTTGCGGACGTTCTGCGCTTCCATAGACTACGACACTGCTGACACACGCTAAGGCACCGGCGATTGGCGCGATCGCTGCGCCGCTTAGGCCACCTAACTTGTATCTCCTAGGTAAACCCAGATGGCTTCAGTTGCCAACATTACTAACAGTATAGCATGAACTGCCTGTTTCTCTACGCCGTATACTGGGAACGGCGATCCGGCGCCCAGTTCCTGTTATCAGCCTGATATCAGCGAGAGGATTGAGCCATGCCACGCGCGATAGACTTCCACGTCCACCTGCCCATCAGCGAGTTCATGGATGTCGCCATCGGCCAGTACCGCGACGCCGTCGAGCGCTACTTTCGCGCCGAGGTCAAGCTGCGCGACATCGAGGAGATCGCCGCCTACTACGCCGAGCGCGAGATCGTCGGTGTGCTGCTCGCCTGGGACGCTGAAACCGCGACCGGCCGCAAGCCGCTACGCAACGATACTGTGGCCGAGATCGTCCGGCGCTACCCAGAGCTGTTCGTCGGCTTCGCCAGCGTGGACCCGCACAAGGGCGACCGCGCTATCGTCGAGATCGAGCGCGCCGTGCGTGAGCTGGGCTTATCGGGCGCGAAGTTTCATCCCGGCGTGCAGGCGTTCTACCCCAACGACCCGCGCTTCGCCCCGCTCTTCCAGAAGATCAGCGAGTTGGGGATTCCGGCGCTCTTCCACACCGGCACGAACGGGCTGGGCGCGGGCATGCCGGGCGGCGGCGGTATCAAGCTGGACCACACGCGCCCGATCTACCTCGATAGCCTTGCCGCCGACTTCCCCAACCTGACGATCATCGGCGCGCACCCCTCGTGGCCGTGGGAGCAGGAGATGATCGCCATCCTCCAGCACAAGCCCAATGTCTACAACGACCTGTCTGGCTGGTCGCCGAAGTACATCCCGCCCGCGCTGCTCAAGGAGGCGGCGGGGCGGCTCAATTCTAAGTTCCTCTTTGGCTCGGACTATCCCTTCATCCCGCCAGATCGCTGGCTCAAGGACTTTGAGGCGCTGGAGGGCTGGAGCGACGAGGCGCGCGCGAACCTGCTCTGGCGCAACGGCCAGCAATTGCTCGCCCGCACGCCGGTCGCGCAGATGACGTTCAGAGCGGAGTAGAGGCATGCTCACTTAGGCAGTGGAGGAGGAGCGCACGATGGCTCGTCTGCGCGGCGCAGTTCTGGTATTCGGCCTACTGGTGATGAGCGCATCCCTCGCGCTGGCAGCGTGTTCGACCAACGCGGCGACTTCGACAGCGACTCCGACGGCCAGCGCGACAATCCCGACGGTAGCTGGGACGTGGCGTGGACGCATCGACATTCAGGATACTGGAGTCCTCAGCGGCTTGAGTGGAACGGTGTATTTGCGCGTGGAGCAGACGATGGAAGGTAGTCTCAGCGGCGAAGCTAAGCTCTGCGATATGTCGGTCTTTGGCGACAAAGGACCTGAATACTACCCGCTCACGGGGGCGGTAGATAGCTCGAACCACATCAAGTTCGACATCAAGCTTGACCCCGTCGTCTATCATCTCGAAGGCCCGTTCGACGCTGAGCGGTTGAGCCTGACAGGAACACTGACTGAGATTTATGCCGGGCCGAATCCAAAATCGGCGCCTGCGACCGGCGCCTTCACTCCAGCCAGCGCCAGCGAGTACGCCGCCGCGTGTCCCCTGCAGCCTACACCTACCATTCCTGCTTGATCTCATCCCTTCCCGTGGTGGCGGCGCTGTGGCGCGCGGTGGTAGATTCTAGGTACAGCGCTGGTGAGCGCAGGGAAGGAGCGCCGCCGATGGCGGACCAGGATGATAACCGGGATGAGAACCAGAACGGGCGCAAGCCGATGATCGTCGGCGGCGCGAAGGAGCGGCCTGCCGACGAGATGAACGAGATCACGCAGATGATCGAGGAGGCGCAACACTCCTCGCGCGCCCGCTACATCCCGGCGGAGGACCTCGACGAACACGCCACCACGCGCATGTCGCCACATGTCGCCGAGATCGTCGCCGCGAGCAAGGTGGACGTGATCTTACAGAAGTTCAACCGCGACTACCTCTATGGCATGGGGCGCTTCGACGAGTACGCGGGCGGGCTGTTGCTCAAGTGGGGCGACGGCTACTCGCGCAAGCACATCTGGGTCACGGTGGAGGGCGACAACCTGCTCTTCCAGACCAGCCACGAGCGCAAATGCTCGAAGCCCTACTGCATCGGCGGGCAGCACGTCTTCACGCCGGAGATGTGGCGCGACACGCGCCAGATCAACGCCGAGCTTGCCGAGCAGTTCCAGCGCCCCGTCCAAGAGCGCACCGACGACTAGTAGAGGAATGGCAGAGCAGGAAGCGGGCGTTACGAGATGGATGAGGGCGAGCAGCCAGACCGGGCGCAAAGGAGTGCGCTGCTGCTCGATAACGACCTCTTCTTCGTCGCCAAGATCAGCGCGACGCTCAAGCACGCTGGCTACACGACGCGCACGGCGCGCACGCTGGACGCCTTCCCGCAAGGACTCGCAGAGAAGCCGGACATCGCGCTGGTGAACACGGCGGCGCGTGGGGTAGACTGGCGAGCGGGGATCGCGGCGGCGCGCGAAGCAGTGTGCCGGTAATCGCGTTCGGCTCGCATGTGGACCTGGAGACGCAGGCCGAGGCGCGCAAGGCGGGCGCGACGCGCGTGATCGCCAACTCGAAGCTCGCGGCAGACCTGCCGGGTATCGTCGAGCGGGCGCTACGGACTGCTCCGCACGCGACGAAGACGAGACGACAGATGAGTAAGACCACGCCGGGCCGCTGGGGTCCGATATGGCGACTATTGCAGAGAGGTAAACAGACCATGAGCGCGACCAATCCGGCGACCGGTCAGACGATTCAGGGAGGGCAGGCCAGCCGCGACCAATGGCATGAGCTGGCGCAGCAATTGCGCGTGGATAGCATCCGCTGCACGACGGCGGCGGGATCGGGCCATCCCACCTCCTCGATGTCGGCGGCGGACCTGCTGGCGGT
Source organism: uncultured bacterium (assembly GCA_963733745.1). Lineage (GTDB taxonomy): Bacteria > Chloroflexota > Ktedonobacteria > Ktedonobacterales > JADMIN01 > DASWAC01. The sequence continues at coordinate 33,096 of CAVTFE010000084.1, forward strand.
GCTGCTGGCGGGCTACCTGCGCTACGACTTCGCCAACCCCAAGAACGCCGAACAACGACCACCTGATCTTCTCGAAGGGCCACGCCTCGCCGCTGCTCTACTCGGTCTACAAGGCGGCGGGCGCGATCAGCGACGACGAGTGCATGACGCTGCGCAAGCGTCGGCAGCCGGCTGGAGGGCCACCCGACGCCGGTCCTGCCCTGGGTGGACGTGGCGACCGGCTCGCTAGGGCAGGGCCTGCCGATCGGCGTCGGCGTCGGGCTGGCGGGCAAGTATCTGGACAAGCTGCCCTACCGCATCTGGGTCGCTGCTCGGCGATAGCGAGATGGCGGAAGGCGCGATCTGGGAGGCGCTGGAGCTTGGCGGCCACTACGCGCTCAACAACCTCATCGGCATCCTCGACATGAACCGGCTCGGCCAGCGCGGCGAGACGATGCTCGGCTGGAACGGCGACGCCTACGCCGCCCGCGCAAAAGCCTTCGGCTGGCACGCCATCGAGATTGACGGGCATAACCTCGACGAGATCGCCCGCGCCTACGACGAGGCGACGCGCGTGACTGACGCGCCGACGCTGATCGTCGCCACGCACGATCAAGGGCAAGGGCTTCTCCGAGATCGAGAACAAGAACGGCTGGCACGGCAAGGCGCTGCCGCAGGACATGGCCGACCGCGCGATCAAAGAGCTTGGCGGCGTGCGCAACCTCGTCGTGCAGGCGCAGTCGCCGGAGAACCTCCAGCCGGCGGCGCGCCCGGCGCCGCAGCCCGTCCAGTTGCCGAACTATGACAAAGGCTCGTCGGTGGCGACGCGCTCAGCCTATGGCGACGCGCTCAAGGCGCTCGGCGCGGCGCGGTCGGATATCGTCGCGGTGGACGGCGAGGTGAGCAACTCGACCTACGCCGAGACCTTCGCCAACGCCTTCCCCGACCGCTTCTTCGAGCAGTACATCGCCGAGGAGCAACTGGTCGCGTCGGCGGTGGGCTTGCAGGTGCGCGGCTACGTGCCGTTCGCCTCGACCTTCGCCGCCTTCTTCACGCGCGCATACGACTTCATCCGCATGGCGGCCGTCTCGCAGGCCAACATCCGCCTCGTCGGCTCGCACGCCGGCGTCTCCATCGGCGAGGATGGCCCGTCGCAGATGGCGCTGGAAGACCTGGCGATGATGCGCGCGGTCTTCGGCAGCACGGTGCTCTATCCGAGCGACGCGAACCAGGCGGCGCAGCTCGTCGAGGCGATGGCCGAGACGCAAGGGCATCTCGCTTCCTGCGCACGACGCGCGAGAAGACGCCGGTGATCTACGGCCCCGACGAGCAGTTCCCCATCGGCGGCAGCAAGGTCGTGCGCCAGTCGGACCGCGACCAGGTGACGGTGGTCGGCGCGGGCATCACGCTGCACGAGGCGCTCAAGGCCGCCGACCAGTTGCAAGGCGAGGGCGTCGCCATCCGCGTGATCGACGCCTACTCGGTGAAGCCGATTGACGCGAAGACGCTGCACGCGGCGGCGCAGGCCACCAACGGGCGCATCGTCGTCGTCGAGGACCACTGGTTCGAGGGCGGCCTGGGCGACGCCGTGCTCGACGCTTTCGCCGGGACCGAGGCGCAGGCTCCAGGTGGCGATACTGCCGCGCGTGCTCAAGCTGGCGGTGCATCAGATGCCTGGCTCGGCGACGCCGGAGCAGGAGATCAAGGACGCCGGAATCAGCGCGAGCCACATCGTCGCGGCAGTCAAGTCGCTGCTGGGGTAAACGCAGGCATGGCTTAATGCAGATGGAAGGTATAGGTCAGCCCATCCGCGCTGATCTCATGCGACTCCGCTGCCCAGTCCAAGGCTGTTGCTGCTCATCCAGCGTCACGAGCTGGGGAAGATCAGTTGGCCATGCCGTAGTCGAAGCCAAACTGGATCTGCCCTGGATCGAGTGTATCGATGTCGCCGGCATTCGCTCCTGAGGCCAGGGGACGTAAGACCTGCTGAGCGTCGGGCAGCTTCGGATCAGGCGTCGGCTGGGGAAAGGGCCAGGGCAGCCCACAACCGACCAGCAGGATAGCGAGCAGAATGACCGAAGCGAGCGCGAGAAGCTGTTGTCTGCAGTGGCCCACGGCCGCTCTCCTGACCCTACGCCGCGTCTTGCGCCGAAGTGAGCGCGTACTGCTGCATGACGCTTGTGCGTCCACGCGCATTACAGGAGGAGAGCAGGAGGAGAGCAGGAGGAGGGCAGAAACCCAGCAGCGGGGGCCAAATCCAGGTGATACGGGAGCGTTGACCTATCCGCCACCTGTCGTCTGCGGACGTTGGTGGACGCTTAAGGAACTCAGACAAACGCCCGCGTATCATCCTCCGTTCGCAGGGGAGGGCCGGGAGAGAGGTCTGCGCAAATGGACAGGCGCGGGCCGTAAGCGCTATACTATCCGCCGCTATGCCACGCGATGGAGCAGCGTTGCTCCCTGATGCGTCGCAGCCACAGAGGAAGGCGCACATCATGAAGATCAGCCTGATCGGCGTGCCGATGGACCTCGGCGCGGACCGTAGCGGCGTGGATATGGGGCCCAGCGCGATCCGCTACGCCGGCATCGCCGAGAAGCTCGGCGCGCTCGGCCACGAGGTGCGTAACCTCCACGAAGTGCCCGTCCCCCATCCAGATGTCCATGCCCCTGGAGACCCAAAGCTCAAATACCTGGAGCAGATCGTCACGGCGACAGAAGATCTGGCAAAGCGAGTGGAGAAGGTGGCGGCCAGTGGCGCGCTCCCCATCGTCCTGGGCGGGGATAACTCCATCTCCCTCGGCTCAATCGCCGGAGTGGCGAAGGCGCGCGGACCCATCGGCGTCCTCTGGCTGGACGCGCATGGGGACTTCAACACCGACGAGACCTCGCCCTCTGGCAACATTCACGGCCAGATCCTCGCCGCGCTGGCGGGCTATGGCGACGAACGTCTGGTGAACGTCGGTGGGCCGGGGCGGAAGATCGATCCGAGGCATATCGTGATCGTCGGCGCGCGCGACCTCGATCCCGGCGAGCGCACGTTGCTCCACGAGTCAGGGGTTCATGTGCGCACCATCGCCGACATTGACCGGCGCGGCATGAGCGAGATCGCCCAGGAGGCGCTGCGGCTGGCCACCGAGGGAACCAATGGCGTCTACGTCATGCTTGATATGGACGTAGTAGACCCCTCCGAGGCGCCGGGCGTCGGCACACCTGTCCCCGGCGGGATTACCTACCGCGAGGCCCATCTGGTGATGGAGATGGTCGCCGAGAGCGGCAAGCTGCTGGGGCTGGATCTTGTCGAAGTGAACCCGATCCTCGACCGCGAGAACAAGACCGCCATTCTTGCCACCCAGTTCGCCCTCTCGGCGGCAGGCAAGCAAATCTATTAAGGGGCGGCTCTCCAGATGGACGAGGACTCGCGTAGATGGGGCCCCCGGTCAAAGAGCATTTCGCTCCCGTTCTAGCGCAAGACAACGGCGCCATCATCGAAGGCGCGTATCGCTATCTCCTCTGGCGGACCTGGGATGTGTCCCTTCCACACGCGCTCTGGATTTTGCTTAATCCCAGCATGGCCGACGAAAGAATAGATGATCCCACTCTGCGCCGCTGCAAAGCATTCACCGCCAGTTGGCGCTTTGGTGGGCTAGAGATAGTGAACCTGTTCGCATTCCGCACTCCTTATCCGCGTGACCTCTATCAAGCCGCCGATCCAGTCGGCGCCGCCAACGATCGGCACATTAGCGCCGCAGCCAGACGCGCGACCTGCATTATCCTGGCGTGGGGCGCTCATGGCGGCTACCGACAGCGCGATCAGACTGTGCTTGCCCTGTTAGCGGCGCAGACTGCGCTGGCGCCCTGCTGTCTGGGCGTGACTCGCTCCAATTCCCCGCGCCACCCACTCTATATCGCACGGAACAAACAGCCAATTCCCTTTGTCTCCAGCGCGCCATAGACGACTATCAGACGCCTTAACGCGCGCGCATATTGCTTGACTTCATCTGCGCAAAAGGCGTATCGTGAGGGGAGCGCAGGGTCCGGCTGTTTTCGGCTGCGCGCCGCCCGGTTGGCTTCCGTTTTGGTGTTGCATCCGGCTTTGACGCCGGGTGAGGGTTGAAACACGTTGTGGCAAAGGCGCCACACAGTGACGTCATCCACGGCGTCATACGAGGAGGCGAATGAGCGTGCCGACGAACGTCCCCCTGTCAGAGCGATCGGATATGGTCGTGTTTCTCAATGGCGAGATCATCCCGGCCGATCAGGCCCGTGTCGGGGTGATGACCCATGCGATCTCCTACGGGACCGGCTGTTTTGAAGGAATCCGCGGCTACTACAATCCCACCGCCGAGGAGGTCTATGTCTTCCGCGCTGCGCGAGCACTATCGAGCGGCTGCACCGTTCCTGCCGCATCCTGAGCATCACGCTGCCCTACAGCGTTGACGAGCTGATCGAGATCGCCGCGAGCTGATCCGCCGCAACGGATTGCACGAGAACTGTTACATCCGCCCGTTCGCGTTACAAGGCCGACGAGATCATCGGCGTCAAACTCAACGATTTGATGGACAACTTCATGATGTACACCGTGCCCATGGGCGATTACGTCTCGACGGCTGGCCTGCGCTGCGGCGTCTCCTCCTGGCGGCGGGTGGACGACAACACCATCCCTGCGCGCGCCAAGATCTCAGGCGCCTACGTCAATAGCGCCTTCGCCAAGACCGAGGCGCTCAAACGGCTTCGACGAGGCGATCATGCTCACGAGCCGAGGGCCACGTCTCCGAGGGCAGCGCCGAGAACATCTTCCTGATGGTGAACAATGAACTGGTGACGCCACCGCCGACCGAGAACATTCTGGTGGGCATCACCCGCGACACCGTCATCCAGCTCGCCCGGCGCGAGCTGGACCGCATCACCCGCGAGCGTGTCGATCGATCGCACGGAACTCTACACCGCCGACGAGATCTTCCTCACCGGCACCGGCGCGCAGATCGCCCCCGTCGTCGAGGTAGACCATCGCCCGGTTGGGACCGGCAAGATTGGCCCGGTGGCAAGCGAGATTCAGCGTGTTTACGCCGAGATCGTGCGTGGCATGCGCCCAGAGTACATGGACTGGCTCACTCCGGTCTACGGTCCGGTCAAGGCGCAACTCAACGGCCACACTGGCCATAAAGTAGCGAGCAACGGTCATAGCAACGGGCACGCCACGAAGGCGATAGCGAACGGGACCGCACGCCCACGTAAGAGCCGCCAGCCCGCCACGAAAGCGTAGCCTGACCTTCTCCTGCTGCAGACGCCCGGAGCCGCGACCATGCGACGTCCGGGCGTTTGTGTATGCGCCACGTCCTGCGACCAGCTATACTCCTAATGAGCTAGACTAGTGGTCAGCGACCCCACGGCCAAGGCCGGGGGCTTGTGATCACAAGCCCCGATGCTGACCAGTCCCCTGGCCTTGCGCCAGGAGCCGTTTGGGAGGAGCGTTCACGTTCGCACCTTGGGGTGGCGTCCCAGCCCCAAGCGCTACAAGCCCGGCGTTAAACAGGCACATGGGGTGTGAACGCCAGTGCGTCGGGCACAGTTACCGCTCCCAAACACGGACGAGGGAACCCTTACCCGCTTCGGCGGAGTCCGAAAGGATCGCAGATGTCGATGGTTTTCGTCGTCGATCAGCAGCAGAGGCCGTGCAGCCCGATCCACCCAGGCCGAGCGCGGCATCTGCTCAACCGTGGACGGGCGGCTGTCTACCACCGTTTCCCGTTCACGCTGATCCTGAAGGAAGGTGCGCGCGTCGCGGAGCCAGAGCCCCTACGTGTCAAGATCGATCCGGGCAGCAAGACAACTGGCCTGGCGGTGGTCAACGACGTGAGTGGGCAGGTCGTGTGGGCAGCCGAGGTCACCCACCGCGGCCAGCAGGTGAAAGCCAGGCTGGATCAGCGCCGCGCCTGCCGCCGCTCCCGTCGGTCCCACCACACCCGCTACCGTCCCGCGCGGTTTCTCAACCGCCGTCGTCGTGCTGGCTGGCTTCCCCCTTCGCTGGAGTCGCGTATCAGCAACACGCTCACCTGGGTGGAGCGGTTACGCCGCTGGTGTCCGGTCGGCGCGCTCTCGCTTGAACTGGTGAAGTTCGACACGCAGTTGCTGCAGAACGCCGAAATCTCGGGAGTCGAATATCAGCAAGGCGAACTGGCGGGCTACGAGATTAGAGAGTATTTGCTCGAGAAGTTTGGTAGGAAGTGCGCCTACTGCAAAGCGACGAATGTTCGCGTGCAGATCGAGCACATTGTCCCAAAAGCGCGCGATGGCTCCAATCGTGTGAGCAACCTCACCATCGCCTGCAAGCCCTGCAATGACGCCAAGGGCAAGCGCACCGCCGCCGAGTTTGGATATCCCGAGATCCAGGCGCAAGCCAGGGCGCCCTTACGCGACGCGGCAGCGGTGAATGCGACGCGCTGGGCGCTCTACCACCGGCTGGCCACGTTGGGATTGCCACTGGAGACGGGCACAGGTGGACGGACAAAATGGAACCGGACGACGCGAGATCTGCCGAAGACGCACTGGCTCGACGCGGTGTGCGTTGGCGCCAGCACACCCAAGCGATTGGATGTCCGAGGCATCGTTCCGCTGCTGATCACCGCCATGGGGCGCCACAGCCGCCAGATGTGTCGCACCAACGCCGCTGGATTTCCGGACAAGAGGGCGAAAGCGACCAGCGTCGTTGGCGGGTTCCGCACCGGCGATCTGGTACGGGCCAGCGTACCTGCAAGCAGCGTAAAGGCGGGGGTCTACGTTGGGCGGCTGGCGGTGCGGGCGTCGGGATCATGCAACGTGAAGACGGCGCGTGGGACCATCGAGGGCATCCACGTGCGGTATTGCCAGCCGCTCCAGCGTGGCGACGGCTATACCTACGACCAGAAAGGAGGGGCGGCGCTTCCTCCCCAGGGCTGAAGCCTCGGGGTCTCCGCGCCGCACATCTGATAATGCACGCGAATGCTCGCGAATGCTTGACTATGATATGAGGATTTCCGCTATGACCCAACCCACGCGACTGCAACGTCTCCAGATCGGTCTCGCCGCCGCCGCGCTGCTGCTCACCGCGCTGGTGGGCCTCTTCTTCATCGCGCAGGTGCTGGTGGAGAACGAGGCGTGCTACGGCGTGAGCGCGTTCAACAATCCCTGTGAGCCAGCATCACCCGCCTCGATTGGGCGTCTCCTGCTCGTGATCGCCATTGTGCTGGCGCTCTTTGCGGCTGGCTGGCTCGCCGCGCGCGGACAACAGCGCGCCGCTGAGCCGGCGGCGCGTACGGCGGCGCTGATGGCGCTGGTCACCTGCACGGTAATCGTTTTGAGCATCACGCTCTCTTCGCTGGAGGGCGCAGGCCTCTACTTCCTGCCCAGCGCGCTGCTGCTGCTCGGCGCCGCGATCACTGGCGCCGTCGCGCTGCTCCGATAGCGGTATCTCCCTGCGGCGAATACGATGACTGTGTTACGGAGTTGACCGCTCCCCACGGCTGAAGCCGGGGGATTCTTGGGCTGACGACCGCTGAGGAGGCGCGCCTCGCCAGTCTGACACCATCATGTCGTGGCCCGAAGCCACCTCCACAAGCGTCGATTCCCGCAGGCCCTGCGGTATGCAAGCAGGTGACCCCACCAGGGAGAAGCGAGCAAGTCAGACGGTACGTCCTGAACGATTGGCGCCGCCAGGCGGCGCGCGGCGCTTCATCCCCATCGGTGAACCAAGGGGTCTTCGCGCCGCACGTTCTGATAAGCCACGGCCCACTCCCGGAGGAGTGGGCCGTGGACATGAGGCTGTCGGTATCAGCGTACGCGTCAAGCGCGTTAGCGAGCGACCGGGTGAAGGACGGCCACCTCGAAACGTGATTTGAGGTTACGCAAGACCAGTTCAGCCTCTTGCTCGTTCATCTGTGCGACGAACGGCTCGCCGACCCGCTGGACCGCCTTTTCGGGCACAGTATAGGCGACGGCAAGGTGTACCTTGGTCTGCTTAGGGCTGACCGAGTCGAAGCGGAAGGTGATCGTCCCCTCCACGCCACCGGTGAGCTTGGTGATGATACGCTCCTTGGCCACGTACTCGCTATCGGAGCCCGTGCCCTCCAGGCGCCAGCCCGCCATCTTGTAGACATACTTGAAGGCGGAGCCACCACTGGGTAGGCGCTTCACGTCCTTGATTTCGACTAGGCTCGGCCAGATCGTCGCCAGGTGGGAGCGGTCGGCGACATAGCCGAAGACCTCCTCCACAGGGGCGGAGATAACGATGCTTCGTTCAAATTGCAACACGGTTGGGCCTTTCTTCCTTGGTACAAGAACCGGCGTGATCGGCCCCAGAAGGGTGACATCATATCCATGTTTGCAGCGCGTCACAACTTGGACGCGCCCACCAAACGCACGATCCGCGGTGCGCCGAATCCCCAGAGCCGTCCGATGTGACGACCCGCAGGAGTCCAACGCTGATCCCGAACACCAGTGGACAGCATACCACTATTTGTTGAACAACCGCAGGCACACATGCGCTAAAATAATACAAAAAGACATAGAATGATTGAGATTAAGCAGACGCACTATCAATAAAGCACAGGCTGCTGGTGACCTCATTCGCGCCGGTATGCGCTAGAGGGGTCGTTCAGCTTAAGGCAAGTGACAGGTATCTAGGGCGGTCTACGACTGGTCTCGCTGTCGCTGGCCTGTCCCACCCACACCGCGCGTCTCGGTCATAAGGGCTTCGACATTGGCCTGCACGGTTCGCAGTTCAATTGTTTATGTTCGCACGGCAGCGTTCTCTGCATCGAGTTTCATGATCTGCTTTTCTGGGGTCATGTCCACATGCCATGCCCACGCACGGGCGCCTGAACCGTGAAAAATAACGCTCAATCGCCAGCCCGATGAAACGCAAGTTCGATAAATACTGTTCTTGACGCTGCGAGCGCGTATAAGAAATGCGTCCGGAAGTTTGACATATAGTGGAATCCGTGGTATGTTTCGGGCGCTCCCGCACCCGTTCTGGCACGCCGCCTGATCGTTCTTGAGGCGCTCTTGATGACGGCCGCGCCGGAACAGAAATGAGCACCACGTGCAGTATACCCAGGTCACGACCATCACCACGAGACCAGGCCAGATGGCGGAGTTCATGCGCCGAGCAGAGACCGAGATCCTGCCGCTCCATCGCGCCATGCCAGGATTTGTCGCGTTCACCGTCACGAAGACAGGTGAGGCCACCGTCGTCACGTTTGGTATCTGGCAGACCCACCAGCAGGCGCAGGAATCGGTCAAGACGAGTAACCGCTGGATGAACAAGCGGCGGCGCTGGCGCCATGGTCGATGGTTTGCACAACTATGTTGGTGAGCTGCCATTTCTCGCCTTTTCTAGCGATCTGAGGGTCTACTCCTCCCCCACACTCGCTAATGGCGCGCGGAGCTAACGTCGTTCTCTGCTAGGCCACGAGCGAAGGTCTGGACATCGCCTAACGAGCCGTGCGTAGCGCTGCGAGGGGCTCGCCTTGTCTCCGCTACATGGCCAGACCATCCTAGGAAAGCGTCAGAAAGGCGGCGCCCTATGCCTGGTTGGTATCCCCCACTTCATCCGATACGGCATCCTGTCTCCCATCTTATCGCTTACAGCGATCTGGAGTTACGCGACGACGGGGCGGCCCATCTCGCGGTAGCGAAGGCCCAGCTTGCAGGCGATCACGCGTCAGACTCGACAGAAGCGAGCGGCGCGCTTGATGCAGCCTTCGAGGATTTTCAAGAGATCCAGAATCGCAACGCGGAGCATTGGCATCGAGGGCTAGTGGTCGAGGTCGCGGATGAGTTGGCCGAAACGTTCTATCTCAAAGGACGCGTCGCCGAGAAAGCGGAGAACGTTACTGCGCGCCGCTCTGATCAGGGGTGGGCGGATGAGTTCTTTTGGCGCGCCGCTGAGCAAGTGACCCGCAAAGGGAGCTTTTACCATGACGAGTTGGGAGCGTTTCGCGCCAGGATGGCTCGTTGAATGCCTGGCCGATGAGTGACAGTCAGAGGTACCTGGCCCGCACTCGTTCGCGCGCTGGGGTGAAGCTGGGGTGAACCAGAACTGCCGGCGCGAGCACGCGCGTTATCAATCGCTGGGTCAAGCTCGACGATGAGGCTGTGCTGGCGGTCATAGCTCGTGTCGGCGGTTTGAGTTTTTGAGTTGTAGTGGGCGCTGGTCGCTGGAAGGTGACGCTGCAGCACGTCGCTTTGCGCGCCTCCCGTGGAGCATGAAAAGGTCGTTTCCGATGAAGCATGCCTTCCGCCGGTTCGCCGCTGGGGCGGCCACTGCCACAGGCTCGCCGTGGGCATTTGTGCTCGCGGTTCTGGTGATCCTTGCGTGGGGTATCACGGGGCCACTGTTCAACTTCTCCGATACATGGCAGTTGGTCATCAACACCAGCACCACAATAGTCACCTTCTTGATGGTCTTCCTCATTCAGAACACCCAGAACCGCGACGCGGTGGCGATCCAACTCAAACTCGACGAGTTGCTCCGCGGTGTCGTGGGAGCGCGCACGAGCCTGGTCGATCTAGAGGACATGAGTGATAAAGACATCTTGTTGCTCAGGAAAGAGTTCACGCGCCTGCAGATGAGCGCGGCCAAGAGCGAGCAGGACGCTGCCAGGGACGTGACCGCTAACGGTCGTGGGGAGTGAGATCCTGCCAGCGCTGCGGGCGACGCGAGCGAACCTCCTCACCTGTCGGAGTCTGTTGCCAGGAGTGGCGTCCAGCCATTGGCGCTGGTGATGAGCGTCTCAAAGCGATTGGCGGTCTCCAGATACTCCACCAGGGCGTCCAGCGTGGCAAACTCATGGGTGATGCTCGCCCACCCTGACGAGTTGGAGAGTTCGTAGCAACCGGTACGCCCGTTTTCGCATACTTTCAAGATATGCCTGATGTCGTGCGCTTCCGTGGCGTGGCAGGCGCTGGTCGTCAACGCATCGACAATGCTCATCGTTTCCGTCATCTCCTTGCCTTTCATGCTGTTTATGTTTCTCGCGCGTCAACGACAGGCTGTCGCGTCGTCGCGGCGACAATCGCCTGCAGGCTCTGTTCGAGGAAGCGCACCACCTCCTCGCGCGTCACGTCGGGCTGCTGAACCCATTGCAGACACACCTCGTCGAGGAAGCCCAACCAGCCACGCAGTCCCAGCACGACGAGCGCCTGTGCGCCGACGGCATCTGTCGACGCAGCAGCAAAATCGCCCAAAGAGCCAAGGCCACGAGAGAGCCGCTGTAGTTGCTGCTGGCGATAGATGTCAAGCAGACCTTCCACCTCACGATCCACGCCGATGCCCCCACGCAGCACCATCTTCGCCAGCCCGGGAGACTGCTCAAACAGCGACAACATCTGCGACAACCCAGCGTGCAGATCTGGGCTGAGGTCCGTGAAGTGCGCCATCTGCGTCAGCACGTGCGCCACCGTGGCGACATACAGGTCGCGTTTGCTGGCGAAGTAGTGATAGAGCAGCCCTTTCGACATCCCTGCGGCAGCGGCGAGATCCTCGATGGCGATCTCGTCATAGGCCTGGGTGGAGAAGAGCGTCTGGCTCGCGGTAAGGATGCGCTCGATGCGCGCATCGCGCTGCAGCCGTTCGCGCTTCTCCTGGCTCGATAGCTCATCAGGTCTGGGCAAAGATGGAACGAGATCCGGATCGCCTGGCGTCATAATTCTCTCCTCCGGCGGCTCGATAGGCCGCGTGTGAACGCTTGGGTACAGGATCACTCCCGCTCCCCAAACAGACGACGGCTCCACATGACCGACGCCGATCGCAGGCGCCTCCACGTCCAGACGCGAGGCGATAGTGAGTCACATGTGCGGATACTAACACATAATTGACCAATATTCAATATACTATTGACTTTCGTTCAAATGGGTGGTACGATTTATTTATCGAACAGAATTCAATACACACCGGCAGCCTGACGCTCTCAGTGGGAGGGCGACGGAACGCCACCGATCATGAAGGATCATGAAGGAAGGCGCGCTGGGCTGTGTGAGATGGCATGCCCGCTCTCACTGGACCAGGCGCCGCGTTCGAATCGCCGATCGCGCGGCCGAGTGAGCAGAGACGGAGACGGTCGGGTGAGATCGTTGAGATCTCGCGGATTGCAGAAGGAGCGTCGGACATGTTGAATGTGAGCATTTCGTTTGCGAACCTGCTGATGTGGATTCTCGTCGGTGGGCTGGCTGGCTGGCTGGCGAGCCTCGTTGTCCGTGGCGGTGGTCTGGGGCTGGTCGGCGATATCCTCGTCGGTGTCATCGGCGCCTTCCTGGGCGGATTCCTGCTCTCGCAGGTCTTCCCCAGCCTGTACGCCTTCACCGGTGGCTTCACCGGCTTTAGCATTGGCAGTCTCATCGTCGCCTTTATCGGCGCGGTGGTCCTGCTGCTCATCACCCGTCTCTTCACCGGCCGGCGGGCGCACACGACAGCGTAGTCGCGCGTGGAGCGGCCAGGAATGACCACAGCATCTTCCTGGCCGACCGCTGTGTTGACCGCTGTCGCAGATTCCCCTGCCGGCCTCAATACGTCACGTCGATATCACTTCTTCCGCCAGGAGATGCGCTATGGAACCCACGCCAACGATCCGCTCGAACCAATCACCCGCGCCGACTGCGCCCATAGCGCTGTCCGCGCCAGTCCCGCCTATGGAACCCCTCGAGCCGCCGACCTATGTGCCGCCGTTCCAGCCGCTCGAGCGCACGGCGCCCATCCAACCGGTCAGCGCCGGTCCAACTCGCGCAACCACTGCCGTCCGCGCAACCAATCCAGCGGTCGCCAGGAGTCTCGGTCGCCGAGCGGGCAGCGCAGATCACCTATCTGGTCCTGGGCGTCGTCGAGGCGCTGATCATCACGCGCGTGATTCTCAAGCTTCTGGCCGCCAACCCAGAGGCTGGCTTCGTGCGCTTCATCTACAACGTCTCCGCCCCGCTCGTGGCGCCCTTCCAGGGGATCTTTCCGACCCCCGTGACGCAGAACAGTGTGCTGGAGCTTTCCGCGCTCGTCGCCATCGCGGTCTATGCGGTCATTGCCTGGGCGCTCGTGCGCCTCATCGCCATCGTTGGCCAGCGGCAGTCCATCTCATAGCCCGGCCACAAGACTATGGTGTCTGGCGCCCGACCACCCATCTCAACACGTGTATCCCGCTCGGCGGCGCAAGGAAGCGAGAAGAGGCTCAAGGAGGCGAACCGATGCGGGAGGCGATACGGGAGACGATGCGGGGGCAGCGCCCAGACGGAGAGGCGGAATACTGGCAGGTGAGGCTGCGCGAAGGATGGCTCCGCCACATCGACGCCAGAACGAGCAGGACAAGAAGAGAGAGACAAGAGCAGATGAAAGTACTTGCGTTTGTCGTCAAGACCACGGATGGTTTGTTCGTTCGCCTACTGCTGGGAGCCGCCTTCAGTGGCCTGCTGGCGGCGGGTATAACGTTGTTAGTCGCCTCCGAGGGTACGGGGGAGTGGCCGCCTCAGCAGTTGACCTATGTGGCGATGGTGACAATCGGCGTCATTGTTGCCCTAACTGGTCAGCCTCTTCATCTTGCTGCGGGCCGCGCTACGGAGCCTCGTGCGTGTGAGGACTCAGCCAGAGCAGGTCGGATCGCGCCCTCCCCGCCAGCGAGCAGTCCACCAGCGAGAAAGGCTCTACTGTCATCGCCACTTTGCCACACGGGTGACAGACAACCCAACTTCAGGCGCTGAGGCGCTTCCAGCAGCCAATCCATTGAGATCCATTGAGAGAGGGCATGACCGCATGACGACCGTACAAGACTGCCTGCAAGAGGTGATCGCACAGGGACCAGGCTATGTCATTCACAGTTCTATTCGTGCTGGCATTCATCGCACCATGGACTGGGAGCCGAGCGCTCTCCTCGCCGACATACAGATAGAGTCCCCCAATCTGCTTCGGGACCATGCGTGGACCGAATGGCGTCGCCTTGCGGATGGGAGCCAGTCCTGCGCTATTGTCGCCGGCAAACGGAGCGATTCACCTGGTGAGCGGGGCGTGCTGGGTTATGGCGTCTTGCATGCGTATGAATCGTGGCACAAGCAGGCGGTCGTGCGAGGCGAACGAGGGGACGAACCCCTCACGGGCGGCTTCCTCCTCGGCGCATGATTGCGACCTGACATGCGTAAGGAATCGGCAAGGATGCGCGAGTGCGATGACAGAAGACGCTCGACACGTACGAGACATAGGCGAGACATAGGCGAGACATAGGCGAGAGGAGGATGTGCATGCGAACGAGCGCGTATCGCTGGGAGACACAGGATGTGCTCATCCCACTTGCCTTCTCCGTCATGCGCTGGCCGAAACCAGATTATGTCGGCGCTGCGACTCCGAGGGCGCAGTCGCTGATCGCGGCGCGTCTGGCGATAGCGGCTGACGACGGCTGGACAGCAGATGAACCGACCGACTTCGCTACGCTCTTCAGCCGTTCACGGGTGAGAAGCCGCAACACCCTCCTCCGCTGGCGGGTCGATTCAGTGGCCATCCGCGTGACGCGTCGAGTCCCTTATCGGCGCGCGCGTACAGAAGCGAAGGGGCAAAAGGGCGCCATGTCAGGGGAAGCGACGAATACAGAGAGGAAGGGGAGAAAATCATGAGCAGAGAAGGACAGGCGTACGCGCAAGAGGTAGAACGGGAACACGCTACACGACTAGCCACTGATCTCATTCGCGCGCATCACGACGACCCAGAAGCGCGGGTGCGACTGGTGTTTAGCGCAGGAATGGGCGGCGAGACCACCTATCATTTCGATGGGTACTGGCCGACATGGGGGAAGCAGTCGCGTGTGATTGTCCAGTGTGTGGGGATGGATCGCTGGAAGGCGACCTTCGTGGACGAGCCTACGGCGACCTCATCACTGGGCTGACTCATACGAGGAGCAGAGGCGCCCATCTCCAGACTAGGTGTGGCATGACGGGGCGGCGCAGTTCCGCATGAAGGGACCGGAAGAGACGATGGAGAACAATGTCGTGGCGACGATTGTGCGCAAAACGGACGAAGGTCCAGCGGGGCAGCTCCACATCGTCGTGAGAGCATCCGCCCTGCCTGGCGACACAGCCATCACAGTTTCGCGGGGCGACTACGATCACCTGTATCCTGGCATGCTGGTGACGGTGTTTCATGTTGGGTGGGGACCGCTCTCCGCCTGGTGGCTGCGAAGTTAAACGCGGTCCCAGGCAAATGCGCAGGTTGATCGGCACACTGACGCCCACATAGCTGTGTCGGCGAGTGAAGTCACGCCACCGCCCTGAGACGCGCCTATGCGTCGATCTGCGCGCGCTGAAGCCTGCCGCTGTAATCGACGTAGATCGCCTTCCACTCGGTGAAGAACTCCAGCGCGCCGAGGCCCGCCTCGCGGTGGCCGTTGCCGGTGCCGCGCGTCCCGCCGAAGGGCAACTGGATCTCCGCGCCGATGGTGCCTGCGTTGATGTAGACGATGCCCGTCGTCAGGTCGCGCATCGCCGCCTGCGCCGCGTTGATGTCGCGGGTAAAGATGCGGCTGGAGAGGCCGTAGCGCGTGTTGTTGTTCACCGCGATCGCCTCCTCCAGCGTCTCGACCTCGAGAATCGAGAGCACCGGGCCGAAGATCTCCTCCTGCGCCACGCGCATCTGCGGCGTCACGTCGGTGAAGAGCGTCGGCGTAGTAGAACGCGCCGCTGCGCCAGATCGCCCTCGGTCGCCATCTCGCCGCCGGTGAGGATGCGCGCCCCGTCTGTCGCGCGCCACCTGCATGTAGCTATGCACGCGCTCGCGCTGTCCCGCGTTGACCAGCGGGCCAACGTCGCGTCTGCTCGTCCAGGCCATGGCCCAGGCGCAGCGCCGTCGCGCGCTCGACCAGTCGCTCCTCCAACTCGCGCCGCGCGCCCTTCTGCACGATCAGCCGGCTGCAGGCGGTGCAGCGCTGCCCGGTCGTGCCGAAGGCGCTCCAGATGATGCCCTCGACCGCCAGATCGAGGTCGGCGTCGTCCATGCACGATGATCGCGTTCTTGCCGCCCATCTCCAGCGTGACGCGCTTGAAGGCCCGCGCCGCCTCGACGTTCACCTCGCGCCCGACCTCGTTCGAGCCGGTGAACGAGATGCCCGCCACGTCGGGGTGCTGGACCAGCGGCATGCCCGACCTCCGCGCCGCTGCCCATCACGAGATTGAGCACGCCCGGCGGCAGGCCCGCGTCGGCGAAGGCCTCGACATAGTTGTCGGCGCCGAGTGTGGCGTGTCGGTCGCCGGCTTGAGGACGACGGTGTTGCCGGCGATCAGCGCGGCCATGCATCTTCCAACTGGGAATCGCGACGGGGAAGTTCCACGGCGTGACGCAGCCGATGACGCCGAGGGGGTCGCGCACGCCATAGGCCGCCTTGTTCGGCAACTCGGACGGGCACGATGGCGCCGAAGAGCCGGCGCCCCTCGCCGGCCATGTAGTAGGCCATGTCGATGGCTTCCTGCACGTCGCCGCGCGCCTCGACGAGCACTTTGCCCATCTCGCTGGTGAGGATGCGCGCGATCTCTTCCTTGCGCTCGGCGAGCAGCGCGCCCACACGGTAGAGGATCTCGCCGCGCTTGGGCGCGGGGGTGCTTCCGCCAGCCCTCGAAGGCCGTCCTTCGCCGCCGCCACCGCGCGTTCCACATCCGCCTGGCCCGAACGCGGGAAGTGGCCGAGCAGCTCGCCGGTCGCCGGATCGCGGTTCTCCGTCGTGCGCCCATCCGCCGCCGCGACCCACTCGCCGCCGATATAGTTCTTGTAGGTTTGCGTCGTCTCGCTCATATCTTCTCCCGTCTCGTTATTCGCCGGTTGTGTACGACACAGGGTACCATGCCGCCCGCGCAAAGGGAACGAAGAGACGTGAGGGTCGGAAAATGGAATATACTGAGGTCGCGGGGCGCGCCCAGCGGTTGGGCGCCGCAGAGCAGGAAGGACACCACATGGACCCGAACGGTGACAAACTCGATAAAGAAGTCCAGGATGCGCTCAATCCCAACGCAGGCGTCAGGGGTGATGACCCCTCGGATCTCGCGCGCGATCCAGTCTGCGGCAATATGGTAGACAAGCGCAGTGCGGCGAACACGCTCACCACGCCGGACGGCGGCACGCTCTATTTTGACTCGCCAGGGTGCAAGGCGCTCTATGAGGAGAATCCCGAACAGTATGGCGGGCGCTAGTCGCCGCACGCTGGCTGGGGATGTAGATAGCTGAACGGCCTCCGATCTTGCAGAGGCCGTTTTTGTTGAAGGCGCGGTTTTCACTGCCAGCGCTTCTGAGGCGCGAGTTGACAGCGTTTCGCGCGCGATGATACACTGGCGCATGCTGGCGTCAGGCGTCACGTCTGATCTTCCCCGCACGCCAAGGTAGCTCAGTCGGTAGAGCACAGCACTGAAAATGCTGGTGTCGGCGGTTCGATTCCGCCCCTTGGCACCCCAACTTGAGTGTATTTCTGAGCCGGGCGCATGTGGTCCGGCTCTCATCATGTCTGCAAGCTGAACCGTCCACATTGGCATAGGACGATTGACGCCCGCCGGCAGACAGCATACACTGGCGAAGGGCGGCGGACAGGGTATCCCGGCGGGAAGGCGATCTCATCGTGGCGCAGACGGACGAGATGAGGACGGCGAAGGTGAGCGGCGCGCCCAATCCCGCCTCTCGCCGCGCCAGACGCGCTCGGGCCTATGGCCTCACCTGGATACTGCTGCCGGTCGTCGTGTTCGCCGCCTTCTTTGTCACGGTCGTGCGCATGGCGACTGCTGCGCCGACGACACATGCTTCTGACGCCCTCGACGCTTCGAGCGCGGCGATCAGCGTGACACTGGCGAAGGTCCCAGACATCCAGGCGACCACAGCCTTCGTCTTCGACGGCGACACCGGCGAGATCTATTACACGAAGGACGCCGACGTCGAGCGCCCGATGGCCAGCACGACCAAGGTCATGACCGCGCTGCTCGCCATCGAGGCGGGCGGGCTGGATCGGGCAGTCACCATCGGGGCGGACGCCGAGGCGCTGGCGGTTCCTGGCAGCAGCCGCCTGGGGGTTTCGGCGGGCGAGAAGATTCGCCTGCGCGACCTGCTCTATGGGCTGCTGCTGCCGTCGGGCAACGACGCCGCAGTCGCCATCGCCGACGAGATAGGCGGCAGCGAGGCGGCCTTCGTCGATCTGATGAATGCGCGCGCCCGCGAGCTTGGCCTGACGCACACCCACTACACGAATCCACATGGCCTGAACGACGATCCCAACCACTACACCTCCGCGCGCGATCTGGCGACGCTCGAAGCCGCCGCGCTCAAGCTGCCGGACTTCGTCAAGATCGCCTCAACAGTCCACTACAGCATGCCGGA
>CAVTFE010000085.1:0-46670 GCA_963733745.1 uncultured bacterium
AAAGGCGATGACCCAGGGCGAGACACGCCGGGGATGCTGCGGACGCTCGCGTGGATCAGAGTTCACGCGTCGCGCTCTCGACTCGTAGGGGACTTCGATCGTGGAGCGGACTTCGCCACTCCGTGGTGCGGACTCATCCATAACATTCCATCCTCATCGGCGCTGCTGCGTTCGTCACCAGAGCATCGGCAGTCTCTGTGTACGGGGTACTCGCGCCATCTCTCAGGCTTTTTTGCTGTGGCGACCCATTGCCGCCGCCTCTGGGGAGTATTGCGCACGGATGTCACGGGGCCGTGTCGGAGGTGTCACGATCCGGCGACAAAGCGTGCGCTCTTTCACGCGTGCGCGTCGTCAGCGGATGACGCCGCATCGACGAAGCGGAGCCAACTCGATCCCTCGGTACGACGCCCATCTCTCACGGAGGGCGCTCGCTCCCAATCGCCCGTGGTCGGGGGATCGCTCGCCCACGTTGTCCGACCCTACAGGGCATTGCTCCGCCAGATTGCGCCGTTCGGTCGTGCCGTCACTGGCCGTGCGGTCGAAGGCGCGTCAACTGGCGCCTGAACCCAAGCGCCATGCGCCGCCCGAGATCGTCGTGCAGCTCCTACTTGAAGCGGCGTAAGGCCCTTCCGAATTCGCGTCCTTGCGCACGTCGCGCAGAGGATCGGGCGTCGAGTCCACCTTAGCGCGGCGCTACGGGCGGCGCCAGGGAGCGGGGGACGAAGAGGAATGCCTTCCACAGAGGGGCGCAGCTAATCGCGTCCCTCGTCGACGACCTACACGACCTTGCGTGGCGCCATTCGCCGGACGTGCAGCAGATGTGCGGCGATGTGCGCCACCGAGCACGGAAATCAGCTGGAAACCAGCGAGCGTGTATGGGACGGTGGAGGAGATCGCGATGAGTTCGACAAGCTCCGCACGTTGCAGGGGTTGTCGATGGCGACCTGACGCCGACGCGTCTGACGGTGACGCTCACTTATGACGGCAAGTCTTTCGCGGTCGACGACGACGCGCTGGTGTGCAACGCCTGTGGGGAGGAGCTGATCGGCGAACGGGCGACGGCGTTCCTGCTCACCGATCGCGGTCTTGCTCCCCACGCCGACATGACGGCGGCGGGAGAACGCGCTGCCTGTGGTGGTACGCTTTGGTGGTACGCTTGGTGGTACGCTTCTCTCAGGCGTCGGGAAGGCGTCGGGAAGGCGTCGGGAGCGAACGACATGCCATTGTCCACACCGGTGTCCACACCGGCTGAGGCCATTCCCTTTCACCTCGTCGGCTACACGTGGGGATCGGGCCAGCTGGAGTTGCTGTGGCGACCCTGGCACGCGGGGGCTGTCAGCGCCCGATCGGACGCAGGTTCGGCCGCAGGTGGCGATGAGACGCTGCGCTGGGCCATCGGCCGCGGGGCGACGCTGTCCCTGACGACCGCCCAGCCAGGAATGGCGGGCGAGCGCCGCTGTATTGGCTACCGTCCTCCCGAGGGTGGGGCGCAGCTGTGCCCGCAGTGGCGCGCCCTACCGCCAGGAGGGCGAGCTCAGTGCGAGGAGTGTGAGCGGCGCGAGGGGCGCCTGGAGGTCGTCGCCAGCGATGGGAGCCGGCCGCCGACGGGGCCGCGTGCGCGGTATCTGCGCAGCGCACACGAGATCTACCTGGCGGCATTCGCCCCCGACGTGCTCAAGGTCGGGGTATCGGGTGCGGGCAGGACGCCGCTGCGTGTGCTGGAGCAGGGAGCGCCTGCCGCGCTGCTCGTGGGACGGGCGCAGGATGGCATGGCGGCGCGGCGGTTGGAGCACCAGCTGGGGCTGCTGGGCGCGCGGGAGCGCGTACCGGTGCGGACGAAGCTGCGCCTGCTCTATCCGCCGCCCGAGGCGGACCGCTTGCTGGCGGCGCTCAGCGAGGCGCTTGCTACCATGGCAGCACGCCTGCCTCTTGGCTGGCCGTCCGATGTGCAGCGGCTGGACCCCCCGCAGCCGTTGGTCAACGCCGCTGCGCTTGGGCTGGATGCCCTGACTGGCGAGCCACATGCCGCGGCCGTGCCGCCGGCCGGCGCTGCCCGCGGGCGTGTCGTGGCGACAGCGGGCGCGCTGCTCATCATGGAGCAGCCGCAAGCGAGCCTCTGGGGAGACGCCGCGCCCCTCGCAGCACAAGCACACGACCTGCGCGGGTGGCTCGGCTGGCGCGTGGTACGCTCTGCCTGACACGGACACGAGACACGAGACACGAGACACGAGACGCCAGGCTCAGATACTCCTGACAGATACTCCTGACAGATACTCCTGACAGATACTCCTGACAGATACTCCTGCGGAGCAGGATCAGGACGCAAGCGATTGGCAGGCGTTGGATGCCGTAGAGGACTGCTGCCGTGCGGGGCTGTTGCTGGAGCAGGAGCAAGCTTATTCTTGCTTCACCCATGACCTGCAAGACATGTTATCTGACCGCTACCGCTGCGCGCCATTGTTGGTATTGAATTAGCTTTGCCATGTTTAATACAGTGTGCTATCGGGTACAAGCGCCATGCCTCGCACCGGCCTGACACAGCGTTGCGCCTGCACAATGGCGCATGGTGTTGCCGTGGCGCCTCCTCATGTGCTGTGCAGTGTGACCATCAGATGGCAAACTTTATTCGAAACACCATGGCAGAAATACTGGCCTGACGGCGTGTGCGATGGCAAACTTTGTTTCAAATTGACAGAAATATCGCCTCGCTGGAGACAGTGAGGCGATCTCTTCTCTCTCGCCGCCTGCGCTCTCGGCGACAGCGCATTCGGCTCAACTCATGACGCCCAAGTGGACTTTAGTCCATATGCTCTATGCCCCGGCTCTTGAGAAACGAGCGCGGAATAGCCAGCTATCATGCTATCGGCCTATCATGCTATCGGCGCCGCAAGCATCTCCGTTCCCTCGTGGCAGGCATGCTACTATTAGAGGCGCAAGAACCTTAGCATCACGTGTTGGGTAGTTGCCTTGTAGGGGCGAGACCGGTCTCGCCCGGTGAGCGGGGCGCGATGGATCGCGCCCCTACAGATGGGCACCAATTACACAGATAGGTTCGGATGACATCCAATCTGTGAACCGTTGGCGCGCAAGGAGCGCCGATGAGCGAAGGCGAACACAACGACAACGCCGAGAATGAGTGGTCGGACGCGATCACCGAGCCGCTCGAGGCCGCGCCATCTTCCGGCAGGCTCGCGTGGCCACGCGATGAGCCTGCGCCGCCGCGCGATCGCTTCCGCTCGCTGAGCCGCCGCCTGCTCGACGATCTGCGCAAGCCGCGTCCCGTGCAATCACGCGACCTTGTCGTCCTCGTGCCCGGCCTGCTCATTGGCGGCCTGCTCGTTGGCCTGCTCGTCGCTGCGGTCGCCCCATCCCTCTTCTCCGCGCTCTACACACGTTTTACTGGCATCCCGCCGCATCAAAGCGTCGCGCACCGCGCCACGACACCCCATCCAAGCGTCACGCCGACCAAACCGGCCACTGCGACGCCAGTCCCATCGGTTGAAGGCGCTTTCCTCACCCGCGACACCGCGACGCAGGGTAACTGGTCCGGCGTCTATGGCCAGGCCGGCTCGATCGTCATCGGCGTAAGTACCGATGGTCAGCAACTCCCGGCTGGCGTCCAGGTGACTCCCACCAACGCTACCCCGTACACCTGGGCCGACTCGACGGACGATCCGCGCGCCCTTCAGCAAGACGCGACCGGCGCCGATCGCATCGCGGCGTGCTGGTACGCCGCCGACACATTCAGCGTCGCCATCACTATTCCCGAAGGACAGAGCTACAAGATGGCGGTGTATGTCCTCGACTGGGACCGCCTCCAGCGCGCCGAAGACCTGCGGCTGCTCGACACCACCACCGGCAAGACGCTCAACACCCAGACGCTGACCTCGTTCGTGAACGGCGTGTATCTCGTCTGGCGCGTGCGCGGCCAGATCACGCTGCGGGTCACCAATCACCCTGGCCCCATCAACGCCGTCATCAGCGGTATCTTCTTCTCCCCCGTCTAAGGGGCCGCGCATATCAATTCCAGTTAGGCGCTTTCGCGCCGTGGCGGTGGTAGAATACCAGCGCGCCAGGCGCAAGGACGTGCGACGCGGGCGCGATCTCGGCGCCATCATGCTCATCGTGTCGGAAGGACTCCCGCGTCAACAACCCCCGCATAAATGCGGGAGCTTGCATCTACCCCGCGAGGGGTGACGCCATAGGCCGATTGACTGCGGCCCATTCTTTTCTGCTGATATTGAGCGCGGCATTGAAATCCGCGTTCACAGCAAAGCTACATCGCTGGCAAAGGAACTCCGATTGCGACTTCCGATTGGCCTTTTCACAATGCCCACAGGCAGAGCACGTTCGGCTGGTATTTCTGGGGTCTACCAGATATACCGGCACGCCTGCCCATGCTGCCTTGTAGCTGAGGAACTGGCGCAGTTGGAAGAATGCCCAGGAATGCCGCTCGTAGCGATGTTCGTGGCGAACCGTTGCTCTCGCTTGGATCCCAGTCAGATCTTCCAGCGCGAGTGCCTTGCACGATACGACGGCTTTGTCTACCAGGGCCTTCGAGATGCAGTGGTTCACGTCCTTCTGGAAGCGGCGTTCGCGGCCCGCATTCTTTCTGAGGCGGCGCTTGGCGTTCTTGGTATTGATGCGCTGCAACCGCTGCCGGCGCAGGTGGTAGCGGGCGCGAGCTTTCCTCACCGGCGCGCCACTAAAGGTCTCGCCCTCGCTATCCGTTGCCAGATTCACAATGCCCAAATCAACACCCAACGTTCCGCCTAGCTGCCTATCTGGCTCGATCACCTCTGGCGCTTCACGACTTTGGGTGACGTGCAGGAAGTAGACGCCGCGCCGCCAGACCAGATCAGCCCCACCAATCCCCCATGCTGGATCAACCAGCATGTCATGTTGACGCGCTCCGAGCAACAGACGGCAGACGATACGACCTTCCAGTGTATTGAGCGAGACGCTATCGAGACTCATCAGACGATAGGTGCGGGCGTCGTAGCGAATACTCCCCTGTGGGCCAAATCGCGGGCATGTGTCGTGGCGTTTTGCCTTCACCCCCTTAATGGCTTCTACCGCCTTCGCCCTGGCGCAAATCGCAAGCTGCGCACCCAGATCGTAGTTGAGGCGCGTCTCGCCATACACCCGATGGTGCGCGGTATTAGTGTTCGTAATGCCCTCATCCCAGCATATCTGTGCAATCCAGCTAGCCGCCGAATTAAAGGCGCGTTGTGTCTCAGCCAATGCCGCACCATGGCCGCCTACGTCCAGCTTGATACAGATTGTGCGGGTGAGGGTTTTGTGCATATGTCCGTGTTCTCTCACAGACAGGCAGAAATGGAAAAGGGCAGCGTAGCTTCCTCTCCATAGCTAAAGCCAGGGATCTCCCGCGAATGTTTGATCTGCGCGCCGTATCGTCCCAGCGAATACTCGCTCAGCATCCGCCACGAGGGATCGAATTCCGGCTCAAGCCGGTGCAGCAGCGCCACGAGCCCAACCGCGAGCACGACCGCGTTCAGGGCATAGACGGCGGCGACAGTTGAGACAGGCGCCATCGGTCAGACCTTCGTTCACATATGAATCCATATCCTCCACCCGCAAGTATAGCGGACTGCTCATAGGCTACAATCCGTCCCACCTGCTCTGGCTTGCCCGACCAATCGAATCGGATGCGCCGCCCGCGCAGGCGGGTTTCGTGGCCGTCACGCCCACAGGCGTGAATTCATTCGCCAGCCTGCCCGTGGCGAATCACCCTCCCGGCCCGTCTTCTACAGGCGAGCCATACAAGCGAACGATCCCGACTTGACGCCCACAGCTTGACGGCCCGGCGCGCGCGACCTATGCTACCGTATGCTCTTGCGGCGCCAGAAAACCGCTCGCCTCCGTCACTATTCTGTCATCATCCTCGTCTGTGTCTTCGATCACTCTCGCCAGCGGAAGCCGCCCCCATGCAGACTACCC
Source organism: uncultured bacterium (assembly GCA_963733745.1). Lineage (GTDB taxonomy): Bacteria > Chloroflexota > Ktedonobacteria > Ktedonobacterales > JADMIN01 > DASWAC01. The sequence continues at coordinate 5,962 of CAVTFE010000085.1, forward strand.
GCCCGCTCACCCTGCTGCTTCGCTGCGGCGCCGGCGCATTGCTCGCCCTCGCGCTCCTCGCCGCGCTCGGAAGCATGGGCGTCCTCGGCGCCATGGCAAATCCCACGCCATCCATCCACTCCGCCGCCACACACGCGCAGCCACCGCGCCAGCCGTGACAGGGCCCGCAGTCTTCCGTACCGGCTACTATTCCCTGGCTCATCTTCATCCTCGTCGTCTTCGCGCTGCTCGTCGCCCTCCTGCTCTGGGTGACGCTGACACGCAATCAAAAGCGCAGCCGCCTCGACCCGCACAACCTCTGGACGCTCTCCATCGCCTTCAGCATCCTCTGCGCGCTGGCCGTGCTGGCGATCTGGATCGTGCTCATCTTCGCGCCTTTCCCACAGGGCAGCGGGACACCAATCCTGAGCCAGGGTGACCTGGACCACTATCTCGCCGAGCTGCCCGCCGCGCCTGCTGAGCAGCCGCGCATCCATCAACAGGAGTGTTCATCCAGTCCATCGAGTTCACCAGCTCCTTCGATCCCGTCGTGAGCGGCTACATCTGGCAGGTCTACGGTCCCGACGTACCGGCGGACGTCGCGCGCGGCTTCACCCTGCCCGATGGCAGCGACATGCAGAGCGCGGAGGCGTACCGGGTCACGCGTTGCCGCACAGGTGATCTCTCCGTCTATGAGTTCACCTCCGCGTTCGACGCCGGTCGTCAGCGGCGTCATCTGGCAACGCTATGGGCCAGCGGTTCCGGCGGATGTCGCGCGGGGCTTCACCCTGCCCGATGGCAGCGACATGCAGAGCGCCGAAGCCTATCACATCACCGAGGGCGATACACAGGTCATTGGCTGGACGTTCCGGGCGACGCTGCGGCAGCAATTCATCTACAACCAGTATCCCTTCGACCGCCATTACTTCTGGGTGCGCATCGATCCCGCCGACCTCACCCACAATGTCGCGCTGACGCCCGACTTCGCGTCCTACACCACCATGCGCCCCGAAGCGCTCCCTGGCGTTCAGCCCACCCTCATACTCGAAAACTGGGATGTCCGGCAGACCTTCTTCAGCTACCATACCCACGACTACAATACCGACCTGGGCATAGCTGGCTCCACACGTCCGGCTGGCTACCCCGCACTGTATTACACCGTCGGTATGAGCCGGCAGATCGTCAGCGCGTTCATCACCTATATCGTTCCGCCGCTGGTCGCGCTGGTGATGCTCTTCGGCATACTGCTGCTGACCACCCGGCGCAGCGAGCGCCGAGAACCCGCCGGATGGAACAGCACCAACGTCCTCGCGTACACCGCCGCGCTCTTCTTCGTCGTCATCGTCTCACACATCAATCTGCGCCAGCAGTTCAGCGCCAACGGCGTCCTCTATCTCGGCTGGTTCTACTTCCTGACCTATCTCGCGATCCTGCTCGTCTCCATCAACGCCGTCGTCTTCATCCTCGCCAGTCAGCAGCGGCTCATCCAGCTCGAAGACAATATCATCTCGAAGCTGCTCTACTGGCCGTTCTGACCTTCGCCTTGCTCGTCATCACCTTCGTCGTCTTCATCTGACCCGCCTGGCTGAAGAACGGACCTGCCTCGCCTCTACCGAAAATGCGCGCCATTTCTCTAGGCGCATGCGGCGTCACGCCCGGCGAATCGCTGGCCAGAGCATATGCGCGGCGCTATTTCGCCACTTGACAGGCGCTAAAACGCGGCCTACAATGGCGGCGCCCTCATACCGCCACCGTCGTGTTGGGGTAAGCCACAGCGCGGCCGTCCAAGCCTGGAAACGAGCTGTGAAGAAATAGAGCGCGAGACGTGACACAAGAAGACGGCGTCCTCAGAGGCCAGCGACTCGGCAATTATCTGCTGCTGGACTTGCTCAATGTCGGCGGCATGGCCGAGGTCTACCGTGGCCGCGACCTGACCAACAATCGCGACGTCGCGGTCAAGGTCTTGCCCCCGATGCTCGCCGCCGATCCCCAATACGTCGAGCGCTTCAAGTACGAGGCCGCTCTCGTCGGCAAGCTCGCGCACCCCAATATCGTGCCCATCGAGCGCTACGGCGAGGAGGGGCAATACCTCTACCTCGTCATGCCCTTACTCGACGGCTCCCTGCGCGATATCCTCAATCGTGGCGAGCGGCTTCACCCCATCGACGCCATTACCGTCGGCATGCAGATCGCCTCCGCCCTCGCCGCCGTCCATGCGCTCGGCCTGATTCACCGCGACGTCAAGCCTGACAATATCCTCTTCAGCAAAGATCGCGCGCTGCTCACCGACTTCGGCATCACCCGCCGCATCGAGTCGGAACGCACTGGTTACGCGCCCACACTCGCCGGCACTGGTCTACCCGTCGGCACGCCACAATATATGGCGCCGGAGCAGCTCGACGGGAAGCAGCATGTGGACCACCGCGCCGACCTCTATGCGCTGGGCGCCGTACTCTATGAGCTGCTCACCGGACGCCCTCCACACGTCGCCGACGGCCCCTACGCCGTCGCCGCCCGCGTCCTCCACGATCCCATCGTTCCGCCATCACAACTCAATCCCGCCATCTGGCCCGAGCTCGACGCCGTCGTGATGCGCGCGCTCGCCCGCGACCCAGGGGACCGCTACGCCAACGCGGCCAGCATGCGCGACGCCTTGCAGCGCATCGATCAACAGTATCGCAGCGACATGACCATCTCCCGTGGCCGGTCTGACGGGACCACAGAAACAGACGAGACGGTGGCACTGCCCCGCTCGGTGTTCCCAGTCGCCCCAGAGGTCGCGCCCCCTCCGAGCGCCGCGAGTAACCTTCCCCGGCTCTCCGCGATGGAGTCCGCTCCGCTGCCAACCGTTCCACAGCCTGCCCCACCACTTCGCGTCCCATCGCCCCCTCCCACACCACAATCCTCCCGGCGAAGCGCGAATGGCGGAGCCACGCGTGACGCTGGGGCTGGCGGTAGCGCCCGTAGCAGCGGCGGCCCTGGGAGTGGTCAGAGCAGTGGCTGGGGGACCGCTGGCGGCGCGCGGAACACTGGGGCCCCGAATGGCTACGGCGGCTCTGGCGGCTTCGGCAATGGTGGAAACACTGGCGGCAATGGGCCACGCCGCGATGATGACGACGACCGGCGCAGGATTCCGCAGCCGGCTCTGCTCATCGGCCTGGCGTCGGTGCTCCTGCTCGTCTCCCTGTTCTGCGCCCTCAGCCTGGTGGTGAACGGCTGGGCGCGCGGCGATACGTCCACTAGGCCGACCTCCACGCTCTCATACGATCCCATCTACGAGACGCAGGCTGCCATCGCGACCGAACTGGCGAAGACGCCCACCGTGACGGTGGGCCCTGGCACGCCAACACCTACCCCACGACCGCCGCTGCCCACGCGCACGCCGACGCCGCGCCCAACCCGCACGCCGTTCCCGCCAACCGTGACGACCGGCCCCAACACGCCGACGCCCACGCCGCGCCCACCAACGGCGACGCCAACGGCGACGCTGACGCCGAATCCAACACCTACGCCGACCGATACGGCAACTCCGACGCCTACTCCGACGCCTACTCCAACGGATACACCGACGACCAACGGATACACCAACGGATACACCAACGGATACACCAACGCCGTAGACTCTCGTCCCCGCGTCAGCGCCGCATCACAGTTAAGCACAATGGAGGCGGCACGCTCACCTGGTCGACAGCGCCAGTTGCACCAAATGGCACAGGTGTAATGCTCGATCACACAAATGTTGCCTTCAATGCTGGTATATCAACGGTGGTAAATGTCTCTTGCACGCTCATCTTGGCGAGTTTCGACGTGGACTTCACCAGCAACGGCGGGAATCAGACTGTGACCTGTACCTGCTCTTGACGGCAGGGCGTCACGTCTGTAAAGCGCGATTGCTGCTGGCCAGCATGGCCGCATCACCCTCACATCTGCGTTGAAACGCGTCGTCCCAATTGCGTAGGGCGCCACAACACACGAGCGCCTGACAAAAACTAGCACTCCTCATCGCATGGGTTAAAGCCCAATGGCTTGCGGCGGGCTTCCACTGACCGTAGCCGTTGCCGCTATTGAGCCGATCAGACAGAATAGACCCCTATGGAGCGACAGACGGTGCGCAAGGCCCACGAGTACAAACTCATGCCCACCCTTGCACAGCAGCGGGAGCTAGCACGGGTGCTGCTGTTGTGTCGCAGGCTGTACAACACGGCGTTGGAACAGCGCAAGGTCGCGTGGGAGCGGCGCCATATCTCTCTGTCCCGGTTTCAGCAGGAAGGCGAACTCAAGGGCCTGCGCGCTGAACTACCCGAGTATGCGAGCATCCACTCGCATGTCTTGCAAGATGTCCTGGCCCGTCTTGATAAGACCTATCAAGCCTTCTTTCGTCGGGTAGCGGCGGGGCAGAAGGCAGGCTTTCCACGCTATCAAGGGCGCGACCGTTGGCACTCCTTCACCTACAAAGAGTTTGGCAATGGGGCGCAACTCGACAATGGGTTCCTCGTCCTGTCCAAAATCGGGCGTATCGCAGTGCGCTGGTCACGCCCACTTGAAGGTACACCCAAGACCATCACGCTCAGCCGGGAAGCGGATGGCTGGTATGTCTGCTTCTCCTGCGCCGACGTGCCAATACACCCCCTTCCCGCCACCGGACGGCAAACTGGCATCGACCTTGGCATTGAGGCCTTCGCCACGCTCTCAGATGGCACACGCATCTTTTCTCCCGGTTGGTATCGCAAGGCGGAACGGGCGCTGAAAACTGCCCAACGACGTGTCTCGCGTCGCAAGAAAGGCAGCGCACGCCGCAAGAAGGCCGTCACCCTGCTGGCCAAGGCGCATCAGAAAGTGCGCCGACAGCGAGCGGATTTCCACCATAAGACGGCGCTCGCCTTGGTTCAGCAGAACGACACGACCTATCACGAAGACTTGCAGACGGCCAACATGCTCAAGAACCACCACCTCGCAAAGAGCATTCAAGACGCCGGGTGGAGTCGCGTTCTTGAGCATCCTCGCTTTCAAAGCAGCGTACGCTGGAAAGTGGGTTATCGCCGTGCCGCCTGCCTACACCAGTCAGACCTGCTCTGGCTGTGGTGTCCTGGTCCAGAAGGGCTTATCCGTCCGCTGGCATGCTTGCCCAGAATGTGGCGTGGCCTTGCATCGGGACCACAACGCCGCCATGAACATAGAAAGGCTCGGGCAGAGCCTTGGGGAGGCGTGGCAGTAGCTGCGTCGGAGAACCGAGAATCCGCCGGGTTTTAGCCCGTGCGGAGTGTCAACGATATCACTCCTTCACCTACAAGGAGTTCGGCAATGGCGCGACGCTCGACAACGGCTACTTAGTCCTGTCCAAGATTGGGCGCATCGCCGTGTGGTGGTCTCGCCCCTTGGAGGGCACGCCAAAGACGGTCACGCTCGACCGGGAAGCCGATGGCTGGTATGTGTGCTTCTCCTGTATTGACGTGCCAATACGACCCTTGCCGCCAACTGGACAGCAGACCGGCGTCGACCTGGGGATAGAAGCGTTCGCCACCCTCTCCGACGGGACGCGCATCTTTCATCCGGGCTGGTATCGTAAGGCCGAACGCGCACTCAAAACGGCGCAGCGCAGGGTATCCAGACGAAAGAAGGGGAGCAACCGTCGGCGCAAGGCGGTCACGCTCCTGGCGAAGGCGCATCAAACGGTGCGTCGCCAGCGACAAGATTTTCACCACAAGACGGCGCTCGCCTTAGTACGCGCCAACGACACGATCTATCACGAAGCATTACAGCCCGCCAACATGGTGAAGAATCACCATCCGGCGAAGTCCATCAGTGACGCGGGATGGGGTGCATTCCTCATCATCCTGACGTACAAGGCAGCATGCGCCGGTCGCAGGGTAGTCGCCGTCAATCCCGCGTTTACCTCGCAGACCTGTAGCGGCTGTGGGGTCGTGGTTCAGAAGGGCTTGTCCGTCCGCTGGCATCTCTGCCCGGAGTGCGGCACAAGTCTGCATCGGGACCACAACGCGGCAAAGAACATAGAGAGGTTCGGGCAAAGCCTTCAGGGAGGCGTGGCGTAGGCCGCGTCGGAGAACTGAGAATCCATTGGGCTTTAGCCCATGTGGAGTGTCAATATCTTCCTTTCTTTCTCTACGACGGACTTGGACACGACGGGACACGACGGGCCACTACTTGGGCGCGCTAGCGGTGTCAAATCGCTGGCAAACCCCAGCCATTTTGTGAGACACTTTTCCTGGCTCCTGTTGGTCTCATTGGTGCTTGATAACCCCAATTTTCCCCACCAGCAGCCAACCCCTTATTTTCAAGTGCGCTCAGGAGAGTTCCATGTTGAAACAGATAGACGCGGGCGTTCTTCAGGTGGGATATGTGGAGTATGGAGCGCCGAACGGTATGTGTGTGGTATTGCTCCATGGGTTTCCCTATGATGCCAACGCTTACTCAGAAGTTGCCCCGCTATTGGTTGCAGCACAGTACCGAGTCATCGTGCCATACCTGCGAGGTTTCGGTCCAACGCGCTTTCTGTCATCGGACGTGCCCAGATCAGGACAACAAGCTGCTTTGGGGCATGATTTGAAAGCGCTACTAGATGCGCTCCAGATAGAAACAGCGCTGCTTGCCGGTTACGACTGGGGCGGGAGAGCAGCCTGTAGTGTCGCAGCGCTGTGGCCCCATCGTGTCATCGGGCTGGTAACTGGCGGGGGCTACAACATCCAGCGAATTGAGGGGGCGTTGAAGCCACAAGAACCGGAAGCGGAGATGCGCTATTGGTATCAGTACTACTTTCATGGCGAACGTGGTCGCGCTGGCTTGGCAGAATACAGACGCGAGTTTTGTCGATTGTTGTGGCGGCTATGGTCTCCGAACTGGCAATTTGATGAGACCCTCTACGCACAGACTGCCGAGTCGTTCGAGAATGAGGATTTTGTCGATGTTGTTGTTCACTCATATCGTCATCGATTTGGACTGGCGTCTGGTGATCCGGCCTTCGAAGACATCGAACGGCGCTTGGCAGTCAGTCCCGCAATAACGGTACCGAGCATAGCGTTGGAAGGTACTGGAGACGGAGTTACCCCAACTGGAAGCTATAGTCATCTCGATCATTTATTTGTCAACGGATTGCAAAGACAAGTGCTTCCACAGGTAGGACACAATCTTCCTCAAGAAGCGCCGCAGGAGTTCGCGGCTGCTGTGCTTGAAGTGTCAAGGCGCAGCCAGCCAAAGTAAAATATCATTGAATAACCTCCGGTAATAGAGAATTTTCGACGCGTGTTTTGGCAAAGCGCTGGGTTTATACCCTGCTCTCCACGAGCAAGACTATCCCAGCGAGCATCTGGCACGCGCAGCTTCAGCATCCAACTGCGGCGCTGGATCGTGGAGCGCACTTTTTCGTGGATTGGCCGGCAGCGCCGCATAAGCAAGGACTACGGGCGCCTGGTGGGGAGTGCGAGGCGTTCATCTACCTCGTCGGCATTCGTCTCCTCCTCGCCCGCTTGACACGCGGCTAGAAAAAGGCTTCTTAAACACTTTCTGAGGGAAGGGGGTTAGGGAGTTAGGCCGTGGCGCGGATTCAATAGCCAGCCAGATGTGTATGATAGGTTGCCCCTGAACCTACTCTGGCAGCGGTTGGCCCTGCTGCGACCAGGCGCCCAGGTCGGCGTGGCCAATCGCGCTGTAGGTCAGCGTGTAGCGCGCCAGGGCGTCGCGCAGCATCTGGATCGCCGCATCCATCTCTAATTGTCCGGGCGCGCGCCCTGCCTGGCCCAGCGAGAGCCGCGCCGCCAGCACGAGCCGCCCCGCGCGCATCCAGCCGCGTGTCTCGCGCGCCTGGGGAATGGTGTGGACCGCATGATTGAAGTTGCGCGCGACGTCGTTGGCGAAGGCGCGCGTGTAGACATCCACCGTCGAACCCATGATGGCCGTCGGTAGTTCGATCTCCACGCAGGGGAAGACCGAGGTCTCGGCGCCGAAGAGGTCCGATTGCTGGTAGCTCCCGCTGACGCCGCTGTAGCGTGGCGATTCGTCGCTATAGCCCTCGAAACTGCCGCCGAAGCCGGGGTAGGGTGGCGGCGTCACTCCAGACGGGCGCAGCGGACGTGAGGGCGAGACCTGTCCAGAGCCAAACCCTGGCAGGCCGGATATGGGGCTGGAAAAGGGATTATAGCCATCGGGTCGTGGGGGGCCGAAGGGCGTGGCGCCGGGGTAATCAGCGCCGGGGGCATAGCTCGACCGCGCGCCGCTGGGACCGCGCAAGGCGATGCGCTGGCTCAACTCGACCGCGCGCTCCTGGCCGATGGGCAGCGGCGCCCAGTTGGCGCCCATCCCCGCCGGGTTGGGGTGCATCGCCGAGAATTCGACCGCCAGATCTACCCAGACGCCGCGCTCGTCCTCGGCGAGGCTGGCGCCATCTTCCGGCGGGCAGAACGCCTCGACGGCCTCGCCGTACTCGCTCATCCAGCGCACGTGGGTCAATGTCAGCGGGTTCTGGGGCCACCTGCGCGCGCCCTCGAGACGACCGCCGCGAGTCGCGTAGATCTCAAGCACCTGCGCGATGCCGGTATCCGCGCCGCCTGGGCGCCGGTTTCCCCATTGGTCGTTCATGGATGCGCTTCTCCCTACCGTCACATCGCTGGTATGCGCGGAAGGCCGCTGTATGCGCCGCTGGCGTATACAGCGGGGATGAAGATACGTGCGGAAGAGGTCGCTTTGGTTTCGCATTGACGCGGTCTGCGGCTAGCCGCGTCGCTGAGCGCGCCAGGCGTCCATTGGCGATTATCTGGAGTATCGCTTCTGGAGTATCGCCAATGTGGCGAGTATAGCACCGCTCGCGCTCGCTGGCTACACGCGCCAGTACAAACGGACAATCGCGCGGCGTTTGCCAGGCATGCGCGCCAGATATGCGCGGCGCGGTCGCCAACTTAACGCGGCTGCGTCTCCTGTGGCGCGACGACGACACGCATGCCTGGCTGGATCTCCTGTGGCGGAATCTCGCGCAGGCGGGCGACGATCACGCCGATATTGTCCTCTCCTCCGTTCGCGTTGGCCTCGCGCACGAGCAATTGCGCCGCGGTGGTTGGATCGGCGCTGGCGCTGAGAATCTGCTGGATCTGCGGATCGTGAACCATCTCCCACAGACCGTCCGAGCAGAGCAGGAACGCGTCTCCCGCCTGGAAGCTCAGACGGAACGTGTCGATCTCCAGCGTCTCGTCATCGCCACCCAGACTGCGGAAGATCTGGTTGCGGCGCGGGTGCGAGTACATCTCTTCGCGTTTGATGACGCCCGCCGCGACAAGGTTCGCCACCACCGAGTGATCGGTCGTGATCTGGCGCAGACCCATTTCGGGACTCATGACGTAGGTGCGACTGTCGCCGACGTTCGCGACGATGGCATGGTCGTCGATCAGCAGCGCGGCGGTCATGGTCGTCCCCATACCGCCCTCGATCTGGGTATTGCGCATGCGCAGGTCCTGATTCGCCTCGGCGATGCCGTGGCGCAGGAGGCCTTCCAGCATCTCAGGGCCAAGCGCCTGTTCGGAGCGTAGCGCCGGAAGCAGCGCGCGACTGACGATCTCGATGGCGAGGCGGCTTGCCTCGCGCCCGTGTAAGGAGCCGCCCATGCCGTCGGCGACAATGAGCAGCGCGAAGGGCTGTGGGCGGCCCTGGTCGTTGCGAACACCCTGGAGCGCGAGGATGTTGTCCTGATTCGGCTCCAGCGCCCGCCGGACGCCTGGATCGGTCAGCCCGTCGATGGTAGCGCCGAGGATCACCGGGTTGCGTAGGCGCGCAGGCGTGTTGATGCCAAAGAGCGCGCCAGGCAGCCCGTCCGAGACAGGCGCCGGGGGAGGCGGCTCCAGTGATGCGAACGGCGCGCTCGGTGGCATACCCTGTGACATGCCTGGTGGCATGCCCTGTGGTCTGCCGCTGACCGCCGGCATGCGTCCCATGGGGTCGGGCGGCGCGTCGAACAGCGAGCGTGATGGGTCACGCGACCCCAGTCCGCCGCTCATCGCCGCTGAGCGCGCGCCCGCTGGCTGGAGGACATCTGCTGATGGCAGATGGCCGTCCCTCGGCAGTAGGTCGAGTCCCTGCTCGTCGTATGGTGGTATCTGTGCGAGACGTCGCCTGCGCATGACGAAGATCGCCAGTCCGATCACGACGAGCAGCGCCAGCGCGCCGATGCCGGCGAGCGCGTAGAGCGCGATCGAGCCTGCCTGCGCAAGCACTGGCGATGGCGTCTCGTCCTGGGGGACGTTGTCGGGCGCTGGCTCGTTGACGCTGCTCGTCTTGTTCTGCGCCGCCGTGAGGAACTCGTTGACGCCACCGAAGTCAGGATACGCTGAGGCGATGGCGCTGAACGAGGAGTTGGCGGCGTCGTAGTTGGGCTTGTTGGCATAGAAGGCGTCCAGGCCTGTGCGCCACTGAGTCATCAACTGGCCGGGCTTGGTGGTGATATCGCCGATCGCCGCCTTCACGTCGTCGAGCGAGGCCACGGTCATGCCGCCACGATAGTCGCTGACGACCATGCCGATGAGCCGACCATTGGCGTTGACGACCGGCGCGCCGACGCCGACGGGGAAGCTCTTCGGCGTGACGCCCGCAGGCGCGGTCGTCGGGGTACTCCCACCAGCCGCCGTGGCGCTCGGGCTGGCGCTCAGGCCGAGTTTATCGACCGGCAGCGCGACGGGATAGAGCGAGGTGGGGACCTCGTTGGGGGTCACGCTGTCACGTCCGAGCGCCTTTGTGTTCAGGTTGGAAAGCTCGATAGCCGTTCCCACGCCGAGCGCGGGAGGATCGGACGCCTGTGGCATGACCAGGATGGGCAGGTCGTGCTTGGGGGAGTTCGCCGTCGGCGCGAGCGGATAGGCGACGAGGCGCGGTCCACTGGCGCCACCGTTGGTGCTGATGCTCGCGGGGTCGATGGTGTAGCGCAGGCTGCCGCGCTGCTCCGGCTTATTGCCGGTGTAGGCGATGTTGAGCACGACCTCGATGCGCGAGATGCCCCAGCTCGTCGCGTTCCCATGTAACTGCGCGAACGAGCGCTGCACGCCGTCGCAAGGGAGGATGGGGCTGATGGCGGAGGTGGGCAGCAGGACATAGTTGAAGGAGTTCTGCGCGCCGTCGGTGGTGGCGATGAGCGCGCCCTCGGCGACACAGGGGTTGAGCGAGGGAATCGGCGCCGAATTGCCGACGGCGCCATAGTAGGTGGTCAGCACGCGCGCCACGGCGATGCGAGCGAAGGCGACACCCTCGGTCGGACCAGCGCTATCAGCGCGACCCGCCCCTTGAGCCGCCGCAGGAGAGGGCGCCTGCGCGCCGAGGAGAGTAAGGATTGTGGCGAGACTTGCCAGCGTCATGACCGCGATCCATCTTCCACGTCCCCGCCGGACCCCAAAGCTCGTGGTCATGCCTGCTCCTCCCAATCAACGCGCCATCTATCAAGTGCTATCAATGGGACAATGCGCCTTCCGCGCAGACCCAATCGCATCTATCCGTCATACTCCTCTGTACGCGCCAGACGCCGTATCCCTCCCATTTTGTGGACGGGATGGAACAGGTTGCGTGGGCGCGTCCGTAGAGCACGCTCCATTGTAGCGCGCGTGTGCGATTCCGCATAGTCCCGCAGCCTGGATGGCGAAGAAAGAGTGGCGAACATGCGAAGAGGCGACCTCTCCCTCTGACCTCCTCACAAGGAGGGACCATGAGCGCCATCTGCGCTATCTGTGTGGAAGGAATACGAGTTCCACATGTCCGGCGGCATCAGAGGACGTGGGTTGTGAGCCGGCATAGGCGCGGTATACTTCAAGATGAGGCGCGATACAGACGCCTCGCTCGAGAGACCAGAGAGACCAGAGGATCAGGCGAGCCATGGCCAGAAGCGCGGGACAGCCGGAGACGGCGACGACCTCAAACGGAGCGATTGCGCCAGAGCGCATCAGAACGCTTAAGCGCAGGCGGACGGTCTGGCCCGACGACATCGATGTGATCTTCGAGAAAGACCCGGCGGCGCGCAATATCTTTGAAGTTCTGACCTATCAGGGACTGCACGCGATTTTGCTGCACCGGCTGGCCCACGCACTCTACGTGCGCCGGGTTCCTTTTCTGCCACGTCTGATCTCGCAGTTCGCGCGATTTATCACCGCTGGCATCGAGATTCACCCCGGCGCACAGATCGGCAGGCGTTTCTTCATCGATCATGGCGCGGGAGTCGTCATCGGCGAGACGGCGATCATCGGCGACAACGTGATGCTCTACCATCAGGTGACGCTGGGCGCGACGGGCTGGTGGAAGCACCGTGAGGCGGCGAACGTGAAGCGCCATCCGACCATTGAGGATAACGTGACGATCGGCGTCGGCGCCTCGGTCTTGGGGCCGATCACCATCGGGCACGACAGCAAGATCGGCGCGATGGCGCTGGTGCTGGAGTCGCTGCCACCGCACTCGATCGTGATGGCCCAGCCCGCCAAGATGCAGATCGGCAGGGGCGCGGCGAAATCGGCCAGAGAGCTTGCGTCGCAGTGGGACGATGAAGCCCCCGACTACGCGATTTAGCCTGCTACGGTATGGTAGAATTGGCTGGCGGTGTCACGATCAGGCGCTGGATCACTGAAAGTGAATTAGGAGCTATCCACGATGACTGAAGCGCTTGAACAAGCCTTCGCGGCGGCGTCAAAGCTTCCTCAGGAGGAGCAGGATCGCCTCGCCGCATGGATTCTGCGCGAGCTTGCCGAGGAACAGCGCTGGGACGAGGCGTTTTCCTCGTCTGCTGATGAGCTTTCCCAACTCGCCGATGAGGCGCTTGATGATCTACGCAATGGTCGCACTGAGGCACTCGACCCAGAGCAATTATGAATTCGCATGTGAACGCGCGGTTTTGCAAAGCGTTTGCCTTGCTGCCACTGCGCATTCAGCAGCAAGCTCGCCAGGCCTACCGCATCTTCGTACAGAATCCTTATGATCCGCGTCTCCACTTCCGGCAGGTTCATCCCTCACGTCCTATCTTCTCTGTACGCATCAATGAGGATTACCGGGCCGTTGGTGTGCGTGATGGGCAGGACATTGTCTGGTTCTGGATTGGCGGACATGAGGAATACGACAAGTTACTCGATTGCCTGTAGTTAGAGAGAAGCGGGCGCATGCGTATGCTGATCTGGCACGTGGACGCGTTCGCCGCCGAGCCAACGGAGCGTGGGCGCTCGAAGCTGGCCGATGAGACTCCACAGACTGTGCGGGTCGAGGAGGCGCTGGTCGTCTTCGCTGCCAGCGAGAAGGCCGACGAGCCGGAGCCGGACGCGGTGGCGGAGCGCGCCGTCGCGGCGGTGATCGACGTGGCGCGGCGACTGGGCGAGCAGGCGGTTGTGCTGCACTCGTTCGCGCACCTTTTCGTCGAACTATCCACGCCTGCGACCGCTAAGGCGATCCTCGACCGCATGCAAAGCGCGCTGGAGGCGCAGGGGTATCGCGTCCAGCAGAGTGCGTTCGGCTGGCTTAGCCTCCATTTTCGAGTTCTGGTGCTCCGCCTTCCCGCGCCAGTTGAGCGGCGCCTGCCGCATACAGCCAGCGCACATAGCTACGCTGCTTAATCGCCTCAGACACGATGCCCATGGCGGTCTCATGGTCAGGGAAGATGCGCAGGTCACTGACCGTGAAGTTATCAGGGAGAGGAGCCTGGATGTAGGCCGAGCGGCGCAAACCGAGAGTCAACGCCCGCTGGTAGACCATATTCCAGGTGCGGTTAGGCAGCGCTTCAAGGATCATCCACTTATCCGCCTTCGGGTAGTGCTCGTTCACAATGGCATCTTCCTCGGCTGTCCAGGTATTATTGTGCGCCCCATGCTGCCTCCAGATCAGGCAGACATCTGGACGATTCGCCAGCGGCCCCCGCCAGACGATCGTGAGCCGTACCCAATGGACGCTGAGTTCCTCCAGCGTAGCGCTTTCGACCAATATGTGGGCCAATCGCTGCTTACGTTCCATCGTGCAAGTGTCGAGGTGAGCTGGGATGTCGGCCAAGATGTCAGATAACTTCTGCAGATCATCTTGTAGCGACTCGTACAGTGAGTTCTCCTGGACGGCAACTAAATCTGCTTCCCGTGCGCGCAAACCTTCCAGGATGCCGTTGTATCGATGCTTATCCTGGGGTGTCAGGTTGAGAATGTCATCATAGAGGAACGTCATCGTCTTCTCTATCTCGGTACGGACTTGCGCCAAGTGCTCATCAACCGAAATTACAGACTCGGTGTGGCGCTCCTCTAGCTCGGCGATGCTTGCCTTGATACGCTCGCCCAAGCGCTGATCATTATCAAAGAGGCCGGTTGAAGACTCCTGCCTTCAGGCATGGGGATGAAAGCCGGATCGCCCGCAAGGCCGACAAGAGTACCAAATATTCCAGGTATGTGCCCGGCAGATAGAATAGATAGACATGGAACTACAGAGCGTGCGCAAAACCTACAAGTATCGGCTGTATCCAACACCTGAACAAGAGCGGTCGCTGGATACCATCTTGTCGCGTTGTCGCGCGCTCTACAATGTTGCCCTGGAAGAGCGCAAGACTGCCTGGGAACGTTGCGGCGTCTCGCTCACCTACTATCACCAGGCGAACGAGTTGCCCGACCTTAAAGCTGCATGCCCAGAATATGGTGAGATCCATTCCCAAGTTCTGCAAGACGTGCTGAAGCGCTTGGAGCGGACCTATCAGAACTTCTTTCGGCGCATTCGCGAAGGCGAAAAGCCTGGGCGCCACCGCTTCAAGGGTCGCAACCGCTACCGCAGCTTCACCTATCCCCAATACGGCAACGGCGCGGTCGTGGACGGCGGTGTGCTCAGCCTCTCCAAGATCGGGCGTATCGCTATTCGCCTCCATCGGCCCATAGAAGGCACACCCAAGACGGTCATGATCAGACGAGAAGCTGATGGCTGGTATGTCTGCTTCGCCTGCGCCGACGTGCCGATACAGCCCTTGCCTGCGACTGGGCAGGAGACGGGCATTGACATGGGGTTGGAGTCGTTCGCTACTCTTGCCAATGGGCAGCCTATTTTCAATCCCAGCTACTATCGCATGGCTGAAGCGTACCTGCGCCGCTGCCAACGGCGTGTTGCGTGCCGCAAGAAGGGGAGCCACCGCCGTGCGAAGGCGGTGAAGTTGCTCGCCAAGGCACATCAACACATCGCCAACCAGCGGCGCAATTTCCATCACAAGGAAGCGGCAAAGCTGGTGCGCGCCTATGATAGCATTGCCTACGAAGACCTACAGACGGCCAACATGCTCAGGAACCATCACCTCGCCAAAAGCATCCAAGATGCCGGGTGGACAACGTTCCTGAGCATCCTCACCTACAAGGCAGCATGCGCCGGTAGGCGAGTCGTAGCGGTCAATCCAGCGTTTACCAGCCAGAGATGTTCTGGCTGCGGCGTCTTGGTCACCAAGGGCTTGTCGGTCCGCTGGCATCAGTGCCCGGACTGCGGCACAAGCCTGCATCGGGACCACAATGCCGCCGTGAACATCTTACGGTTGGCTCAACAGCAGAGAAGTCGGCCTGGATAGGGCCGTCAGGCGTGAACGTAGCGGGTTGCCGCATGCGTAGCCTGAGAAGCCCCCGGCTTGAGCCGTGGGGAGCATGTCACTAGCCAGTTCTTTGACCCGCGCCAGAAATATGTCGTCAATCACGTGGGCGCTGATGGAGAACGTCCACCGCATCAGTAGCTCTTGACCTTCTGTAGCTCGCACTGCCCGAATATAGTTCGGGTGCTTAGCGTGCATGACATAGAGTGGGCCAGAAGGATCGCGCAAGATATACTTCAGCGCCGCCTGGGCGCTATCTTGGCGCGAACGGCGGCGCTCTGCGCCTGGTAGCGGTTCGCCTTGGAGATTGCGGCCAGTGATTTTGTGATAACAGGCGAGGAAGAGTTCACGGTCAACAATGGCGGGATGATTGTTTTCCCGCACAATAGCATCGTCATAGACCCAGGCGCCAATGTAGACGGGGTTGGTCAGGATATAGCGAATAGCATCTACCGTAGCTGGCTTAAAGCCACCGGGCGCCTTGGTCATGTGAATTTTAAAGGTGTAGCGCAGCATATCGTCGGCGGAGGGATCGGGGAACAAGTACGGCATGGCCTCGATCTCGCGTGCCAACGGATAGACACTGCCGAGCTCCTTGAATCGCTCATAGAGCCAGCGTATGACTATTGCCCATGGCTCATAGACCATGAGAACTTGCTGTTTTCTCTTGCCTTGGGTGACATAGCCCATCGGCAACATACAGCCATCGAACAAGCCTTGCAGGGCTTTAGCCTGCTGGTTGCCATTCATACGACCTAAAACATGATCGTCCAGGTAGGCGCGGGAGGCAATCAACTTTTCAAGCAGAGCGTTACGGTCGCGCGGCTCAGTGCAGTCGTAACAGCGGTTGTCGGTACGTACGAATAACAACACATCTTGCTCGGCGAGCATCTGTATAAACGTGGTGTCGTTAGTATGGTATTCGTCGCGGAATAGTCGGTCTTCGTGCATCATAACGACCGAGCCAATCAGCCGACGCTTGATGTCGCTAAATAACCGACTCAGTTCCACACGTTCGTCAATGCGCTTCTGGCCTGAGACGCCAGCGCCCTCGTCATAGACTTGCACATGTTCGTCGGTGGAATCTCCGCGTAACCGCTGTGCATAGGCTACGAGCTGCAATTGACTTTCGCGGCTAAATGAATGATCCTCTGCCGCGCGGTGATCGGATTGACGGATAAGCACTGCCGTGTCGCGGGAACGGTCAAGCTGCTTCGGAAGGTCGAACTCATCTCCCAGCTCGTGGTTCTTCAGTCTCCGCATATCTCCTCCTTTTCGCCGAGCGCAAACACCTATATGCACTAATATATACCATTATACACCATCAAGGCAATATTAGCGTGCAATTTGGCAAATGAGCGCAATGGTTATGCAATGGGAGATGGTGTACAGTGAAGGAGAACGCCACGTAAGGAGAGGCACCATGCAGCCCTGGCTAACGCTAGAACAGATTGCAGAAGAACTACAGATACACATTGAGACTGTGCGCAATTGGGTGCGGGACAAAAAGCTTCCGGCCTATAAAGTGGGTAGGGTGTATCGGGTCAAGCGTGATGACTTCGAGAAGTTTTTGGCAGAGCGTCGGACTACCGACGAAGCATAATAGCGCAACCTGTCTTCGCCGATGCGGAGAGAAACGAGCTTTGTTCGGTACAGCTAACCGCTAATCTATCCTCCCTGAGGATCCTATCAGCCGCCATAAAGACCTGTCTGATGCTGGTCTCTGGTGGCCGCTCATAAGGTCGAGACGCCCTCTCGCCTGTCCCTGCGCTCGCATCGTGGGTTCCTCCATCTATCAAGACAGGGGCCCTGCGTTTGCACGCCCGGTCGTCTCTTGGGCCGCGAGCGCGGCGCGGATCGCCGCCACCCGCTCCTCATAGTCCTCCGGAGCCAGGTGGTGCGGATAGGCATCAGGCCAGATGGGAGTCCCACCAGCAGGGTCGCCATAGTAGCGTGGCTTGATGTGGCAGTGAAGGTGGGGAACCGCATTGCCCAGCAGTTCGAAGTTCAGCTTGACCGACGCGAAGACCTGTTCGAGCGCCCTGCCAACGCGCATCATATCCTCAAAAAACAGTAGCTGCTCGGCATGCGCGAGTTCATAGGGCTCTCGTACATGGCGCTTGCAGATCAACACGCAGTAGCCGGGGAGCGACTGATGCATGGAGAGACGTAACCGGCTGACGGCTAGGTCAGCGACCACATAGCCCTCCGCAGTCCACGCTGCGTCCGCTGCTAGTTCGGCGCACAGCGGACAGCCCTCACCGCGCACAAGCGCATCCCAGCGCTCGCGCGCCATCCACTCTTTGGTCATGTCTGACGGCCCTTTCTTGCTGACTCGCCAATGGGGGCAGCAAGTTATGCGGCTCCCCCTCTGGCCGCAGAGACGCTGGGGCACTATCCGAAAGTTGTCCCATTCGCGTTGCTCTATTTGCTTGCGTTCACTTGCTTCATCGCATCCAAACATAGGGTGGCAACTGCTGACGAATGGTCAGCAGGCGGCATTATAGCTGTACGTCAATTCCGTCGGTTAAGTCGACGTGCCTATACCTGGCGGGCGACGCGCGAGAGCGGATGGCCCTTCGCGCGCATCTCCAGGCGGTTGAACCACCCAAACGCCGTTTGACTTACGCTATATCCGTCAGCTTCCAGCTTTGCCTGTGTTTCGGTGAGTATTTGCTGGGCAATAGCAGGCGCTGCAAGCTTCTCCACGAAAAGATGCGCAAATGAGTGCAGGACGATTGTTTGAACGCTAAGCTGCTTCGCCGTTTTCTCGATGGCGGCAGTAGCGCGCGTGGCAACCTCCTGCGCATCTGCCTCGTCTTTCTCCTCGGCGGCGGCAAAGACCACCACCGCATTATCTACGTGTACTTTCTGCGGCTCCGCGTCCGCCACGGATGAGCGCCCGCGCTCGGTCGGCTCCGCCACGAACGCATCCACATGCCAGATCAGCAGACGCATATCGCTAATACCCCCAACTTGCCTCGTCAGCTAAGTCGCTGCTGCTATTCAGGCGCGCAAGCCGTAGATGAGGCTACGCGCCTGTTCACACGGTGAACTCGAATACCTGGCATTGACCTGGTTCAACCGGCTGGAGATGCGCGCGAAGGGGCATCCACTCTCGCGTGTCGCTCGCCAGGTCTAAGCGCTTTACAGATCGGGCGTGGGCAGGCCATGTATGCCGAGCGTGAGGAATAGCTCGCCGCCGTGGTTCAGATCGTGCTCGATGACGTGCCAGATGATCCACTGGCGCGAGAGTGTCTCGCCGCGCCGGATGAACTCCTGGCCGAAGTCGGCGGCGGTCCAGTGCTTCAGGCAGTGGTAGATCATTGCCCAGGTGCGCTCCAATCCTTCCTCCAACTCGGCGGCGCTGCGCTGTGGCTGACCATCGTCATCCCAGGTCTGCATGTGCTCCAGCCCAGGGTCGCCCTCGCCCATGACGCTGTGGAACCACCAGACACGCGCGGCGATGATGTGCGCGGCGATCACCCAGACCTCGCGCTGATTTGGCGCGGCGCGCAAGGCGAGTTGCTCTGGGGTTAGCGGCGCGATGGTAGTGACCAGCAGATCCTGATAGCGGTCCCAACCGGCGTAATAGGTTGCCAGCGACTGATCTGTCATAGCGTGTCTCCCTCTGTTGCCTTGTCTCAATCGTTTCTTGGTCGCGCTACATTACAATACCGATGAGCTAGTCGAGCGTTTTCGGGTATCGTCCGCCCACCGCGCCAATACTGGTCAATATGATCGACTGCCGCATCATCGATTTGCTGAATACGCTGACCACAGATTGCGCATGTGGCGTCATGTTCAAATAACCGCCGCTTCAAGTCAAAAGTAAAGCAACGTGGTTGCCGTGGATGGTCCTGCAAGATGTCGTCAACGCGCATCCGCATGAGATCAAATCTCTTGTGAACGCGCTGAACATCGCTCGTACCGAGGAGAATGGCATCAATGAAGTCTTGATTTGCAGTCATCAGATCAATCAACCCCTCACGTAGTTCGTCCAGTGCGGCGTAGACCTGATTTTTCTCGCGCGTCGCAAAGACTCCCATTAACACGTCATAAAGCGATGCGTTGAATCGCTTGGTTTCCCAGGCGCCGTCTGGGCTGGTCGCTGTCCCACGGTTGAACCGCCGAAACGCTTGGCTGCCGAAGAGAGACTTGACGATATGGACGGCGTTTCTGAAGGCCCGGCGCAGCTTCTCTGCGTCCTCTCTCGATATATCTCGATGTCTGCGCATATCCTCGTTTAGGAACTTTTTCATCGGGCTCTGATAATTCAAATAGCTTGCGTGAAAGAATGCTGCAAAGCGCAGCACTAATTCTATGTCGCGCATGCGCGTGTCAAGGCCCTTGAAACCGACGAGTTGCTTAAAATCGGCATCATTGGCCAACTCCTTGATAAGATTCATGTAGGAACCATAGAAGACGCAGTTACGCAACTCCATATCATTCAGTGGAACAGCACCAGTGTTCAATCGCTTGAAGATTTCAAACTTTAGTTCTGCGTCGGAATCGGCGAGGATAGTAATTGCGCGGATGGAGTAGGTTCTGATGCGCTCCTGCATTGTTTCGTCGAGATCCTGAAAGCTGGAGCGCTCCAACTCAGAGAGCACTTTTAACCCACTGAGGCGAAACGCATCGCCTGCGGGAAACTTGCCATCTATAAAAGCAAAGAATGATGTCAGACGCTGCTGTCCGTCTATAACGGACTCTTTGCCACCAGTTTCTTCGGCTAGATAAATGATCGGCAGCGGGATGGTCAGCAATGCTGAGTCGATGAGGCGGCTTGCCTTCGGTCGGTCCCATACAAACTGACGCTGAAAGAATGGCTGCAAGAGCAGCCTGCCTTGTTTCCAGCGATTATACAGCGTTTCAATCTCGGGATCGGAGGCTCGTGTACGGATTGCTCTGTTGCCTGGGAGTGGGAGCGCACCAGTATCATCATCATCATCTGCCCCTTCTATCTCCAACTCGAAATCGTCTGCCGCCACGTCTGCTGCCATGCGATTTCTCCTAATCTTTGGCCCTTGAATCAGATGTCAGCGAGCCGCGTTAGGTCGTAGTATACCGCGCGCATGGTCGAACTCGTCAGGACAAGATCAGGACATCGTTGGGATACTGCTTGCCTTGGTCAATCGCCTGAATGGTGCGCTAGCATGGCGGCGCTTGTCACATCATCCCTTGTGGCGCTTGAGGTTGGAAAGAAGTCGAGCCATCTTCCCTCGATCTGGCGCCAGCCACTCGGCGATGTCGGCCACCACGGCTGGGTCGACGTGCTGCGCCTGCGTGTATTCGGCCGGTGTGGAGGGACCTACGCCGGGGAAGAAGAGATGGTTATCGGCTTCGTAGACGCGGATGGTAACATCAGGGCGGTGGCCGAGGCCCGCTTTCCACCGTGACAGATCGTCCTCGACGGTCACTTGATAGTCGCGGCCACCCTGGAGTATGAGCATCGGCTTGTCGAGTTCCGCCGCGGCCGCGACTGGGTCGTAGCCCCGCAGATCGAGCCAATACGCTCCCGAGAGACCGAAAGGTAACTCGCTGGCCGGTGTCGACGGGGACAGATCGGGACTCTCGACCATTGCCGCTTGCCGTTTGGCTGCCTCGAGGGCAGCCGCCATCGCGGGATCAGGATTCAGCGAGGCCATATAGCGGCCAACACGGATCGCCGCCTGCTGCATGGGTTGCGCATCACCAGCCAGGATCACCAGACCTGCCACGGACGCCTCGGCGGTCGCGACCCGAGGAGCGACTTTTCCACCCATGCTGTGGCCAAGGACGAAAATGCGGGCGGGGTCCACTGTCGGCTGGCGCTGGAGCAGATGGATGGCGGCGACCGCGTGCGGCGCATACTCGTCAGTCATCGTGAAGTCAGGCGCGTTCGCCGCCAGGCTGTTGTGGGAGTACGTCACTTTATCGAAGCGCACAACCGCCACACCACGGCTAGCTAGCCCCCACGCGAGGTCCTTGAGCGGCTTGTTCGGTCCGCTGGTCTCATCGTGGTCGAACGGTCCTCCCCCACTGAGCAGCACAACGCCTGGTCGCGGCCCACGCCCATGCGGCAGGCTCAACGCGCCAGGTACGGTCAGCGGCCCAGAGCCGATCGTGACCTCGCGCTCGTCGAACCGCTTTGGTTTGGCGTAGGGTGGCGGCGCCCACGAGGACGGACCTTCAGACGAAATCCGCAGCCCTTGCAGCGCGCCAGCGCCGTCTACCGACATGACCACAGTGAGCGTCCCGCGTTCACACGTTATCGGGACGCTCACCCGGATCAAGCCTTCCTTGACCGGCTTACTAACCGGCTCTCCGATGGCGGAAACCAGCCCGCACTTACCTAGCTCGGCCTCCCACCCAATTCGCAGGGTCTCAGCGGAGACCACTGCCCGTAGCGGCGGCGCAAAGAAGCGCTCAATCTCCATGAACCGCCCAGTCCGCGCCAACTCAACGAGCCGCGTGGCAATTGCCGCCGCGTCAGCGGTCGCTTCGTCGACTGCTTTCAGATGATGAGGGTACACCACAGTTCCCTGAAAAGTGCAGTTATCCGGTACTTTGTGTTACTTTCTGTTCCTTTCTTGCCGGTGAGGGGGCGAAGAGCGTATCATGCGGGCAGTCAGCGAACCCCTGTTCGTCAGGAGCGGCATGATGGGGACACGCGAGGGGACACGCGGCGCGCAGACCCTGAGCTATGACCTGCGCCTGCCTGAGGCGGCCCAGGCCGATGCGCTGCGGCTCCTCGACACCAGCCGGACGGTCATCAACGTGGCGCTCACCGCCCTCTGGCCGCGTCTGGATGCCTTCATGGCCGAGCGCTCCAGCCCGGCATGGAAACACGTGAACGCCCTCCTGTCGAGTCCTGCGCCCCATGGGAGCCGGCAGTGGCGCTGCGAGGCGGAGGTGGTCGGCCGCCTCCTGCGCGCCCAGGCCAAGCGCAAGCAGATCTTCGAGCGGGTGTTGCCCATTCTGAGCGCGGGGTTCATTCGTCCCAAGACCGAGACGCGGCCAGCCGGCAAGGAGCGCACGGCTATCGCTGCGGCCATCACAGCCCTCCAGCGCGATGCGGATCGGGATTCCGATGCGGACGAGGCCAGCTTCATGGCGCTGCAAAACGTGATCGAGCAGGCATGCAATTTCTTTCTCGAGCACGAGCGCTTCCCCGCCAGCTATGAGGAGTTGCAGTCCATTCCGCTGCTGAGAGCTGGGTTGCTCAGCTATGCCGGAGATGATGGCGGCGAGCAGGGGCAAGCCTATCGCCTCGCCCTCGACCTGCAGGCGGGCGCTGTCCGGTTCCGCTTCCGCTGCCCAGACGTCGACGGGGCGTGGATCTGGCGCAGCGACGAGGCGGTCATTGCGCTGCCAGAGCGCCTGCTCGCCCGGCTGCGAGCCGGCGCCGCGCTGCTCGCCCCGACGCTGCGTGAGGTGGTGGGCGCCCGGTGGCGCGCGCATAGCCGTTCTCGATCTGGCGCTCGCCGTTACACCCGCTCAGCCCGTGCCGGCTTGGGGCGACGTCGAGCGGGTGCTCGGCGTGGATTGGGGTGTGCACACCCTGCTCACCGCCACGGCCGTGGCCGCCGCCGATGGGGATGAGAAGAGCCAGCAGGCAGGCAGGCCCTTCTTCCTCGACACGGGCGGCTTCGATGGCCGCCAGGCGCGCACCCGCCGCCAGATCGACCACCTCCAGCACAAAGTGCGCCGGTTCGAGCAGGAACGGGACGCCCTCCCTGAGGAACACCCCAAGCAAGCCTGGTCTGCGAGCCGCATCCAGGCGTTCCTCGACGAGAAGAGCCGCTGCTGGCGCAGGTACAACGCCCGCAACCGCGCTCTGGCCCACCTGGCAAGCAATGTGATCCTCCTGCTCGCTCGGGTTCACGGGTGCTCGCTGGTGAGCATCGAGAGCCTGAGCACGCTCAAGAGCACGGGCCATGGCAAAGGGGTGAAGGGCCGGTGGCGGCAGTACCGAAAAAACACCACCATTCGTGGCGAGATCTGGCGGCTGCTCACGTACAAGTGTGTGCTCGCGGGCGTACGGGTCCGCACCATCCCGCCCCAACACACCTCCCACACCTGTCCACGCTGCGGGCAGCCGGCGAACACCTATCGCTCCCCGACGGAGCGGAGCAAGGTGGAGGACGGGGGGCGCTGGCTGTGGTGTGGCGCGTGCGGCTACAACGCCGATCGCGACTATGCCGCCTCCCTCAACATCGCCCGCCTGGGCGTGACGCTGCTTACCCAGATGCAGGCGACCAGTACGGCGAAGCGCTCTGTCGTGCGTGACGCATCAGTCAAGCCTGTCTCCTACACGGGGATGGGCGCGGGGCTGCTGTTGCCCCCGCCGGGTTCCCATGCCCGCCCGCAGCGTGCGGGGAAGATCTACTACTATCCTGGCTGGCTCAAGACCGCCTACCTGCAATCATCACAGCCGCAGCCCACTTTCCTGCGGTTGTGCGGCTGAGCGCGTAGGATAAGCGTGTAGGATAGTAGTAGATTCTTGCAACGGTTGCATAGGTCCTCCTTCGCCACTGTCGCTGTGCCATGGTCTCAATGTTGAGAATGATACCACATCAGTCTCAGATATGAGAACAGTGTCAGGTGTGAGACAATATCAACATGGACACCGTCGAACTCCTCCTCCATCCAGTGCGGCTGCGTATCGTGCACGCGATGTCTGGTGGACGAACGCTCACTACTTCCCAACTGCTCGCTCGGATGCCTGATGTCTCGAAGGCCACCATGTATCGGCAGGTGAGCTTGCTCGTCGAAGGTGGAATCCTCGCTGTGGACGGCGAGCAGCGGGTGGGCGGCGCCGTCGAGCGTCGATACCGGCTGAGCCAGCCGCGTCTGGTAATCAATCCTGAGACCGCTGCGATGGCGTCGCTGGAGGATTACCGGCGCGCATTCACTGTGGCGATGGCCGCTCTGCTCGGTGAGTTCAACGCCTATCTTGACCGGGGCCATGCTCATCCAGTTGGTGACGCTGTAGGGTTCTTGCAGCATTCGCTTTGGCTCAGCCTCGACGAGCGCGCTGAATTGATCGATGAGTTGCGCGCAGCGATCGCGCTACGCCTGGGAAATAAGCCTGCGCCGGACCGCAGACAATATCTTCTCAGCCCGATCCTGTTTCCGATCGAAGATCCGCCATCGCAGGCGCCCGAAGAGTAGCTTCAAGGCGCTAGGGAAGGATGAGCGCGTCGTTGGGGTATTGCTCGCCCTGGATCGTCGCCACAACCGTGTTCGAGCTGGTCTCGATGACGGAGAGCGTCTTGCCGGTGGTATTCGCGACGACGACGTACTTGCCATCGGGCGTCACGGCGAGGCCATGCGGATAGCCACTGACGGGGATGGTCGCGCGCACGGTGGGATGCGCCGGATCGGGCGCGAGGCTCACGACCGTGACGCTATGCGACGCACCGCTGCTGATGTAGAGCGTGGTGGCGTCGGGCGAGCGCGCGATCAGGGCGGGCCGCAATCCAACCTCCACGGAGCCGGTGACTTTGCCGAGTGGCGCCGAGGCGACGTCGATTACGAAGAGCCGTCCGGTGGAGTTGTCGCTGGCGTAGAGCGTGCGGCCATCTTTGCTCAGCGCCAGCCCATAGGGCTGCGCGCCGACCGGTAGCGCGATCGTCCCAGCGAGCGTCGCGCTGGCGGTGTCGATCACGACGACGCTCGCTGCGCCGTAGCACCCGGCATACGCCCAGCGGCCATCGGGCGAGAGGACGATGCTGTGCGGCGCGTCGGGCGTGTCGATGGTCTTCTCCAGCGTCCAGGTCGCCGTGTTGACGACCGAGACACTCTTGCCGGCGAAATTGGTGACGAAGACGCGCCGCCCGTCGAGTGTCTCGACCATATGGACCGGCTGCGCGCCGACGGGAACGGCATGCGACTCTCCCAGCGCGCCATCCTTCAGCGCGTAGGCGATCAGGCGATTACCGGCGACATCGGACACGTAGAGCCAGTGTCCGTCAGGCGAGAGGCCGAGACCATGGACGCTGCGCGAGACATGCGTGGTCGCGCCGCCCAACTCGGCAAGGTCGCCGGTGACGAGATCGGTGACGAAGACATGCTGGCCCTGGAGAATCGGAGGCAGGATGAGCGTTTGGGGCGCGGAGGTAGAGGTCGCCGTGGGCCTGGCTTGTCGCAGCGCTGCATCCAGCGAGCAGAATCGCCAGCAGCGCCGCCATGATCGTGATTGCGCCACGCCGCCATACCAGCCGAAATTGCCCACCAGCCACCTCCTGAAAGCCACTCGCTCCCCGATTCTAGCCGGGGCGACATGGTGGCTCCAACGGGCGCGGTACTTTCGTGCGTCAGCGGATTGGCTGCGAAGTGTGATCAGGCGGCAGGGGCGCTCGCTGGCGGGGGAGCTGGCTCGACCTCCGAGGTGCAATACGCGCATTTCGTCGCGGTGACGGGGATGCTGCTCATGCAGTAGGGGCACTCGCGGCTGGGCGTCTCGGCCTCGGCGCCGCGTCCCATGCGCGCCATCAGCGCGTTCATCGGCTTGACGACGAGGAAGAAGATGACCGCCGCAACGGTAAGGAAGGTGATCAACGCGTTGAGGAAAGCGCCATAGTGGAAGATGCTGCCGTTGATCTCGAAGGTCAGGCCACCAAAGTCGGGTTTGCCCGAAGATTGCTGCGATTAATGGCGTGATGAGGTCGGCGACAAACGAGGCGACAACAGCGCCAAATGCAGCGCCGATCACGACGGCGATGGCCAGATCAATGACGTTGCCACGCAGGATAAAGGCGCGAAACTCGTCAATCCATCTCATGTGCGCGCTCCTTCGAGAAGAGATAGGCAAGGCGCTGGGCGTCCATGCGTGGAGGATGTGACAGGTGGACGGCGGGCGCAGCAGCTACATACTTCCCAGACGAGTGGAGGGACGGCCCCGTTGCGCTTGGCTCGCGCGTCCCTACAACGCAAGGCCCGCCGATAAGGGCGGGCCTGCTTGAAGTGACGCGGTCTGCGTCAGGTGGCGTTGGTGGACGCTAAAAGGCGATCTCGTCGGCGATGAAGCGCGTCCAGAGCAGGACGATGCCCAGTCCGCCCATCAGCGAGAAGAAGGCCACCGGGCCGCCGAAGACCGGATCCGCATAGTTGAAGAAGAGCGTCAGCGCAAGCCAGAAGATCGTTGCCGAGGCGGCCAGGCCGAGCTTCGTGGACTCGACAGGCGCCTTCCAGAAGAGCTGGACAAAGAACCAGATCAGCGCCAGCCCGCCGACGATGCCCCAGTGGATCGAGCCAGCCTGCACGACGTCCCAGGGTGTAGTGGGACCGGCCAGCGTCGCGACCGAGAGGAACGGCACGATCTGCGCCACGACGATGAGCAGCGCGAGTACCGTGCTTACCAGTGGCTTGGGGTTACGTAGCGACGGCAACATGATGGTCGGTCCTTTCAGGTGAAGGCAGTGTATAAAGACGCGCGAGCGTGATGGAGCGGGTTGACCGGAGCGTGCGGCGAGGAGTGTGAAGCATGGATGGCCATCCACGCTTATTCATGCTTATTCTAGCGGCGCCGCGTCTGGTTTGCAAGACGGTTGGCGCGGGCGTTGCGGTCACGGTCTGCTACAGCTATCCTGCCAAGCGTGGAATGCGCTATGCTCTGCTGCGGATGCTTCTTTTTCCAGAGTATCAGTGCGCAAGGTGATCGCCATGACCAATAGCTACCAGTCGCTGGGCGCGATGACGCTCGATGCGGAGCAGTCGAATCAGAGTCAGCATAGCTGGACGTTTCGCGGCGCGGACGGTGCGCGAGCAGAGGTTGCGATACTGGCGGCGGACCTCGCGCGCGTGCGGCTGTTACCGCAGGATGTCGCGCCTGCCACTTCCTGGGCGGTCGAGCGGACCGACTGGCCGAATGTGAACGTCAAGGCGGAGACGCATGACGGCGGCCTGACGCTGACGACCGCCGCGATGACCGTCGAGATCGCGACCGATCCGTTTCGCATCAATTTTCGCTGGCCGGATGGCGCGAGCTTTGCCGAGGATGACCCGGCGCTGGGCATGGGTATCGCCGCCGCGCCAGGAACGAGCGATCCGCCCGACCAGCATGCGCCTAGCGGGAGCCTGGGCGAGAGCATGCGCTGCGCCAAGCGCCTCGCGCCGAACGAGCGTATCTATGGCGCGGGAGAGCGCACTAGCCCGCTCGACCGGCGTGGCCACCAGATCGTCTTCTCCAACGTGGACCCACCGCAGCCGCATGGCGATGAGACGCGCTCGATGTACGTCTCGATCCCGTTCTGGACGTGCGTGCGCGACGGGCGCGCCTATGGGATTTTCGTGGATAGCGTCTGGCGCTCGGACCTGGACGCGGGAGCGAGTCAGCCGGATGTGATGAGCTTCGGCGTCGCGGGGGCCGATCTGACGTACTACGTCTTCGCCGGGCCAACGCCCACCGCTGTGCTCGCGCGCTACGCCGATCTCACCGGACACATGCCGCTGCCGCCGCGCTGGGCGCTGGGTTACGGACAATCGCGCTGGAGCTACTTCCCCGAATCGCAGGTGCGCTACGTCGCCGAGGAGTATCGCAAACGCCGCATCCCCTGCGATTCGCTCTGGCTCGACATCGACTACATGGACGGCTACCGCGTCTTCACCTGGAACGAGCGGCGCTTCCCCGATCCAGCACGGTTGGCGCGCGACCTCGCAGGCGAAGGTTTCAAACTGGTCACGATCATCGATCCCGGCGTGAAGGCGGATCCCACCGACCCGACCTATCAGGATGGGCTGGCGAAGGACTACTTCGTGCGTCGCGCGGATGGCTCGCTCTTCACCGGCGCGGTCTGGCCGGGCGAGAGCGTCTTTCCCGACTTCAGCCGCGCGGATGTGCGCCGCTGGTGGGGCGCACGGCACCGCGAGCTGCTGGAGGCGGGCGTCGCGGCGATCTGGGACGACATGAACGAGCCAGCGTTGACCGACTGGCTCGGCGGCGCGGGAACCGTTCCGCATGGCACGACGCTGCCGGGGAGCGCGCTGCACTACCCGGATGGCCCGAAAGGCCAGCCGCTGCGCCACGAGGCATTCCACAACGCCTATGGCATGCAGATGGCGCGCGCGACGTATGAGGGGCTGGCGCGGCTGCGACCCAATGCGCGACCCTTCGTCCTCACGCGCTCTGGCTACGCGGGCGTGCAGCGCTACGCCGCCGTCTGGACCGGAGACAATCGCAGCGAGTGGGCGCACCTGCGGCTGGCGGCGCGTATGTGCCTGGGGATGGGGATGTCTGGCCTGCCCTTCGTCGGCTTCGACGCGGGCGGCTTCTGGCTGGACGCGTCCGGCGAGTTGCTCGTGCGCTTCACGCAGCTTGGCGCGGTCTTCCCCTTCTTTCGCAACCACACCGCGCTGGGCACGAAGGCGCAGGAGCCGTGGGAATATGGCGTTCACGTCGAGGCGTTGCTGCGCGACGCGCTGGAGTTGCGCTATCGCATGCTGCCGTATCTCTACACCGCGTTCGCGCAGGCCGCGCGCGATGGTGGGCCGATCACCCGCCCGCTGGTCTACGCCTGGCCGGGCGATACGAGCCTCGCCAACAGTGATGATGAGTTCCTGCTCGGCGATGCGCTGCTGATCGCGCCGGTCCTGGATGAAGGGAAGATTCGCCGCGCGGTGAGCTTCCCCAGAGGGGATGTGGGTGGATTGGTATACTGGCGAGCGCTTCAGTGGTCCCGTCCTCGTGGAGGTGGATGCGCCGCTAGATGTGTTGCCGATCTACGCGCGCGCTCGGTCGATCGTGCCGCAGGGGCCAGTGATGCAATATGTGGGCGAGCTGGCCGAAGAATCGGTGACGCTGCGCTGCTTCCTCGGCGCGGAAGCGGACGCGCGGGCGAGTGGCACGCTCTATGAGGATGACGGCGTCTCGCCTGAGTATCAGCGTGGCGCGTGGCGCTGGACGCGTTTCGAGGCGGAAAGCGGCTCCGGCGCGAGCGGCTCGGCCTGGAAGATGACACTGCGCGCCGAGGTCGAGGGGCAGTACGATCCGGGCGAGCGCGAGTACACCGTCGAGCTATCGGTCCCCAGTTCGACGCTGGCGAACGAGAAAGCGACTATCGCGGCGCGGCTCGACGGCCAGCCGCTCTCCGGCGCGACGCTCAAACGGCGGCGCTACGACACCCTCGTGCGCATCTCGCTTGGCAAGGTACACGCGCCCTTCACGCTCGGCGTCGAGATCAGTTGAGATAGGCGCCTGTGGACCCCCCTCCCGACTCCTCGACTGCTGGAGCATGGCGACTTGCAGAGTGAGATTAGCGACCGCCGACGCCTGCTTTCAGATCACCCCGACAGCTCTCTCCCCTGGTACTCAAACACAACGCAATATCGTCGCATGTGCAGTTCAATCCGGCTTCCAGGAGGTCTTTCAAGGCGGTCGCATGGGCGATGATATCCGCGATCTCAGACAGCTTTTCTTCCGCAAGGCAACGCCAACGTTCGCATGGCGCTGTCCCTTGCGGGAAACCGTTCAGCAGGGTCCGAATGTCCTCGAGGCGAAAGCCCAGTTCACGGGCGGTGTGGATGACCTGAAGCCGATCAACCATGCTGGAATCATAAGTGCGCCAGCCACCAATGCGTGGCGGCGGCGGCATCAACCCCATGTCCTCGTAATAACGGATGGCCGAGGGTTGAATTCCAACCTGGCGCGCCAATTCGCCAATGTTGAGACTACACATACTTCGCGCCTCCTGAAAAATGAACAAATTGTCATTTGACCTCAAGCCCGCTTGACATTGTACCGTGTTTTCATGCAGCAAACAATGCTGCGCGTCACGCTCTCTACAGGAGGAACTAGCATGTCCGCAGAGCAAACCGGGAACGTTGTTCGCACGATGATCGAAGCGTTCAACACGCGGCAGTTCGATGCCTTGGCGGGGACACTTGTCAGTCCCAATCTGATCTACACGCAAAACGGCAACACCGGTGACCGAGCCAAGTGGCTGCAAGATTTTCGCAATTGCGCCGTCAGCTTTCCCGATGTCCACCTCACGGTGAAGTCCCAGGACATCGTGGATGATCAGGTGATCACCGATCTGGTGATTTCGGGGACTCACCTTGGACCCCTGGGCGAGATTGCGCCAACCGGGAAATCGTTCACCGCCGACATCCACGTCACCTGTCACGTGAAAGACGGTATCATCCTTAACTGGATCGAACAGGTTGATGAGATGGCAATGGCGCGTCAACTTGGGCTTGTGCCAGGCGACGTGGCAGACACCATCGCCAACCGTTAGCAGCCGGCGCCGCGCTTCGATCATCCACTTTCCGCCGGTCGAGGGTCGTGCTCTGGTGGCGTGTTGGTTCAGGAGGAATCGCTGCTCAAGTTCCGCCTTCCAACACTCCCTTGAGGCACGACCCTCGGCCAACCGCAGCAGGGCGCCGCAGGTCATGGACAACGGCCTGGAAGACGCCAGCCGCGAGCCAACGGCGCGCCTGCTGGTAAACTGCCTCCCGGCGCGGGAAGTCGTGGGGGAGGCAGGCGCCACTGCGGCGTGTCCTCACCGACCAGGGCGAGGTAGGGGTGACGAATGCCCATTTGCCATCGCTGATATCGCTTGGGTAGGGGTTGCGAGGGGTCGGGTAGATATACTCGCATCGTATCACCCGCTCTAGCGAAGTCGATCTAGCTCAGGTTGGCGTAGCCGAAGACGACGCTGAAGGATTTACAGTAGATCACGACGGACTTGAACTGGGTGATGTCGGTGGTCGCCGTCAACTCATAGTTGCTCGTACCCTGGGTCGCTTTGAGTTTGCCCACCTCGACGCCGTCCATCACCTGCTGCGTGGTGGCGGGGCTGGCCTGCTTCGAGAGATAGACGTGCAGATCCGGCCCGTTCGCCGAGTTCAGGTTCTCGAAGCGCAGGATGACTGTGCCATCGCTCGTCTTGCCGAGCGTCGCGTTCCCGGCGACCGTGTCTACCCCGGCGCGGTGATCGAACATGCCCGTGAGCGTCGTCGCGACGGCCGCCGTCGTCGCCGTCGCGCCAGCGTTGGGCGCTGTGGTCGCCGTGCTGACGAACGCGGGCGCGGTATCCTTGCCGACGTTCCCGGCGATGAAGAGCGGTCCGGCGTAGACGACGAGGTCCAGCGCGATAAGAACCGCGGCCACAGCGCGGACGCCGTTTACCGTCAGGCCGGGAAGGCGGCGCGCCAGGCCAGAGAACTGGATACCGAGCGCGAGGCCGATGGCGATGGGCGTGAGGGTGGTCAGCGCGAGGTTCGCCGGATTGGTGAGGAGGTTGGGAAAGCGCAGCAGGAACGTGACGGCGACAAGGACGCCCGCCGCAAGCAACCCCCAGAAGACAAGCAGATTCGGCTGGCCGGCGCGTGGCTCTGGCGCGTTTCCGGCGCGATTGGTATCGGGCGTCGTCGTCATGGCGGTTCCTCTCATGCCGCGTGGGCAGGATAGCGCGAGGCGTATCATTCCGTCCTGAGAAGCATAGCGAGGAAACATTACACCCAACTTGCCCGCGTGACCCTACCAGCCGTCGACGTGGAGGATGTTGTCCAGAGGCTCGCGTTTCGCTGGCGAGAAGTCAGTTCCGAGCGTGTAGGCGACGGGGATGAGCGCGGTCTGCATGATCTTCTCATAGGGAATGCCCAGCAACTCGGCGGCCTCCTGCTCGAAGAACAGATGCACCGTCGTCCAGGAGGTTCCCAGCCCGCGCTCGCGCGCCGCCAGCATGAAGCTCCAGGTGGCGGGCAGGATCGAGCCCCATACGCCCGATTGCGCTATGACCGGCGCGTTGTCCACGCGCCCGTAGATGCAGGGAACCAGCAGGACCGGCGCCTCGTGGATGTGCTCGGCCAGGTAATTCGAGGAATCGAGGATACGACGCAGCGTCTCGACCCGTTCGGGATTCCTCAGCGCTGCGCGACCACCACCGCCAGCGGGCGTGTTACGATAGACGGCCCAGCCCTTGCGGTAGATGTCGCCGAGCGCCTTGCGTTTTTCTGCGTCGGTGACAACCATCCAGTGCCAGGTCTGGCTGTTGCCGCCGGTGGGCGCCTGCGTGGCCAGCTCCAGGCACTCGCGGATCACCTCCATCTCGACGGGGCGTGAGAAATCGAGTCGCTTGCGCACGGAGCGCGTCGTCGTAAGGACCTCGTCGACGGTGAGATTGAGTTGAGGCATGACGGACCTCCAGGCGCTGTATCGGACGCCGACCGCTGGGTGAAGCTGTTGGGTAAAGCTATGAAGCGTTGCGCCGCCAGTATACCATGCGCCAGCGGGGGCGCCCTTGACAGGTGTTGGGCCACGTCTTATATTACGTACCGTACCGTACGATACGGAAAGGTGGCGTGGCCATCGAAGACGGACGGGATAGCCGCGCCCAGCAGACGCGCGAACGGATTCGCGCCGCCGCGCGCAGGCTCTTTCTGCAGCAGGGGTATCAGGCGACAAGCATGGATGCGATCCGCGTGGCGGCGGGCGTCGCCTCGAAGGAGACCGTCTACCGCCATTACCCTAGCAAAGAGAAACTCTTCATCGACGTGATGGGCCATCTCACGATGGAGCAGCCGGGCTTTTCGGCGATGGTGGCGGCGCTCCCCGAGCCGCGCGACCTGCCCGCGCTGCGTCAGGCGCTCACGACACTCGCCCACGAGATCCTCTCGCTGATGCGCCAGCCAGATTACCTGCCGCTGATGCGCATCTTGATCGCCGAGACGGCGCGCTTCTCCGAGTTGGGACCGCTGTTTTTCGCCGCCATCCCGCGGCGGGGGCTTGGCATCATCATGGGTCTCCTGCGAGCGGCCAGGGGGCATGGGGTCATCGTCGAGGCCGATGACGAGGTTGTCGCGCGCGCGCTGCTCGGTGGGCTGCTAACCTACGCGATCGAGGGCTTGCTGGCAGAGGGAGGCGAGACATTCACTCCGCCTGACCGTGCGGATACGCTCGTCGAGGTCATGTTGCGCGCCGTGAAGTTGTAACACCCGCGGGGTGTGTCAGGCCGTTCTTTACAGGAGCGAGGAGATGAGCGAGGATAATAAAGGTGTACGGACCTTCGTCAAGCGGTTCGTCAATCCCGTTTTGCGCAACGTCGCCAGACTTCCCTTCGGCCCATTTGCTCTATTGCGCCACGTTGGCAGGCGCAGCGGCAAGAAGTATGAGATCCCCATCATGGTCTGGCCTGTGGAGGGCGGCTTCGTGATCGAGCTGACCTATGGCCGCAAAGTGGACTGGCTGCGCAATCTGCAGGCGGCAGGCCAGGGGAGTCTGCGTTATCACCAACGGGAGTTCATTCTCCAGAAGCCGCAGTTCATTGATCCCGAGACCGGCTGGCGCGCGCTTCCGGGATGGACAAGGCCGATCCTGACGGCTCAGCGGCGAGTCCTACGGATGAGTGGCGAGCGTGAATTTGTCCTGCTGCCGAGCCAGCCAGCCAGCCCCTAAGAAAGGCAGAACGCATCAGAGCAGACAGGCTACCATCAACTCCTCGTCTAATTCGTTCGTAGTATCAAAAATAGCTCTATGTAGCGCACACCGCTGTGCGAGAAGGAGACCCGATGAGCCAGCAAGCCTCCCAGCCGATGATGGTCATTCCCGCGCCACGTTCACTTGCGCTCGACATCTATCGTGGCGCGATCTGGGGCGACTTCGACCGTGATCTGGAGGTCGGCGGAGCCGTCACCCAGGCGGCTGTCGGCTTCATCCCTGGCGTCGGCACGGTCTGCGCGTTGCGTGATCTGATCGCGTGTATCGGGCGGCGCGACTTACTGGGCATCGTGTTGAACATGTTTGCGGCTATTCCCGTCTTTGGCGGGCTGGCCAAGACCGCCGACGCGCTGCATACGATCCATCGTTATCGCCAGGCGTCGGATCGGCGCAAACAGCGGCAGACGTATGGCGCGATGTACGTCGAGCCAGCCGCCCCCGCGCGCAATGGCTGGGCAACATTCGGCCTATCGCTGCTGGCGGTGGTGTTCGCGGCGCTCTATGGCTTCGGCGTGCGCACGCTCTTTGAGTATCTCTATGTACACGGCCCGACGATCCAGGGCTATGATCTGCATGGCTTCGGCGCGTGGCTCGCGCCCCTCATCCTGTTGCCACTCGGCCTGATCTTCGGCGTGGCGGTGACGGTCCGCGACCGGCTCTGGCTGGGTCTGCTCCTGCTGCCCTTCGCGATGGCTATCGGCTTCGCCTTCTACCTAGAGATGCCTCCCACAGGGGCTATGAGCTTCACGTTCTACCTCACTAGCTTGTTCTAAGAGCGTGACAGGGTAAGGCGTCAGGTGACGCCGTCTATCCCTCGACATGGCGATGATCTGGCCGCATACGCAGAGTCCCAAGTAGGTTAGTCGAAAATGCGTGTAACACTTCGCTGTGTCCTAGCGATAGATATAGCGGAGATCATAGAGACGCGCTGCCACCAGGAATCGCGCTGATGCGAACCGCTTGCGCGAAGGAGGATGTGTGGCATTCGACTCGATTCCTGCTTCAACCGAGAATCTGCCGTTGCGACGTATCCACTTCTGGCAGCACAGGCGCGCGGTGAGCCAGATGTTGCGCGCGTACCCTCCAGGAGTGGACACCCTGGTTGATCGCATTCACTCGAAGGGCTTTCTTACGCGCTTCGTCGTCCAGCGCCTCCTTGTTCCCCTCTACTTTGCCCGCGAGCAGGGCTGGGTCATTGCTGGCGAGCGCGGCGAGATGGCGGCGATCATGTATCTGCGGCGGGAGCAGCGTCAGGGGGTCCGTGTCATGCATATTGACGACATCAACGTGGATGCGCGCTACCGCCAACGCGGTCTGGCCCAACGCCTGATGCGGCTCGCTGAGGAGCTGGCCCGCCAGGAGGAGCGCCCATTCCTCAAGTTGGCTGTGACCGTGGTCAACACTCCTGCGGTCACGCTCTATCGCAGCCTTGGCTTCCAGGAACAACGGCCACACTATTTCACCTGTATGCCCGCGCAGTTCCCGCAGCGCCCTCTGGCGGCAGACAGTCTCACGTTGCGGCCTCTCCGCAGGCGGCAGGCGGCGGCGACGATGCAGCGGGTGTACGAAATGGAACTCATGGCCAGCGCCGCGGCGCTGGCGCCGATGCTGGCAACTTTTTACCCTCTCGGAGTCATGCGAGAAGCTGTGCGGATGTATGCGATCGAGCAGGACGGCCAGTTGATCGGCTACGGCGATTTCTATCACCGGGCGGCGCGATGGAATGTGGATCTCGGCCTGCAGCCGGCGTTGTGGGGGACAGAACAAGAGCGGCAGGTGATCCATCGTCTGATGGGCGCGCTGGAAGACGCTGGCTATACGCCTGGATCAACGCTCGCGCTTCATCTTCCGAGCGCCGCCCACTTCGATGCGCTGCGCGCCAGAACGCAGTCGCTTGCAGGCGAAATGGGCTTCGTGGAGCAAAACTACGACCGAATGATCATGGCCAAGGTCGTGGCAAACTCGTCGAGATAGGCGCGGTTGGCCGTGATGAACGCAAGAAACTCCTCGGCTATCGACAAAAGGGGCGGAACAAATCGAACGCATCTGTGGCCCTTCCGCTCTGGCCACCGTTTCGCGATCATCCGGCCAGCCCATGGATGCCAGTCCAGAGAAAATAGCTACCCAGGATGAGCGAGACCGCAATCACCATAGGGCGCTCGTGTCTCTCCAGCCATCCGGCGGCGGCGTCGAACCGCGCAGGCGACCGTACAGAGAGGACAATGGGCGCGATCAGGAGCAGCTCCGCTCCCAGCACATAGAGCGCGAAGGCGACGAGGCTCTCCGCCGATGTGAGCGCCGCCTGGCCGATGACGCTGATCGCCGCCAGCGTGAAGAGCCAGGCGCGCGACGAGGCTGCGACCAGCACCGCTCCCACACCGAACGCCCGCGCCGGTGTGAACGAGTGGATCACGGTCTCCCAGCGCGACGAGATGGGCGGCGCGCCAACCGGATCGACTTGCTTACCCAACTGCCTGATCGCCGCAGCCCACATCAGCACGCCTGTGACCAGCAGTAGGGCCGAGATAAGGGCTTCCCACTCGCTGCGCCTCCGTGGCCCCACGACCGCGCCGAGCGCCGCGCCAAAGATCAAGCCCTGCAGAAGGCGCACCGTCGTCACGCCAGCAACGAAGGCGATGGCCTCCTTCGGCCCGCGCCTGGTCCGGAGCAAGAAGAGGACGAGGAGAACCCACGTTGGCATCGCCATCGCGGCGATGACCAGCGGGAGCAACTGGATGAGGGTGCTTCCCACGCCGGTACGCCTCACCGCCATTCCTGGGGGCGGCGGCAATCCATTGCGGAGCCGCCCCGGCAAGCGCAACCCGCCAGCCCTGACTGCATGCGCCCTTCACCTCTAGGCGTGGCGCAAGTATAGCACGAGTCTGGCGCGGCCCAGCCAACCGACCAGGAGGTGGGGGTGACGCGCCAAGTGGCGCCAGCATCAGCAGTAGCAAAAGCAATGCCAATCCGGCTCACTCAGAGTGTGCAGTTGACGCTGACCTGTTGTGGTGAGTTGCGCGCCGACTGCGCGCTGACGGTAATCTTGCCGCTGGCGCTAATCTGGCTCACCGTCACCACCTGCTGCTTACCACCATCCAGCGATCCGCTGTCGGGAGTGAGCTTGTAGCCTGTGCCGTTCGCCGTCGCGATCCACGAGAATGATTCGCCGCCGGTATTGGAGATGGTGAATTGCGTCTGGGCGCCGAGGCAAAGGAGCAATGGCCCAGGTTGTGTGGCCGCCAGGGTCGCGGGGACGGGCGTCGCGGTGGGCGAGGGGCCAGGTGTTGGCGAGGGGCCGGGTGTGGGTGACGGACCTGGCGTGGGCGATATCACAGGGGTTGGTGTTCCGCCTGACGGTCGCGGGGTGGGGGTAGGCGCGCCGCCATGGGCTGCGGTCGCCGTCGCGGCAGCGCTGGAGATCGTCTGTGATGACGAATTGGCGTTCGAGGAAGAACTGCTGCTGGAGGCTGCGGAGGGCGCGAGGATGAGCTGGAAGCCTATATGTTGGACGAGGACGGCGAGCAACGCCGCGACCAATAGCGCGAACAGCAAGAACAGGCCAATCGTGCGCGCGCTCTGAAGCCATCCTGGGGTCTCGCGTGGAACGCGGCGCGCCGGTTGCGGCCAGGCCGCTGGCTTTTGCCGTACGTTCGCAGGCGCCTGACTGCCATACGGCTGCCCACCGGTCAGCGTGTCAGCCTCGGCGATGGCATCGCGCGGATCGCTGATCGGCGCTCCACACACGAGACAGCGCCCACCGGTCAGCGCTGCCGCGTCCAGGCGCGAGCCGCAGGTACCGCAGAAGCGCGACATGGTCCGGTCTCCTTGTGTGACCATCGAGCAGACGCTGCGCTCAGCCCATCCTCTGCCTGAAGGGATGGAATAAGAGCGTCTAACAATACTTAGCTGCGCGCTCATTTGCTGGCAGTTCCTCAATCGCTGAGGAATTTGTTGACACTCCCCATGCCTAAAGGCAGGGGATGCTCGGTTCTACGACGCGGCCAACGCCACGCCTCCCCGAAGGCTTTGCCCAAGCCATTCTATATTCTTGGCCGCGTTGTGGTCCCGATGCAAGCTCGTTCCACAGTCCGGGCAAGAGTGCCAGCGAACAGATAAGCCTTTGGAGACCAGCACCCCACACCCGCTACACATCTGCGAGGTGTAGGCAGAGTTGACGGCGACTATCCTGCGACCAGCGTATGCTGCTTTGTGCGTCAGGATGATGAGGAAGGCGCCCCACCCCGCGTCACTAATCGACTTGGCCAGATGGTGATTCTTCACCATGTTGGCGGGCTGCAAGTTCTCATGATAGATCGTGTCGTGGGTGCGCACCAACGCCAATGCCGTCTTGTGGTGAAAGTCGGCCCGTTGGCGTCGCACCGTCTGATGCGCTTTCGCCAGCAGCGTGACCGCCTTGCGCCTGCGGTTGCTGCCCTTCTTGCGCCGACTCACTCTGCGCTGCGCGGTCTTCAGCGCGCGCTCGGCCTGACGGTACCAGCCAGGATGGAAGATGCGCGTGCCATCCGAGAAGGTGGCGAAGGCCTCGATGCCCAGGTCGATGCCCGTCTCCTGCCCCGTTTCTGGCAAGGGTTGTACCGGCACATCCGCGCAGGAGAAGGAGACGTACCAGCCATCGGCCTCACGCGAGACGTGACCGTCTTGGGGGTGCCCTCAATTGGACGCGACCAGCGGACAGCGATACGCCCGATCTTGGAGAGGACCAGGAACCCATTGTCCAACCGCGCGCCGCCATGCTCGCCCACCTGCGGATAGGTGAAGCTGTGGTAACGGTCGCGTCCGTGGAAGCGCGGATAGCCCGGTGTTTGCCCTTCGCGCAGACGGCGGAAGAACGCCTCGAAGGCGCGCTCTACCCGCAACACCACATCTTGCAAGACCTGCGCGTTGACCTCGGCGTATTCGGGCAGCGCTTCTTTGATGCCAGGCAATTCGGCCTTTTGCTGGTAGTACGTGACGCTGACACCGCGCATGCGCCACGCTTCGCGCCGTTCCCCTACAGCAGCGTTGTAGACGTGACGGCAGAGCATGAGCGTACGATCAAGCGCCCGCTCCTGTTCAGGCGTGGGTTTGAGTTTGTATTGGTAGGTCTTGCGGATGCTCTGCTGTTCCATAGGTCACTATTCTGCCTGATAGGCGAGAAACCGGCAACGGTCAGGAGAGGCGTCACCCAATAGGGTGACCGGGCTTTCATCCCCATCGCTGAAGCTGACGGAAGCAAGGGGACCTCAGCCCGATTCTTTTGCTAGGCGTTCTTCGAGCGAACGTGTCGACATCAGCGGCGGCAGAGCGCCTCCACGTCGGTGATCTCACGTGGCGGGCCTGCGAGCAGTTCGTATCCGTGTTCTGTGATGAGTACCCCATCCTCAATACGGATCCCAATGCCCTCCTCCGGAATCGTCAGGAACGGCTCGATCACCAGGACAACTCCAGGTTCAAACGGAACCTCACGCCCACCTGGGATATAGCCATTGGGATCGTGGATATTCAGCCCGACCGAGTGACCAGCGTTGCCATAGCCGTACTGCGCGACATCATACTTCTTGAAGATCTCATAGACCGCCTGGTGACCGTCGCGCAGAATCGCGCCAGGCTTCATCGTCTCGATGGCGGCGTTCTGGGCTTCGAGGACGATGGCGTAGAGATCGCGCTGGCGCGGCGTGAAGCGCCCATTCGCCGGAAAAGTGCGCGTGATATCTGAGGAATAGCCACCAACGGCGACACCTGAATCGATGAGCACGAGGTCGCCGTCCTCGATTGGCTGATTGTTGGCCATGTAGTGAGGAATGGCGGCGTTCTTGCCCGACCCGACGATGATGCTTGCCGTATAGAGATCGTCTCCGATGCCGTGGGCGACCTCGGGTGCGTGGGCACGCACCTCATACTCGAAGATCGCCTGGCCGAGCGACTCATTCGTTCCTGGCCGCAGTTCACGCATGATGCGCTCGAAGATCTCGGTGTGGATCTCGAAGGCTCGCCGCAGGCAAGCGACCTCGTGCGCGTCTTTCACATAGCGTTGCTGGTGGATCAGCGGCGCGACATTCCTCAGTTGTACCCAGTAATAGCGCTCGCGGATGCGGTTGATCAGCTCCAGGTCGGGGGTGAGGGGGCTGGCGAGTTGCGGGGTATAGGGGGTGT
Source organism: uncultured bacterium (assembly GCA_963733745.1). GTDB lineage: Bacteria > Chloroflexota > Ktedonobacteria > Ktedonobacterales > JADMIN01 > DASWAC01. The sequence goes on from CAVTFE010000085.1 coordinate 46,062, forward strand.
TGACCCAGAGCGTCTCGTTCGCCAGAAGCGCCGCTTGCAGCACATTCTCAAGTTGACTCAGCGGATAGACGCGGTCGACGCCTGTGGTCTGCTGCAACTCCTCTGCTGAGGAGGATGGACCATCCATGAAGATCTCTTGCGGCGACCGCTCCGCAAGAAAGAGAATTTCGTGTACCTCGCGCCCACGCATCAGCTCTGGGCCGGTCCGCGTCTCAGCGCGCTCGACACGCACGCCATTTGGCGCGAGCAGGAGGGCTGCGTGACGGTCGGCAAGACCCGTGAGATACAGCAGGTTCTTGTCCCACAGGGAGGGGTCCGGCGCGACATGGCTCGATTGGATGAAGGCAATGCCTGGCGCGGTGCTCTGCATCTGCTGCATGAGGCTTTGGCGCCGGGCCTGATAGCGCTCGGGAAGCGTGACATCCGTTGGCATGTGGGCTCCTCTGGTCTGTTTGGGAAAACGGACAATAGCCTTCGGTCAATATCTCCCTGCCTGAGGCTACCACACCGGGCAAAAGCGACGAGAGCATCACCCACAGCTCGCCGTGGACCCCTGCTTTCCTCATGCCGTCAATCTACCACACGGCTTGGGTTCTGTTAGGCGTACTA
>CAVTFE010000086.1:0-36089 GCA_963733745.1 uncultured bacterium
AGCTTACATTTTAAGCCACAGCAAGTAGCTGGCGACGGAGGCAATTGCCAGCTTGAGCGCGGACAGCAGGAGCATGAGGGCGACTAGGGTGTCAATTTGACCGCTGGGAAGCGTGGAGCAGGGGGCGAGCGTTTGCCGGTGGGCCGCCCGGGCGACCGTCCGCAGGGTTTTGGCGCGCAGACGGGGCTCCCCAGGTGAGCAAGAACCTGCGAAAAGCCACGACGGACACGCGAAGGCGTGCGGCGCTCAGCCGGCAGAGGTGTCTGCCAGGGCAAGCGGACATCACTGACAGTGTCGCGGGCGAGGCGGAGCTGGACATAGGCCAGGATGAGCAGCCACGTCCAGCGGTCGGCGGCGGCGGGTGAGCGCAGTTTCGGCCGCGTCCATTGGAGCGTTTGTTTGAAGAAGCGGAAGGTGTGCTCGATCGAGAAGCGGGCAATGTAAGCTTGCCAGAGCTCCGCCAAATCGGGGGGAGTGGGTCCGCTCCACCAGAACCAGAGCGGGATTGGCGCTTTGGTGGGTCGCGGCAGGCGCTCCACTTCCAAGCGAATCAGCGTCCCACGGACCAGCGGCCGCGGTTGGCGCGTCCCGCGCGTGGCGTGATTCTGTGGAGCCGCATGCAATCCGCTCCAGGCCTGCACACAGACGCGTCCCTGTTGGGGCTCGGTGGTGGTCCACGACGCTCTTGGCGTCGGCCAGGTTTTCGGATCGTCACAGACGAACTTTTCGCCATGCCGGCGCGGTCGTCCCGTCAGCGGCTGCGAAGTGGGGTCGGCGTAGAAGCAGCGACCGGCGCGCAAGCGGATTAGGAGGCAGATGGGCTGGTCGGCGAGCGCGAGACTGAGCTGGACGGGATCGTAGCCCGCGTCGAAGGTGAAGATAGGGGGCGTGGTCGGCGGAGACCCCGTCGCCCGCAATGCTTGGCCCAGCCACGACCGGATCTGCTCCGCCGCCACGCGGTTGATGTTCTCCCCTGGCGTGATCCGCCGTACTCGCAGGGGAGCGGTCCAACTCGAGCAGTGCGCAGGGAGCTGGACGAGCCAGGAGTAGTTCCAGCCGGCGACAATGGGCTGACCGTGGGAATGGCGGTACGGGTGGTGATAGAAGCCCCGGTTGGGGCTCGTCTCGGCGTCACAGCGTGGCCAGACGCTCGCATCAACAGCGTACCACGTCGTCAGCGCTGCAGGCGGGGAGAACGACGAGAATGCGACGAGCCGTTCCAGTCGCGCCAGATCCATGGATCCCGCGTTGAGCGCATCGTAGACACTCCCCCAGCCGCGTCGAGAACTGGGCGCCAGACTCAGATGCGCTGGGGTTTCGAGGGTTGGGGCGGTCAGCACCGCGTCGAGCAGCTCGAACAGGGCGTCGCGCCGGCACCCAAAGGTGCGATACACTTGCTGACGGAAGGCTCGCAGCGCTTCCCCTTCTGGTGTGTTCATATCCAGAACGATGCGCTCTCGAGCCTCTCCCTGTCTACTCCGCCTCAACCGACTCCTTGCTGTGAGTTAAAATGTAAGCTTAGTATGCCTAACAAAACTGTCGCGTAAGCAGCTAAGGAAGCAGAATAGGAGTCATGCAGGAGGGCGCCAGGGCGAAGGAACTGTTGCCTGATGCGTGGTGGGCGCGGAGCGCGCCGCTGCTCCCGCCGGAGCCGCCCAAGGGCGGATGGCCTCTGCTATACTAGTGCGATCTCAGTAAAGGTGGGCCGGAATGGGGTATGGTGAGCGATATGCGAACTCCCATCTTTGTCCGTACGCTCACCGACGAGGAGCGCACGGCCCTGAGAACCGGTCTGCGCTCGTCGGATGGCGTACAGGTGCGTCGCTGCCAGATGGTGTTGGCCAGCGCTCGTGGCGAGCGGGTCCCCCAGATCGCCGTGCTGGTGGGCTGCGACGAGAAAACGGTGCGCCAGCTCCTCCATCGCTTCAATCGGCTGGGGCGAGAGGCGTTGCCGCGGGGCTCCTCACGTCCGTACCAGCCACCGCCACGGGCCTTCCCCGGCGAGCGCGCCGAGCAGTTACGCGCGCTCTTGCACCGCAGCCCGCGCGACTTCGGCCATCCGACCAGTCTGTGGACGCTCGACCTCGCCGCCGAGGTCAGTTTCGCCCACGGCCTGACCGACCACCTGGTGACGGGCGAAGCGATCCGGATGACGCTGCTGCGCCTGGGCATTGGCTGGAAACGCGCCAAGCACTGGATCACCAGCCCCGATCCGGCGTATGCGCGAAAAAAAGGCGCCGCGACCGCCTGATCGCGCACACCCAGGCGCATCCCGAGTGGGCGCTGGGCTTCGCCGACGAGGTGTGGAGAGGTGTGGTGGAGCCGCTTGGCGCAGCCGCGCCTGCATGCCTGGGCCGAAGAGGAGCAGTCCCTGCGCCTGGTCGAACAGACGGTCGCCAAAGCCGATCCCGATGCCAAAGCGTTGGCCTGCTACGGCCTCTTGCTGCGCCGCGTCGGACACGCGGAAGCGGTCTGGCTGCGCTTTGTCCAGGGGCGCCCCCTCAGCGCGATCACCATCCAGTTCCTGGACTGGTGCTGCCCCAAGCTGGCGGCACTGGGCGTTCCCGTGTGGGCGCTGATCTGGGACAACGCGTCCTGGCACGTCAGTAAGGCCGTCCGCGCCTGGATCCGAACGCATAACCGCGCCGTGAAGCGACGGGGCCAGGGGGTGCGCATCCTGGCGTGCTATCTGCCCGTCAAGAGTCCCTGGCTCAACCCGATTGAGCCCAAGTGGGTGCACAGCAAGCGCGCCATCGTCGAGCCGACACGCCTGCTCAGTGCCCAGGAGGTGGCGGACCGCGTGGGCGTGCGCCTATCATCGCTGTCCCCATGAACCTCACCTCTCGCTTCCTGACCCGATTCAGGACAAGGCCAGTTGATCATGCACTAGGAACATGACGACCAAGAGATTGGACCACGTCAGCGTCGTCGTCGACGACCTTGCAACCGCTATCGCATTTTTCACTGCGCTCGGCATGACGCGCGAAGGCGAGGCGCCGATCGAGGGCCCGTGGGTGGACCGCGTCAACGGGCTCGAACGTGTCCAAGTCGACATCGTGATGATGCGGACCCCAGATGGGCACGGGCGGCTGGAGCTGACGAAGTTTCGCCATCCACAACTGGTCGAGATCGAACCGGAGGTGGCGCCGCCGAACAGGCTGGGCCTCCGGAGCGTCATGTTTACCGTCGAAAGCATCGACGACACGGTCGCTCGCCTGCGCGCCACCGGCGCCGAACTCATCGGCGAGGTAGCCCAGTACGAGGACCTGTACAAACTCTGCTACCTGCGCGGCCCTGCGGGCATCATCGTCGCGCTGGCCGAGGAACTCTGAGGAACTCTTCTGAAGCATTTGCCACGTTTCATCATCATGACTCACGCGTACGGAGAGCTTCCCAATCGGCGGCGCCGAACTCATCCTCTAAGCGCTTTGAGAGCGCGACGTATGCCACATTATCAGCCATCGCCGCGAACTGCGCGTCAATCGCAGCTTCTTCGCGCAGTCGCAGTTCATGCGCGAGCGCCCGTGCGATAAATTCATTCCGGCTTCGCGCCGCTCCTTCCTGGACAACCCGATCGACCGCTGCAAGCAGGTCGTCGGGTAGCGCGATGGTCGTGCGTGTCGTTTCAGTCGGCATTGTGGCGTATCACTTTCCGTCGCCTGATGTGGCGCCAAAGAGAGCATCGTTATTGATGATATATCCGCTATAGCATGAACATCTCTGTTGCGCTCGTTGGAGCTTTCGATCCACTTGCGCTCGCGATGCCGCTTTTATCTGATCCACACGCGACGAAAGAGTGGCGGGTAATTGCGCACAAGCCCATTGGCGTCTACTGATAGCTCCGCAGTGAAACCATCGGGAAGCGCGGGATAGGGAAGCGCCTCGAAGCGATAGCGCGCGCCGTCGGCGCCAGACACAAGGCAGGTGTAGCGCTGCCGGACGGGCGTTACATCCAGTGAGGGTGCGTCGATATAGACGACCGCAACCTCAGCAGACTCTCCCGGCTGGAGGCCGAGCCGCCGGATCGGCAGTGTGTTCGTAAACGGCGTCGCCGCGAAGTCAATATCCATGTATCCTTCGAGCGCCGGAAGCGATTCTCCCGCCGCGTTCGACCAGTGCCCATCGCCATCGGTGCGGAGATGAAGAGCGCTGGTGGTGGGATGCGACGCTAGTATCCGCACCTCGCGCACGCGCCAGGCGGCATCGAAGACGATCTGGTAGCTGGCGCGGAACACTTCTCCCTCGAAGGTGGCAATGATCGCGCCATCCGCGCTGATAGCCGCAGCGCCTACCTCCAGCCGCAGATGCTCCAGGCCCGGCGTCTCCCACGGCGCCCATAATACGTCGCGCGCCATTGCATCGCTCCTAATCTCTTTTGCTCTTATGCTTGGACAAAGATCGTCTATGCGCAATTCCCTCTTGACGCATTTATTAGGCCATGCTAATATCCGAGTTGCCAAGTATGATATGAGCGCCAGCGCGCGAGTCCTCGTGGTCGCTCTCAATCGTAGCAGGCTTTCCCTCGCGTTTCCCCATCGCTTTGCCGATATAGCGCCCTTTGTGGCCACGATGAAGGTGTAGCCCTCTATGACGATGTCCGCCGCTGACTCCAAGAAGCGCAGTTTGCTCTCGCCGCTTGCCATCGCCGGACTGGCGACGGGCGCTCTGCTCGTCACCGCTGCTCTAATCTGGGCGGGTGTGACGCAGGCGGGATCGCCCGACCCGACGTTGCCCAACACCAGCGCGCCGACCGCGATGCTCAACATCGCGCTGCTCGTCTTCCGCGAGGGGTTGGAGTGCGTGCTCGTGCTCGCTGCGATCACCGCCGGACTGATGGGATCGAACGCGACGCACCGGCGGCCTATCGGCGTCGGCGTCATCGTCGGTTTCATTGCGACGGTCGTGACGTGGTTCATCGCCATCCGCATCATCGACGACCTCACCGGCAGCGTCTCGGCGCTGTCTTTGCAGGCATGGACGGGGCTGCTGGCTATTGTTGTCCTGCTCATCGTCATGAACTGGTTCTTCCATAAGGTTTACTGGACGGGCTGGATCTCGCTGCACAACCGGCGCAAGCGCAGCCTGCTCCAGAACGCCAGCGCGCCTGGAGCCTCGCGCAGTCGGCTATTCCTTGGATTGGCCGCGCTCGGCTTCGCGTCGATGTTCCGTGAGGGCTTCGAGGTTGTGCTCTTCCTGCAGAGCTACCGGCTGCGCATGGGCGATGAGATCGTTCTGCTGGGCGCGCTGATCGGCGGCGTCCTCGCTGGAATCGTCGCCGTCCTGACGTTCGTCGGCCACCATCGCCTGCCGTACAAGCGCATGCTCATCGTCACCGGTGCGCTGCTGGTGTTTGTGCTGATCGTGATGGTCGGCGAGCAGGTCAACGAGATGCAGCTCGCGGGCTGGATCGGCACGACGGATATTCCCTGGCTCGCCTGGCTGCCAGATTGGGCTGGCCTCTGGTTCTCGCTCTTCCCCAACGTCGAGACCGTCGCCGCGCAGATCGTCGCTATCGTACTCGTGCTCGGCAGTTATGCGTACTCTCGCTACCAGGCGGTCACGCTGCCGAAGAAGCAGGGCCTCGCGCCATATACGTTGCGCACCGAGGCGCCAAAAGCCGAGCTCGTCGAGGCGTAGGTAGGCGCCTTCTCTGCGTAGGGGCGTGATGGATCGCGCCCGCTGGAACGGGCGAGACAGGTCTCGCCCCTACAGATGCTGCGGATACAACTGTCGAGGCGTATTCAGGGTAAGGTCGTGTCCGGTGGAGCCTCGGCGCGGTCTTGCTTGGTTTCCTCAGGGTCGGTGTCTTCAGCCATCGGCGCGAGGGGCGCATCCGACGTCGTCATCGAGGGGATCGTGCGGCTGAGCGCGACGCTGCCACGCAGCATTCCACGCCACGCCGCTCCCAGCGCCGGACGCAGCCGCGCCAGACGCTCGCGCGTCATTTCCAGCTCGCGTTCCTGGCGCCTGTCCTTCGCCTGCCACAGGTCGCGCGCGTCCACCGTCTGGCCCACCGCGCTCTGTAACTGCTGGAGCAGGTCGATGGTCTGGTTGAGCGAGACGAGCAGATCGCCCTCAGCCAGGTCGATGTTGCGCAGCAGTCCGCCAAGCGAGGTCCCGCGCCACCAGCGCAGCGCGACGCTGTGGAAGCTCTCCTCGATGGCCTGCGTCACCGTCAGCCCGTTGGTCAGCTCCAGATCCTGCACGAGACGCTGTGTCCGCCAGACCTGCCGGCGCACGGCGGTGAGCTTGTTGGGCAGCGTCTGCAGATTGCGCAGCCGGTCGCTATCATAGGTGAACCAGCTTGCTACCTCGGCCACCTCCGCCGGGCCGAGATCGTCCAGCGCGCCGTTGAGCAGCAGATCGGCGACCATGATCCCTGACGTATGAAAGATCGCGCGCAGCAGCCGCCCGCGCACGCTCAGTTCGTCGTCCTCATTGATGTAGCCAAGCGCGCGCAGCACGTAAACCGTCGCATAGAGTTCCTGCGCGGCGGCCTTGCCCAACGTCTGCTCCTGCTGGCGCTGTGGTGGCGGCTTTCCATAGGTCTTGACGTGCCAGTCCTCGTTGCGCTGGCGCTTGCGGTCGAAGCGTTGGAACTCGCGCAGGCTCATCGCCACGGCGCGGCGCAAGCGCTCCATATCGTGTGGCCGCCAGAGGTTGAGGACAGTGTTGTAGCGGACGGCGAAGGCGCTGGTGACCGGCAGCAGCGGCGAGGTCAGCGAGCGAAAGGCTGGCTCAAAGGCGTCCCAGGGCGAGTAGGGAATGACCGCCGCGCCATGCGCGTCCATCCCGCGCCGTCCCGCGCGCCCGGTGAGCTGCTGGTACTCGTTGGGGGTGAGCAGGCGCATCTGTTCGCCGTCGAACTTGCTCAGGCTGCCGACGACGACGCAGCGTGCAGGCATGTTGATGCCCAGCGCCAGCGTGTCCGTCGAGAAGACCGCCTTGAGGTCGCCGCGCGCAAAGAGCGTCTCGACCCACATCTTGAGCGCGGGCAGCAGCCCGGCGTGGTGGAAGCCCAGCCCGCGCGGCAGTAGATCAGCGAGCCGCCCCACCTGTTCGAGGCGCTGGTCGTCGGGTGGCAGCGCCTTCACCCACTGCTGCACTTCGACGTTCAACCGCGCGCGCTGCTCCGACGTGACAAGCAGGTGTCCCGCCGCGCTGATGGCCGCCGCCTCGACGGCCTTGCGTCCGGGAAGAAAGTAGAGGCACGGCAGCAGATCGGCGGCGCGCAGCGCAGTCAGAATCTCGCCCGGCTCCGGCGCGGGACGCTCCTGCGGCTCTTCCTGCTCCTCGGCCTGCAGGCGCGTTGGATTTTCTCCGCGCGGGCGCTTCCAGTAGGGACGGCCATCGCGCTTTGGCTGGGCTTGTGTGGTCGTTTGCTGGTTCGTCTCATCATCGCCGAAGGAGAAGCGCCGCCCGCGATTGCGCATGCGCGCCAGCTTGGCCTCGCCGCCGATGTTATCGAAGCGCTCGACGCGCAGCCCGTTGGCGTCCTGCGTGAGCCGCAAGCGGTTCTCGAAGAAGTAGTAGTGTTCTAGCGGCACGGCGCGCTCGGCGTGAAAGACAAGGCCCATCGGCCCGTGCGCGCGCTCGATCCAACGGCGCAGCTCGTCCGCGTTGCTGACCGTCGCCGAGAGGCCGACGAAGATGACGTGCGCTGGCGAGTGAATGATCGCCTCTTCCCAGACAGGGCCACGCTCCTGGTCGCCGATGAAGTGCATCTCGTCGAAGACGACGCAGCCCACACCAGACAGCTCCTCGTCCAGCCGCGAGCGCCGCGCCAGCTCCGCTACATCCGACGCCTCCACCGGCGCGTCTGCCTCATCGGGCAGTTCGCGGGCTGCGCGTGATCCCTCCAGCAGCATGTTGCGGTAGATCTCGGTTGTCATGACGAGGATCGGCGCGGCGGGATTCTCGACGATGTCGCCGGTGAGCAATCCCACACGCGCGTCGCCATGCCGCGCGCGCAGGTCACGGTACTTCTGGTTCGAGAGCGCTTTGACCGGCGCAGTGTAGATCGCGCGCAGTCCATTGCGTTGCGCCAGCCAGATCGCACAGTCCGCCACCACGGTTTTTCCCGTCCCGGTCGGAGCGGCGACCAGCACGGAGCGGCCTGCCGCCAGATGTTGGCACGCCTCGATCTGAAAGGGGTCGAGCGGGAACGGCTCGGTTGCGGCGAACTCCGCCACAAGTGGCGACGGCTCCGGCACTGACTCAGCGGCGGGCGATGGAGCGGGCGGGGTGGGCTGCCCGTTGCGCGCGCGGCGTAGTGGCCGCTGAGAGGCGGGTTGCGCCTCACCTGGTCGCTCGCGCTCAGACTCCTCGTTTCGCTTCTTTCGGGATGGCATCCGGCTGACTTTCTTCCTGACGTTCTTCTTGAGTTTCTTCTTCCAGCAGCGCCTCACGCGCCTCGGCGGGGAGATAGATGCGCAGCTTCTCCGGTGCGATGCGTATCAGCATCGGCGTCTGCGCGCGAATCTCGCCATCCAATGTGGCGTCCAGGGGCGTTGGCGTCTCGATATGAGCCGCGCGCGCCTGATAGCGCTGCAATCCAGGCATTTCCGGCGCCTCGGCTGGCTGGCCAAAGAGCCGCGCGCCCAGGTTGCCCAGGGCTCCAATCAACGCCTGCGCCATCTGCGGGATGAGCGACGCATCGAACGGTTCGATGACAATGAAGTCCAGCAGGTCGTCGCGCGCGCTGACGTCGGGAATGCGCAGATTGAAGCCGCCGCCGAAGATGGGCGTGTTGATCGCCGCAATCTGCAGCGCCCGCGTCTGGACATCCAGGGTATCACGCATGCCCTCGGCGGTATGAACATCGGTGAAATGCAAGGTGGTCTCGATCGGCTCCATCTGCGTCAGCGTCTCCAGCAGCGCCGTCGCGTAGTTGAGCGCGCCAAGGCGTTCGCGCCGCTCAACATCGGTCGCCAATTCTGCGAACCGCACATTGAAGCCGAGCGTCACCGTATGCAGGAAGTACGCGCCAGTCAGTGGCGCTGGCTTCCCGGGTATGAGCGATCGCAGACGCTGACGCCAGCGCATGGCGTGCGGCTCGGTCATCGCCGGAATGACCTGTCCGGCATCGATGGTCAGGGTCTCACCAGCGGCGATGGCGGCGATCGCATTGTCAATCTGCATGGGAACGCCTAGCGAGCGTGCGATGTCGTTCGAGGTGCCGAGCGGCAGGATGCCTAAAGCAAGGCCGCTGCCAGCCAGATGCGAGGCGACCGCGCCGACCGTGCCGTCTCCCCCGGCGGCGATGGCGGACCTATGCCCCGCTCTGCGCCAGAGCGCGCCCTGTGACGCCGCCGCGTCGAGCGCCTCGACAGAGAGCCATGTCCCTACGTTAATGCCAGCGGCGCGCAGTTCCGTAACGATTTCATGCATTTCGGCGCCGTGTCCGGCATGCGGACTGGCGATGAGGACAACCGAGTTCCTTCTGGTCGTCTGTGGCCCACCCATGTGGCCCCCTTTTGCGTCTCGTTCAGATCTCGTCGCGCTTTTCCCGGCCTCCTGCGGCTGTACGTCCCGCCGCCTCATTCTAACACACCCTAGAACCGCTCGCTTGGGAAGGATTGGTCCATAACGCTTGCTGACGCCAGCGCCTGAACCGTGTAGGATACAGTACAGCGCAGAACGCCCGCGCCGGGCTGGTTTCGATAGATTGCGCCGGTTGGAGTCTTTGGAGCGTATCGAGCGAGAGTGTCGAGCGGAGGGAGTGATTTATGTCTTTTTTGTCCCGATGGGGGGATTCGCGCCTGGCGCGCCTGCGGATGCTGCTGGTGTTTGCGCTTGTGACCCTCACGCTCACCGGGCTTTCCGCCTGCACGATCTCGCTCAACTCCTCCACGCCGACGGTTTGTGACAAGGGTATCAGCGCGCCGGTCGATGTGAAAAAGGATTTCCAGGGCAACACGCTCGTGCTGGTCTCCGTCACGCTGGAAGGCCAGGGGCCATACGTGATGGCGCTGGATACCGGCGCGAGCAAGACACTGGTGGATCGCACGGTGGCGGAGAAGCTCCAGTTGCCGGTCGCGGGGCCGCCACAGGAGTTCTCCGGCATCGGCGGACAGCAGCAAGCGACGCCAGTGCGTATCAACTCCTGGAATATCGACAAGATCAAGCTTCCGTCGAGCGAGATCGCCAGCATCGTCCTGGGCCAGGCGCAACGCTCAGCAGGCATTGTCGGCTTTCTCGGCTCGGACCTGATGGGACGCTTTGGCCTCGTCTCGATTGATTACAACAACAGCACGCTCACCGTCTATAAGCAGATCGCCTCGTGAGGACACGCATGGTAGAATCTGAGAAATCGCAACCGCCATCATGATCTATAAAGGCAAGCATCCGTGACAGCGCAACTGTGGGCCGTTTTCGTCGCGGCGTTCCTGGCCTCGGCGGTCGAGTTCGTCGAGGCGTTCACCATCGTACTCGTCGTCGGCGTCACCATCAACTGGCGCAGCGCCCTGGCTGGCGCGCTCGCGGCGACCGGCGCGCTGGCGGTGATCGTCGCCATCTTCGGCACGGCGCTGGTGCGTTTTGTTCCTCTTGACGCGCTGCGCATCGTCGTCGGCGTGCTGCTCGTGCTCTTCGGCCTCAAGTGGCTCAAGAAGGCGATTCTGCGCTACGCCGGACTCAAAGCCATGCACGACGAGGAGGCGATCTACGAGGAGCAGATCGCCGAGATGCGCGCGCGTGGCGAGCATCATCAAAAGCAGGTGGACCCCTTCGGTGTGGCGACCTCGTTCAAGAGTGTGCTGCTCGAAGGCTTGAGGTTGCCTTCATCGTCATCACATTCGGCCTGCAAGCCAATAACAGTCAGGGAGCTGGAGGCGCTCAGCTCAACGGTATCCTGATCGCGGCGCTGGGGCGCATTCTGTGCGTTGCTGCTAGTCGTGGTCGTCGGCGCATTAGTACGAGCGCCATTGCAGCGTGTGCCGGAGAACGCGCTCAAGTTCACCGTCGGCGTGATGCTGACCACCTTCGGCACGTTCTGGGGCGGTGAGGGACTCGGCATCGAGTGGTGGCATGAGGATATCTTCTTGCTGGTCCTGGTGGCCTTCTACCTCGTGGTCTCGCTCGCGCTGATCGCCTGGCTGCGTCCGTATGCGCCGCCGCAGGTCGCGCCGACGCCGGAGGAACTGGATAACCCCATCACATCGGAGGTGGCCGAATGAACGCGATCGTGCGCGGCCTCAAGGCCACCTACAATTTCTTCGCCGGTGACGCGATCCTGCTCGTCGCGGTGGCTATCGCGTTCCTGCTCGCCTTCGCGCTGGAACGCGCCAGTCTGCCCAACCCACTGATCGCCGTTCTCTTTGTCGCCTGCATCGTCGGTGGGCTTGTGACCACCCTTGCCCGCGAACTGCGTGGCCGCCCCCGCCAGCGATAAGCCCTCTCACGCAATGACGCCTGCGACGCGCAATGCGCTGGCGACGCTGTAGACGATGAGCGCCTGGGCGGGACCGTACGTCAGCCAGATCACGTCGCCGATCAGCGGGAAGGACATCCCGGCGAAAAGCTCTCCCGCGAGGATCAGGTCGCTGAGCAGAAAGAGCGCCGCGCCAACTGCAAGTGGGACGAAGGGCGCGGATTGCAGCGCCAGGCCTGTGGCCACGCCTGCGAGGCTCGCAAGCAATAATGCGTAGGGTAGCGCGGCCCAGTGGAGGACCGTGGCTTTCTGCCTGCGAAAGACGACGAGATACCAGCCTGCCGCGCCGATCAGCAGCCAGATCGCCAGCGCGATCCATCGTGGCCCCGGCGCGTTCAGACCACGCGCGTTGGCAAAAGTGACGAGTGCGACGAGGTAGGCGACGTGTCCCAGGCCAAACGCGGCGATTCCGGCGAGTACCGGCTGCGCGATGGGAAACATCGGCGCGAGGAAGAGGTCGCCGAGAAAGCCAAGTGTCATGCCGACTGCGATCAGCAGCGCGTAGCCACTGACGGACGTTTCGCGCGTGAAGGCGTACCAGAACCAGGCGGCGACGACCAGTGTGAGCGATGACGCCATGCGCGTCCAGGTCGGCATGCGCCTGGTCCCTTCGGCGTTGCGTTTGCCAAAGAGAAAGCCGCCAAACAGGAAGATGGCCCAGAGAACGAGCAAGCCGAGGAGGAGCGCCTGCTGCCAGGGCTGCGCGAGCGGTAAGAGCATGCCACCTCTCCCCTGCGCCGTCATGTAAAGTTTCTGCAAATTGCTCGCGCTCATACGAAGTCAGCGTGCCGAACAGGATAAGCGTCTCCCCATGATAGCCTATAATGCGAAGACGGCGCATTGGGGCTAGAGATATTTTCAACGCAGGAGCAGGCGCGGCATGAGTGGCGAGCAGGGAACCATCCTCATCATCGAGGACGAGGCGAATATCGTCGATCTCGTGCGCCTCTATGTGGAAGAGGCAGGGTTCACGCTCGTCGCCGCCGGGGATGGACAGGCGGGGCTGATTGCGTACGAACAGATTGCGCCGGACCTCATCATCCTCGACCTGATGCTGCCGGGGATGGATGGCTACGAGGTCTGTAAGCGCATCCGCGCGCACGGGCGTACGCCGATCCTGATGCTCACCGCGCGTCGCACCGAAGATGACCGCGTCATGGGACTCGACCTCGGCGCCGATGACTACCTCACCAAGCCCTTCAGCCCGCGTGAGCTGGTCAGCCGCGTGCGCGCTATCCTACGCCGCACATCCCTACAGATCACCGAATCAGAGCCGGCGCGGCTTGAATACCCCGGCCTGACGATCATTCCCTCGGCGCGCCGTGTCGAGGTGGATGGCCGCGCCGTCGAGCTGACGGCCAAGGAGTTCGACGTGCTGCTGACGCTGGCGCGCGCGCCCGATCTGGTGATGGCGCGTGAGACGCTGCTCAGCAAGGTTTGGGGATTCGACTACCTGGGCGACAGCCGGACCGTAGACGTGCATATCGGCACGCTGCGCAAGAAAGTTGAGCGCGACCCCACGCATCCACGATTCATCAAGACGGTCTGGACCGTGGGCTATAAGTTTGACCCAAGCGGCGCTGAGGGCGACTCCTGAATCCTCCTGAGCGCATCAGCCAGCGCATACCACTGCGAGAAAAGCCATGAGCGAGCCAGACAAGACCAGCATGCTCCAGACCAGCGCGCGACCCGCGCTGCATAAACGTACGCCTAGCCTCTTCGCCCAGATGGCCATTGGCTCAGTCGTCATCGCGGTCGTCGCCGTACTGCTGGTCGCCATCATCACGCTCTTCGCGTTCTCGGTCGCGTTCAAGCGCTATCAGGCGGACCAGATGCAGGACGAGACGGCGCGCTCGGCGATCACCATCGGGCAGGGCAAGTATTTCTCTGAGGTCAACGGCCCGGCGCAGTTGCGGACGCTGGTGCGCAAGCGACTTGGCACGACCAATATCTGGGTGATGGACGCCTACGGCAAGTTTGTCGTCGAGCCAACGGCTGGAGCGGCGCAGGCGAATCAACTCGCTCAGGACAAAGATACGCTCACTCCAGAGTTGCTCAAGGCGCTGCAAGGGCAATCTAGCTCTGGCTCACTGAGCGACACCATTCTTTCACCCTTCGCGCAGCGTGTCTACGCCGTCGAGCCGATCTACGCCAACGGCGCGACGCAGGGTGACGTGGTCGGGGCGGTCGCGCTCTCTTCGCCGCCACGGATAGGCGCAGCGTCCTTCGCAGTCTTCCAGACGGCGATGACGCGCATCCTGCTGATCTCTGCGCTGGGCGCGATTATCTTTGCCATTGTCGTCGCGGTGCTGCTCTCGCGGCGGCTGACACGTCCGCTGGCGCGGCTGACCACCGCCACCGCACGCATGGCCAACGGCGACTACGCGACGCGGGTGGATGTGCGCTCGCCCGACGAGTACCGGCGGCTGGCGGCGACCTTCAACGAGATGGCCGCCGCGCTGGAGCATGACGTCAACGAGCTTCAGCGCCAGGAGCAGATGCGCCGCGACCTCGTGGCCAACGTCTCGCACGAGCTGGCGACCCCGCTCACCGCGATCTCAGGCTTCACCGAGGCCCTGCTGGACGGCATGTTGCATTCCCATGAGGAGCGTGAGGAGACGGTGCGCCGCATCGCCCGCGAGTCCTCACGGCTGCGCAGGCTGGTGGACCAACTGCGCCAGGTCGCGCGCTACGAGGCCGGAGCGCAATCGCTGGATCGCGCGCCATTGCAACTCAATACGCTGGTCGAAGAGACGCTGGCGGTGCTCGCGCCGGAGTTGAACCGGCACAGTGTCGAGGCGTTCAACTACCTCCCACCGACGTTGCCGCTGGTCTACGCTGACGGCGACCGGCTGACCGAGATCCTGCTGAATCTGACCGATAACGCGCTGCGTCATGTGCCAGCGGGCGGACGCATCGAGGTGGCGGCGCGCGTGGAGGGCGACTTCGTGCGTGTGGGCGTCGCCGATAGTGGCCCCGGCATAGAGTCGCAGGACCGGCAGCGCATCTTCGATCGTTTCTATCGCGTGGACCGCTCGCGCAATTCCTCGACCGGCGGCAGCGGACTGGGGCTGGCGATCGTGCGCGCGCTGGTCGAGGCGCACGGCGGGACGATCCGTGTGGAGGATGCCCAGAGCGGCGGCGCGCTCTTCTCCTTCACCCTCCCCATTTATGCTACCCAGAGCGCCATGGCGGAGCCTCGCATGGCGGGCGTCAGGGGACGCTAGCTGTTTATAACTCATCAGCAAGAGTGCTTAATATTTCGGCCTTTGCGCTATATCACCTGCGCTCTTTCGACCCTCTCGGCGGGGTTTTTACAGTTACTTTACAGACAGGCGCTGACATCTGGCTGACGGCTCGTTACTATGGTCATGAAGCGTGCGTGGACGGTGAGACACAGCGCATGGCCGTCCGCCGGAAGCCGGCAGGGGAACGCGTTTGCATGGATGTGACGATGGCGCGATCTCACTCCGGCGAAGGTGGACGGAAGCCCGCGCAAGAGGCGTCGAACGGCGGCAAGACACTGATGATTGACGGTTAGGACCGTTTCGAGCGCGAGCGCACGATTTCTTGGTATCGACGACATCTGGTTTGGAGGAGAGACGCATGACACTGAAGTCGATTGGACGCACGATGACCCGCCGGACGGTCTGGCTGGTCATGGTACTCGCTCTTGTCCTGGTGCTGGCTCTATCGGCCTGCGGTGGCCGGGGCGGTCTTGGGGGCAATCGGGGCGGCAATTCCGGCTCTACTGGCAGCGGAGACCAGGGAAGCACGGGAAGCCAGTCCGCGAGCGTGACACAGGTGACGCAGACTGACGACGACCTGAACGCGATCATGTCCGCGCTCGACAGCGCCAACCAAGACCTCAATATCGACGATTCCGGCCAGGATAACGAGATTGTGCCGTAGGCGGCGAGGTTGACGAGAGATGACGAGACTTGCCCACAGTTGAGGAGTTTAGAGCAATGAAGTTTTCATTTCCGAAGGGCCGCCGGACCGTCTTCTTTGGCGCAACCCTCGCGCTGCTGTTGACCGCCGCCATCCCGGCCATCGCGCTGGCCGCGCCGCAGGATACGAAGTGCGGGACCGATATCTCCTGCGTCAAGAAGTTCGGCGACGACGCGATTGCCAAGCGCCAGACCTCGCTCGACACAGCCACTACCAAGATCAACGGGTTCGTGAGCAAGGGCGCGCTGACCAGCACGCAGGCCGGGCCGCTGCTCGATCAGATCACGACGAATAAGAACGGCCTCGCCAGCCTGAAGACGAAGCTGGACGGCGAGACGGACATCACCGCCGCACGCACGGATGTGAAGAATATCTACCTGCAATTCCGCATCTATGCGGTTTTCCTGCCGCGCACGCGCCATGTCGTCGCCCTTGATATCATGACGAATGTGGACGGCAAGCTGACCGCCGCCGAGCCGAAGATCGAGGACGCGATCGCCAAAGCGCCCGCCGACAAGAAGGATCAGCTCAATACGCTGTATTCCGACTTCAAGGCGCAGCTCAAGGAGGCGGAAGCGCAGATCGACGCGGCGCAGGGCCAGTTGCCGGTGCTGACGCCGAACACTTACAACACCGACCGCGCCACCTATGATAAAGCGTTCGCCGCGCTGCACGCCGACACCAAGGCCGCGCACGACGCACTGAAGAAGGCGCGTGACGATCTGCACCAGGTCGCGATAATTCTCAAGGGGAGTAAAGGGACGCCAGTTCCAAGCATCACTGCCACGCCGAGCGCGTAGCGCGTACGGCAGACGGTGGTAATCTACATAGTAAAGGGCGGCGGGATCATTTCCCGCCGCCCTCATGCGCATCCGGATGTCTTACGTGTTGACGCCTGGTCATGCGTTCGTGGGAGCCGGCTCGGCGGCGGAATCATGGTCCGCGAGCGCGATGCGGATGAACGACACGATCAGCAGAAACACGACGCCTAGAAAGCCAACGATCAGGATTGGCCAGAGAAGATCGCCCATGGCCTGCTCCCCTCTCGCAAGCGGCGACCGCCCCGCGCGATCTCCGCGCATCTTCAGTATATCGCGTCCACAAGCGTGTTGCCGAGCATCCGGCCCGCCGCGCCATCGCCTTGGGTCTCCCCATCAGGTAGTCGCGCCCCACTGGTTCCGTGCTATACTGCGCTCAGGCCTATCTCCGTTACCAGCTAGAATCGCGCATCGCATGTTCGAGACCGCACGCCTCTTCTGGCTGCGCGAGCGCCCTCCCCGCTAGGGTGTAGCCAGCCACCGCCACATCACATCTGACGCCAGTCGCTCACGCCGCTGGCGCACTTCTGCATGCGCGTCGCTCTATGCCCTCTATCGTCTCCTCACATCTACTCCTGACGCGCTCGACGGCGGTTGAACGCGCGCCTGTGATCGACAAGCGCGCGCGCTTCGCCGTGCCCGCACGTCTCATACTGCTCGCGCCCCTCCGCATCTGTTCCTTGCTCGACCACCGTTCAGCATCGAACAGATTCGGAGAAGGACAATGCAACGCATCCAGGGCAGACGCTGCCTGGAACTGGATATGCCCGCGCTGATTGAGCGGGCGCGAGCCAACGATTGCGTGCTTCTCGACCTTGGCGCGGGAGATGGGCGCTTCGTCGCGCAGATGGCGCGCGCATACCCTGATAGCCTGGCGATTGGCATCGACGCCTGCCGCGAGAACCTCATCGAGCAGTCGCGCCGCGCGCCGAAGAACGCTGTGTTTCTCGTCGCCAACGCGCTTACGCTTCCAGAGGAGCTGACCGAGATCGCCACACGCCTGACGATCAATTTCGCGTGGGGCTCGCTGCTCACCGGGCTGCTCGACGATCCAGCGTTCTGCGAGCGGCTGGTTTCGCTTGTGCGACCCGGCGCGACGCTGGAAGTTGCGATAAATGGAGGCGCGCTGGCGGAGGTTGGCTGGACGCTGGAGGCGAGCGCCGCGCGTGTCCAGAGCAATCTGCGCGCGGCGGGATTCGCGTTGCGAGCGCCGCTGGCATGGGGCGCCGCTGAGCTACGCGTCTGTCCGACCACCTGGGCCCGCCGTCTGGCGTTTGGACGCGATCCACGCGCCGTTTTCCTGACCGGGAATTGGAATGGTGAGAGAGGGATGATGTAGCCCACCAGCAGTCAACGGAGGAGCGTATGCCGTCACATCACGGCCCCATTCTTTGTGAATGGGGTATACTATGCGAGCATGCTCCAGGATGGACTCCTCAGATGCGCTCCTCTGACACTCATCAGAAGCACTTCTCGTAGCGCCATACCCGTACGCCAGCCTTTCTATTTTGTAACCTCTGTAGGCAGCCGGCGCCATCGCGCCATTCACTGACGACGGGGGCGACACATGACTCCCACTGAGATGTTGCGTCGCGTCGCACGCGGCGAATCCGAATTCGACGGTGTTCATCTTCCCTGCGCCGCGCTAGGGGGGGCAGCGCTCGCCAGCGTGCTGCTGACCGGCGCAAACCTTCATAAGGCCGATCTGCATGAATCGGACTTGCAGGCAGTTCGTCTGCAGGGCGCCGATCTCCGCGAGGCCAACCTGCGCGGAGCAAACTTGGCGCTGGCGATCATGCGCCGCGCTGACCTGCGCAACGCCGATCTGCGCCGGGCGAATTTGCAGCATGTGCGCTTCGCCGGAGCTGATCTGCGTGGCGCCGAATCTGCAAGGCGCTGATCTGCGTCACGCCAACCTCTTTTATGCGCGGCTAGATGGCGCGAACCTCCGTGGCGCGCGCTTGCAGGAGGTCGAGTGGACTGGCGCGGTGCTGATCGGCGCGAACCTGCGCGGCACACACGTGAACGCGCGCAAGATTCCTGGTGTGATCGTCACCCCTAGCGATTGGTTCGGCTACGCGCTCAACCCCAGGGCGGAATTGATGCTGCTGGAGCCATCTTTGCGCCAGCAGGCGATCTGGCGGCGCCTCGACTTCCTACGCTGGCTGGTACGCTCTGGACGCATCGAGCGGTAGGATGGGATGACCTCGCGGCTCTTCACCGGCTGGAACACGGTCCTGGTAGCGGCGTTTGCCTGGTATCCCGGCGATGATAAGCTTCTCGTAGAGTGGACCACGAACGAGGGCTATCTCCATGCCGACGCAAGCGCTGCTGCTCGTGTTGCTGGCCGCTGGCTTCCACGCTGGCTGGAACCTGACGCTGCACGCGACGTCAGATCGCCTCGCCGCCGTTGTCGTCTCCGGCTTTGTCGCGGGACTTGTTCTCCTGCCAGGCACGATCTTCTTTCCGCCATGGCAGGTCTGGCCGCTCATTATCCTCTCGGCGCTGGCTGAGGCCGCCTATTCGCTCTTTCTGACACGCGCCTACGAGCGTGGCTCCCTCGGCCTGACCTATCCTATCGCGCGTGGAACCGCGCCATTGCTCGTCACGCTGGGCGCGTGGGTTGTGCTTTCCCAGCCCCCCAGCGCGTTGACGCTCGCCGGAGCGGCGGCGCTGGCGATGGGGCTTGCCGTTATCGCATTCACTGGCGGACGCAGCGGGCAACTCGTCGCGGTGGGATTCGCCTTGCTGACGGGATGCGCCATCGCGACCTACGCGCTCATCGACGCGCGCGCCGTCCAGCAGGTCTCGCCGCTCGGCTATTTGGGGCCGGTGCTGGCGCTGACGAGTTTGATGCTGTTGATTCCACTGCGCGGCAAGGTGAAGCGACTGCGTCCGGCGCTTGGGCCTGGCGTGCGCATCGCCTTCGGTTCGGTCGCCGCGTATTTGCTGGTGCTCTGGGCGTTTACGCTGGCTCCCGCCGGACCCGTGGCGACGCTACGCGAGGTCTCGGTGCTGATCGGCCTGCTGCTCTCATCCGACCGCAAGAGCTGGCGGCTCTGGGTTGGCGCAAGCCTCGTCGTCTTCGGCGCAGTTTTGACAGCCCTCTGATCTTCTCACTCGCTACTTGCGTGGGCGCTCACTTGCCGAAAAAGCGCTGGATGAGCATGGCGAGGAAGACACCCTCGATCACGATGCCGATGATAGACTCGATAGTGGCGATCCAGGACTGAGCAGTGTCGAGGCCGAACTGAACGAAGAAGACGCGCCCGTGGATGGCGTTGAGGCTGATCTGCAGCGCATCCGCCACCTGTGTTCCGTCTATGGTCCCACTGCCCAGATAGCGCGCGCCCAGGAAGAGCGCTGCGAAGAACAGCACAACACTGAGCTACGCGACGATGATGCGTCCCAAGCGGTAGCCATAGC
The DNA here is from genome assembly GCA_963733745.1 of uncultured bacterium. Taxonomy (GTDB): domain Bacteria; phylum Chloroflexota; class Ktedonobacteria; order Ktedonobacterales; family JADMIN01; genus DASWAC01. The sequence goes on from CAVTFE010000086.1 coordinate 19,627, forward strand.
CCGCCAGCACGGCTAGCAGCACAGAGAAGAAGTATGCGCCGAAGCGCCGCTCATGGCGTGCGAGACGACGTTCCATGATGCTGGCGCGGTAGAGGTAGTTCGCTGACTCGGCGCTCAAGCCGTTTGCCTGGAGCGCGACCGCGAGCCGCCGATACGCCCGCAGGGCAGCCTGATACTCTGTGATACGTCGCTGTCGAGACTTGCGCTTGCCACTAGAATCCTTTGCAGTCTGAGCAGTCACTTCATCGCCAAGAATCGGTACCTGCTTCCAATTCACGACGCTCAGGTTGGTGTTGTCGAAGGTCACCTGATCCAGGGATGCGCTGGTGAGCGTGGCAGCTCTGAGGCGCGAAGCCTTGTTGAAGGTGGCGCCGCTGAGGTTCACATTCTGCAGGTAGGCTTCGTAGAGATGCGCGCCCTCCAAGTTGGCCCCGTTGAGTTGCGCCCCTTTCAGGTGGTCACCCCAGAGACGCGCGCCCTCCAGGTGCAGACGCTGCTCAACGTCGCGCTTGTCCACCCGATCAGCCAGCCAGGACACATCGGCGCCGGTGAGCAGCACACGTATTACCTCAGAGGTCATGTCAGGCGGCCCAGCGCGCTCCTTATCAAACGGTCCCTTGCGCTCGCCATGGTCTGTCTCCGCTGCCCATCGGTCGAGATATCCCTGCAATTCCGCCTGCCGTTTCTCGATGATCGGGTCACCCCATCGCGTACCGACCGCCTCAGGATGCGGACATGCGCTGGCTGTCTGTTGCTCACTCATCGGTCACTCCTTGGAGAGGCAGTCGCCCCAGTCGCCCTATGTGTGGCGAACTTTGGGTTCATCGGATGCAACGGAGGTACCGGCAGCATAGTGGCTTCTGCCTACACGCTCATCCTGGCAACAGCCTACCAGAGTCGCAGTGACTTGCCAACCCCAAGCGGCTGGCGGATAATGAGGGCCGACGAGCAGGCATATCTATGGCGAGGAGACGAGGCGTATGCTGGCCAAGGCGTGCGCCTGCGCCGTCGTCGGACTCGAAGGCGCGCTGATCGAGGTCGAGGTGGACATCGGCCAGGGGCTGCCCGCCTTCAGCATCGTTGGCCTGCCCGATGCGGCGGTGAACGAGGCCAAAGAGCGCGTGCGCGCCGCGATCAAGAACAGCGGCGGCATCTTCCCTATGCGCCGCATCACCGTTAACCTTGCCCCCGCCGACCTGCGCAAGGAAGGCCCGTCATACGACCTGCCCATCGCCGTCGCCATCCTGATGGCCTCCGAGCAGATACCCGCGCTGAGCGCTACCGGCGAGATCGTCGGCGTGGAGGGCGCGCTGTTTCTCGGCGAGTTGAGCCTGGATGGGGGTCTGCGGCACACGCACGGCATCCTGCCGATGGTCGCGCTGGCCCGCGACCGGCGCGTCGAGGCGGTCTACGTCCCCGCGATGGACGCGCCAGAGGCGGCGCTGGTCGAGGATGTGGCGGTCTATCCTGTCGCCACCCTTGCACAACTGATGGCGCACCTGCGCGGCGATGAGCGCATCCAGCCCTATCTTCCCGATGCCTCGCTGCTGGAGCCGCAGGATGATTCAGCCTATCCCTTTGACTTCGCCGACGTGCGCGGGCAGGACGCTGCTGGCGCGCACCCTGCCCTCGATCCTGCCGCCGCTTACGCTCGACGAGGCGTTGGAGGTCACCAAGATCTATTCGTGGCGTTCACGACCGTTCGGAGCAGTTCACCAAGGCAGATAGTTTCTGCCTATAGAGCTGCTTCCCGTTCGCGGCTGTCCGTGATTGTTCGCCGGCGTTGGCGTCAAAATTGGCGTCAAGCGAGTAAGCGCATATGAGATGACTGAGGACACGCGAGGCCGATGAGGAGCGAGTAGCGGGTCTAGCTATCTCATGCTCAAGGCGTGGCCAGCATGGTTTGCTGCTGTACTGGACTATTCAGCCAGAGGCGCCAGCAGCTCCTCAGCGAGATCAAGCACCGTCTCCTCATCGAGGCGTACATTGTAGAGGTAGGTCAAGACGTACCCCTGCGTGATCGTGACTGGTGTCGGTTGTCCCTCGACAACCACCTCCCTCCTGAAGTGCTGGCCCTCTTTGATGACACGCAGCCGGTCGCCGTCTCCGTAATGTGGTCGCCTATATTGCCTGTTTGGCGCTTGATCTTCCATCCGGGGCCTTTATTCAATCAGGGCCAGCGCATGTCGTTGGACTGGCCAAATTTCACTGGTTTACTGTATCATTTCTCGCTCTGTGTGAGGATGATCCACTGACTACGTATGAGTGGCGCCTCCGCTCGCCAATGTCCGCTGATGTTTGTGTCTGCTGGATTCTTCAGTCTTTAGAGTTCATCTTTGTTCGCCAGCGTCCTCGTTGTTTGCCACGGGTTACTGTCACGGTTGACACTGGTGGCGAATTCCCAATTGCACGTTTTACGGCGCTTGGCTGGCACTTGTCGAGCCGCGTATGCTGGCCTCTCACCTCAGCAGTATTGGCTGCCGAGTCGAATTCGCCACCAGTGTCAAGGTTGCTGTCAACTGCGGATGAGTGGTGGCACTGCTTGTACTTCCTCTGGGATTGTTTTAGGCCGTCCACCGATGTGTGCTGGGCCGCAAGAAATCTGCTTCTTGACGTTCCTTACGTTCGTCACCGTACGCCATTGTTCGTGTGGGTAGGGGTCAGATTAGGGGTCAAGACAGTGCCGTGTCGCCCTCACTTACCGCTGGGCGGCCCAACGGCACACCTACGATAGTTACCCTGACAGAAGTCTACCAGATACAGCTCACCCTTGTTACCAGACCGCCCACCATGCCCCCATGGAATGATGCTGGGCGCGGCTTCAAACGAGCGGGCGGATACCCAGGTAGAGGCTTCGCCCCATGAGTCCGTCTTCATCGCGCGTGAGAGTAAATCCTGCTGCTCTGTAGGCGCGTTGGTATTGCGCATCGGTGAAGAGACCCAATTCGTGCCGTTCGCTGTACCGCTCGATGCCCGCTGCAGTGGCGATCAGATACTCGAAGTCGAGAATCGCGACATCTCCCTCGCGGGCGCCGACACTCATGCGGGCGATCTTCAGTTCGTCTCGATCAACAAATGTTGCGGTTGGACGCCCTTCCTGCCACTGCTGCGGCCCAACGAACGGCTCAATGACCAGCATCCCACCGGGACGCACGTGGCGCGCCATGGTCGCGGTCGCCTGCTCGAGCCCCTGGAGGGTCTTGACATATGCGATGGAGCTGAAGAGACAGGTGACGACATCGAACTGCCGCCCCAGGTCGAAATCGAGCATGTCGCCCTGATGAAACGTGAGATCAGAGAAACGCTCCCGGGCAAGTGCGAGCATTTGGGGATCGAGGTCGAGGCCTTCGTAGGCATAGTCATCTCGGAGATAGGAGGCGTGTGTGGCGGTGCCACAAGCGACATCGAGCAATGTGCGGCGGCCGGTGACCCGCTGGCGCTCGGCGAGGAGTTCCTTGAGGCGCCGCGCCTCGGCGGCATAGTCCTTCCAGGCATAGATGGCATCGTAGAACTGGGAGGAATGCACGAACATCTGTGGGGATCCTTCTCATCTTCTCACATCGCAATGATGAGCGATGGAGCTCTACCATCATGATTCAAGCTAAGACGCCAGGGCAACACACTCTGGCCCGCTGTTTTTTGGGCTGGGGCAGATCAGCTCAGACATCATGCCTCTGCGCTCATAAATGCACAAGCATTCTGCATTGCTATCTGTGTACGGCCACTATACTCCCTGCAATACTCCCTGCAATCGACGGATGGTATCCACTGAGATCTCGCAACTGACGCGTAGTCGTCGGTCAGGGGGAGTCGAACGTCCCGCCGCCTGTTCGTCTGTGTTCGCCGGCACTGGTGTCAAAACTGGTGTCAGGCGACCACAAGCCACCTCTTCTGCCGGTCCAATGTATGGTTGTTCGCCAGTGCTGGCCAATGTGGTCGCGGCGCGCCACCAGGTATTCTTGCGCTCGCCTCAGGCGGAGGGATGACGCTCGCGATCCTGTGCAAGGTCCAGGGCGAGCACGCTTGCGAGGAGCAAGACATCATCCTCGCCTGGAGCTGTCTCCACGCCATACGTGTCAGTCAGGGCGATCCACTGTTTTGAGATGGTCGTGATGATGTCGCCGGCGCGCTTGACCTGATACTCGTGGTCGAAGAGGTCGCCCACAATCTCCAGATCGTCTGGGCCGGGGATGTCAATGGTGTAGTGATCGCTGAAGAGATTGATAAGGCGCTTGCGCACCTGGACAGAGCTCTGTCCTGGCCGATCGATTCGATAGGTCGGCGTCAGCGCAATGAGCTCTCGCTTCACCGTGGCAACTTCGTGGCCATGTAGATCACGCATGACCAGGGTGTTGTGCAGACTGAGCACCTTGCCATCGACGTCAAAGAGTGCTTGTCCGCTCTCATCGGTAATCTGCGAATCCTCGCCCAAGCGAAAGAACTGCTCGCGAATGACGTAGCGCATGGTGGAATCCTCCAATGGAACACCTACGCGTCAGGGGCCAGAGCGGTTGAAGATGGTCTCGCATGCCCCTCTCTGCAGGGAATCACTGCTCTTGCCTGTCTGTGCGCTCCGCCTGCGTGTCTGGAGTGGGAGCTGTGGTAGGGCTCAAACCCACAACCTACGGTTTACAAATTCAGTGCCCTCAGTTCACTGACGTTCGCCAGCGTTCACAAGGCTGCTCAGAGTCGCTCTTTTGAGGGTGGTAGCTGTTCACCGACGTTCATACACGTCCGCCCAGGTTGGCGTAGCCGTTGGCGTACTGCGGCGCACCAGCACCTCTGACGATTGACGATCTACTCCCAAGCTGCAAGGCCCTCACTGTCGCTCTTGTCCAGGTCCACGCAACAGTAAGAAAACGATATTGAGCAGATCCGTATAGAGCATGAGGGCGCCTACGGGCCCCAGACGCCTCACTCTATCTCGCGCGCCAGTGGTACCAATCGCCAGCCAGCGGAGCCGCTCGCGATCATAGCTGAAGAGCAGTACGAACACGCTGATGCATCCACCGTTGACTAGCAGTGTGGCGAGCGTACCGTGGAGAACGAGATTGGTCGCAGTCGCAAGGACTCCACCAACGAGAGCCATCACAGGAAGCGCGCCGGGGTGGAGCAAATCCGCTTTGGTGAGAAAGACGAGTCCCGCCAAGAGGGCAAACATCCCAGCCGTCACGTAGAGACGCTGTATCCAGGGGGATCCAACGTATAGAATGACAACTCCAGCCATCCAGACGCCATTGCTTGCCGCATAGAGTAGGAAGAGCAGGATGGCGACTGGCGTTCGTAAGCGCAGAAGGATCGCACTCACCACATAGACGAGGCCAAACTGGGCCGCCAGCACGAGCGCAAAGAGGATGGGGAGGTTACGGATCATCTTCTCGGTGGTGGGTGAGGCAGTAATGACTGTGACTGTGAGATGGGTAACAAATCCCGTGAGTGTCAGACCAGCCGCCATCCATAGGCACAGCAGCGCGACAAAATTGGGCAGAGAGGCATTCACACTGGTGGCGCGCTCTGCGTTTGCTGCTCGCGCCAACGTGAAACCGCGTGGAAATGAGGGATTCATACTGCTGCACTCCACCTGCGGAGGGAAGGTTACCTCCGTTGACGGTAGACATTGAGGTAATACAGTCCAGCGGCGACGATGCTGAGAAAGATGAATCCGAGCGTCCAATAGGTCTTGGCGTTCGGCGTCGAATTCGTCATTTTGGATCATGGCGATGAACATCCACAGCCAAAACGAAATCACGACTAGGCTGAACAAGACAGAGATCACGACGGTGGGGACAGGCTGGAGCATGGGATCACCTCATCACACTGACTCTACTGCATTGACTCGTCGTTCGACACTAGCTGTGGCATATGCCGCTACCACCTTACCTTCTTCAGAATCGCCGTCCGCCAGTGGTGGTTGGTGACTTCCAAAGCAGTCTCACGCGCACAGTGCGCTCATTGGCCGGCCCTAGCTACTGTGCAATTGCCGATGTGCAACTGCTGACGCTGCCCGTATCCGTTTGGCGATGGAGTCGCCGATGCCATGGAAGACAAGATCGGCGCTGAAGTGCGCCAGCATCGCCGCTTCGAGGCCATAGCGCACGAAGAGATAGCCAGCGGCGACTCCCACGATGCCATTGAGCAGGATGGCCCGCACAATCAACAACGGAGTCAGCTTGGCCAATCTCGCCGTAGCAGGCAGATGGCTCAACCCAAAGATCACAGCCGCGAGGATGTTGGCGAGCCAGAACGCCCCCAGCGTTGGCGCGCCGTCGGGCAAATGCCAGACAAAGCCAATGAGCCACGCCAATAATGAGAGCAGGAACAGGCGGCAAAGGATCTCTTCGTCAACGCCACCGTAGACTGATGCCAGGAGGCGTTTCCACAGCGCCGGAATAGGAAAGCTCTCGCGCATGGCCTGAGGCAGACGGGGCCAGAACACGGTGATCTCCAACACCAGCAGGACCACCGACGAACCGATCCCCAGCAGCAACGCAGGTGGGATCATCGCCAGCGCCTGCGCCGTCACATCCTTGCCGGACGAGCAACCCATCAAGCAACGGGACACCCAAGCCAAGATGCTGTGCGAGAAGCAAGCCGAGGCCAGTCGCTACGCCCATGAGCACGGCGCTCTGCGCGCTCTGGATCAGCACGAGGATCCATTTGGGCTGGCGCATTCGCTCCTGCGCCTTGACAAACGCCTCAGCAGTAAGCTCAAGAGCATAGGGCGTGACGCAGGCGATGCCGATCAACGCCGCAACATATAAGATCGGCGAATTCCGGCCAGAAATGCGCTGACATGACGTTCCTTTCTTCTGTTCTCATCCCCGGGCATTGACAGCCCTGGGATGGGATATTATTCTAATTCGATAGAATAATACTAAAGATTTGGAGAATGCAATGGCTCACATCGCGCGCTGACCTGATCATGCATCCGGTGCGCATACGCCTGCTGAGCACACTGGCGCGGCGTCAGCTTACGGCGCGCCAATTGAGTGGGCTGCTGCCTGATGTGCCCCAAGCCACACTCTATCATCACCTCGGTCATCCTTACTCGCGCAGACTCTACGCGTCGTCTCGGAACGCCGGGTACGAGGAACAGTCGAGAAACGCTATACCCTCGTTGACGACAGTGCGTTTCTCGGTGCGGCCGAGCTGTCGAACGCCTCGCGTGAGGATCACCTCCGCTATTTCAGTTCTTCGTCGCAACCCTGCTCGGTGATTTTGCTCGCTACCTGGAGCAGGACACGCCAATTGATCCTCATGCCGACGGAGTTGGCTATCGCCAGACGCCGTTCTATCTCAGCGACGAGGAGTTTGCTCAGGCCATGGCAGCGGTCAGTCAAGCGCTGCTGCCCTATTTCGACAATCGCCTCAGCCGCACCGTCGCCGCCGTCTCTTCGCCATGATCGTATTTCCCGACATCGGACTCTCCGCAGGAAGGTGATGACGGGGACCGATCACAAGCAGTACGTAGGTGTCCGGTGGTTGTCACATGCGACGTGGCGTGTGTGCGCAGGCAGTTGAAGGCAGAGATGGATGCAGAGATGGATGCAGAGTATCTCCGCCGGCGACAGATGCAGGCGATAGATGCAGTAGGAGCGTCAATCTGCTCAGAAGAATGAGACCAACTGATTAAGAGTCAGGCGGTAAGGTGTTCGCCAGTGTCCACCAATGTCCATGGACGCCGAAAACTTGTCATCTGATCTTCCGTCGTTGTTCGCCAATGTCCCCGCTTATCCTCCCGTGTTGGCTGTCAGATTGGCTGTCATGAAGGGTTACGTCGCTGCGCGCTAACTGAGGTGAGGCAGCTGTTTACGAAATAGCGGCACTCATGTCCACCAACGTCCGCCAACGTCCATGGTTGCCGAATTCATAATGCTCGAAAGTTCATGGTTGTTCGCCATTGTCCACGGTTGTTCGCCACGGGTTGCTGTCACGGTTGCTGTCAACGCGCCCTTATGGTCTGTCTCGAGCCGAGGGCCCTACTTCCACAGCCAGAACTTACTGCCCTGAGACACGATCAGGCAATCTACCCACTGACTCATACTGCTCGACGCCACATCCCACTGATCCACGCGCTCTTCAGCTGCAGCGTCGAGCACCACACAGTCTGTCCCTTCAGGTGTCGTGTGCGCGGTGTCCGTGACCAGCGCATCCAAGTCGCCAATGGAGTGCGCCACTACCACGTAGCTCGGTGGCCAAGGGACTTCCCGATGCATTCCCCGGTAGGATGCTTGGGCTGCCACAAGTTCGGTCGCGCCCAGAATGCGAAAGCCCCAGAGCCCAGTATCCTCAAACAGCGTCAAGCCGTCATACGCTTGGAGCAGCGTGCGATAGGCTGCAGGGAAGGGCGCTTGGAGCTCGCGTTCTACTTGCGCTACTGCTTGTTCCGTCGAAGGTGGACCAAAGGCAAATGTGCGCGGCGACAGGTCTCCGCGTCGATTGATGACGAGCATCTGCTCGCGACCATCAAGCAACCGTCTCAAGGCCGCGATAGCAGCAAGCCCAGCATGCGGAGGAGTTGGACTGGCATCATTGTCAGCAGAGTGGAACTCATCAGCCACGAGCGGCTTCTATCCCTAGCACACCATATCATGCACATGAAGCAAGGTGGTTGGAGCGAAGAAGCGGATTTTAAGACCGCTTCCCTTCGTTCACGCTCGTTCACCAACGTACACAAAGCCCAGATTTTGGCCAGTTGGAGCCTGGCAAAGTTCATGGTTGTTCGTCACCGTTCACCGGCGTTGGCGTCAAAATTGGCGTCAACTCCGTAGGTTGAGGCTCGGACAGGATACGCACCAAACGTCAGCCTCGATGAATTCTGAGGTTTTGGACCGTGGAGAGCGCGATGCAATGGTGACGCTAGAGGTCACCAAGATCTACAGCGTCAGCGGGAGCTCAGCGCGGGCGAGCCGCTCATCAGTCGCAGACCCTTTCGCGCGCCGCACCATACCACCAGCCATGCTGGCCTTGTCGGCGGCGGACGATGGCCGCGCCCCGGCGAGATCACGCTGGCGCATCGCGGCGTGCTCTTCCTCGACGAGTTGCCGGAGTTCGGACAGAACACGCTGGAGGTTCTGCGCCAGCCGCTGGAAGACCGCATCGTCACAATCTCGCGCGCGCAGGGAACCGTCACCTTCCCCGCCAACTTCATCCTCATCGGCGCAATGAATCCGTGTCCCTGTGGCTACTTTGGCGACGCCACGCGCGAGTGTACCTGCTCTCCCGGCGTTATCGCGCGCTACCAGAAGCGCATCAGCGGGCCGCTGCTGGATCGCACCTCTGATCACTCTCGAACGAGTCCTCATGATGACTGAATCTGCTGCAAGGGATGCAGGAATGATGTCGCTATCCAGTAAGCGGACCAATACTGGAATCACACCTGTCCAGCAAAGCCAGTTCAAAGCCTGAAGCGTGTCGCATATGCCGTCAGCTCCGAGATTTCACTTGAGTTACGCCCAATAGGTGCGCGGCTCAGTGGCCTCAGTGAGCAATCCCAGCCACGTAGAGCGACCGCCACATCGCTCCCTATCGGGCTATTACTTTCACGCCAAGCTGGTTGCCCTGTGACCGCGCGCGCGCGCAATCGTCCAAGCATTCAAACGTTAGCAAGACTGTCTGCCGTTGCCACGGTCGGCTCATCTCCGCACAAGGGAAGCCAGCTTCTTCTTCGATTCAAGCGCCTAGAGGTGTCGAGGAATAGCTTCGTGAACGCGCTTTCTCCGGTGTGCAAGCCGCATGATGCGTGAGGTCTTGTGCGAATGGAGGAGGACTGCTATACAGTAGGGGCGCCGAATCGCGGCGCTGGCTGATTAGCAGGGAGGGAGAAGCTAACGGAGCGCATGCTATCTGGTTATCTACGCTGCGCGCATGGACAACACGAAAAGCCGCCTGAGAGCTGACGATTGGCCCCGCTCACTCTCAGGCGGTGGAGACAGACCAGAGCCACGCCGGCGAACCGGCCTGGACCGGGCTGCTGCGCCAATTTTACGCGAAATACGCGCTCAGGCAAGCTCTCCCGGACTCATAGCTGATTCCTGCGTGACAACGTGGTGAATAAGGAGAGCCTTTATGTCGAACATGTTCCCGTCTCACGCCCCACAGGATTCCGCTGGAGACGACGGGCGCACTACAGCGTCTACCAACTCACCGCAGCAGGAGCGCGCGCAAGCCCCATCTGACTTCTTGCGCGAGGGGCGGCCACGACCAGCCTATACCACGCCACTTGACATGAGCGCCGAGATGGAGGCGCTGTCGACACTGCCTCCTGGCGCCGCGCGGGGAGTGGCTCGCTCGCAGCCTACTGTCTCTCGTCCAGCCGTGATGAATGGTGAACTCGGTGTGTTCGTTCCTCTGAGCGCCCTTCATGACGGCGTTGGCGTCGCCGAGCCGCTCGATCCCGCCGCCCCTGACGACGCAGGCGAGACTGACGCGGAAGCCGCGTACGATGACGAGACGCCAGTGATGTCGGAGGAATGGTATCAGACGCAAGTCGCGCGCCAGCCGGTGGTGTCCTCTGGCCGTTGGGGTGTGGATAGCCAGGACTTCACTGACTCCGGGTCGCTCGACGCTGGGCATATGGCGCGGCGCAACGCAGGCAAGGCGTGGAGTCGCTTCCTGCGCTTGGGACAGCCCGCCACTCTGCGACAGCGGCTCGGCGGACTCGTGGTCGCTACCCTCATCCTGGTGACGTTGCTAAGTCTCTTTACCGCCCTCATTCTCACGGTCTGGCCGGGCGGCGTCGCAGGCTGGCCGCCGTTCTCCGGCGCGCGGCTGGGTGGAGCGACTTCCACCCCTGGCGCGAATGGATCACAACAGCCGATCGTTCCCCCCGCAGGATCCGCCGCGATCTCCTTCACCCTCGCCTCGCAGACGGTCCAGCCCAACGGCTCGTTCGCCTTGAACGGGCAGTCCGTCTCGGGCAACTCGAGCCAGAGCAGCGGGACCATAGCATCATTCTGGGTGCGCGAGACCGAGGCAGACGCCGTGCCGGCAGGCTTCGCCTTGCGGATCACGAATAGCAGTGGCGGGACGGCCAGCAAGAGCAATTGGTATCCCACCGTCGGCAGCTATTCGTGTGTTGATCCCATCTCCTTCACCTTGCCCGCCGGAGCCTCGCAAGATCAGCCCTGCGCCGTCAGCGTCAACAACCCTAGCGCCAACACCACCATTGCGGCGCACACACTGCAAGGCGCGGTGCCCGGCCTTTCAGGCGTGACGTTCGATCAGACCGTTCCGCTGGTGGGCAATGGACATTATCAGGTGCGCCAGCAGGATTGCACGACGGCGACGCAGGCCGCGCACAACGCAGGCGCGTCCTGGGCACAGCAGTGGATGAGTCAGCAATCTTTGCCGGGTGGCCAAGCCTGGGCATACTCTGGGGCGCAGGTGTCCTACGCCAGCGATTCGTGTCCGGTCAACCAGTACATTGCGAGCTTCCAGGCGACGACTACGGTGACGGCGCGCAATGTGCGCTACACACCGGGCGTGGCCGTCTCACAGGCGGCGGCGCGGCTCGACGCGGCGTTGCCTTCCGGCTATACCTGGAAAGCGAACTCCAAGACCAGCTGCTCCCCACATCTGAACGGCGTCAGTGGCGCGACGGTGACGGTCGCCTGCGCAGTGTCGGGGCAGGCGATCTTCAGCTGGACCGACTCGATGGCAGATCAACTCGTGACCACTCTCTCAGGCAAGTCGGTGGCCGACGCGGAGGCGATCTGCAACACAACGCCGGGTGTCGCCACCAACTCCTGCCACATCCAGCTCGGCGATGGCGCGACCACGGTACCAACAGAGGCCACAAAGGTCAAGGTGTATCCCGCGAACCCCTGACCTCCGACCTTCCACCGTGACCGTTGCGTGTCTTGCCGGATGCATAAGCGTAGTCATTGGCCATCTGGGAGCGACGTCACCGCGCCCCTGGATGGCCCGTTGGCGCATCTCTCGCCCAGGTCGCTCAGGGCTGCTTGACCTGAATCGTGACATCTTTCGCCGCGTCGGGGAGGATGGTCCCGTTGTCGCGCAACGTGATGACGCAGGTGTTGGGCTGAATGCCTGGCGTGGTATTGCAGGCAGCTAAGGCGTCGTCTTTGCTCTTGCTCAACAACGTCGCAATGAGGTTCGCCTTGAGCGAGTCAGTCCAGGCGTAGACCGCCGAGCCCGTGGCGGGACAGGTCAGCGTCACTTTGGAGCCGCTGGCGCTCTTCACAGCGACAGCGCAGCCGCTGGGATCACCACTGCGCCAGGCGTAACCGCTGGGCAATTGCCCGTTGAGGCGTGATTTGGCAAGGCTCTGCGTCGCCGCCGGATTGTAGGCGTTGTTGCTTGCAGTCGTAACGCTGCTGGCGGTGAAGTTGAAAGACGTCGCCTGTTGCTGACCGGATGGGCAGGAGTCGTTGCTAAATGCCGTGGATGGCGCGCTCTTCGCCCACTGCCACCCGCTAGGGATAGACTGGCTCGATTGCCAGGAGGTGGCCCAGGCAACGCCTTGATTGGTCTTGGTGTCGTTGAGCGCCGCCTGACAATCTGCGGAGGTCACCTGATAGGAGCCGTTGCCCACAAGCGCGGCGGGCTGCGTAAATGTCACGTTGGGCGAGACGCTCGCCGTGCCAGCGATGGTGCCGGCTGGCAGCGAAGAAGGACTGGTGGCGCTGATGAAGCAGGAGTAGTTCGCCGACGCACCGTCCACCAGATAGATATTGCGTGGATTACAGGAATAGCCACCGTGGCTGAACGTGTAGCTGGAGACGCTCCAGTCACCAGGTCCGTTATTGACGACGTGGATCGTGCCGGAGAGCGCCGTCTGCGGAATCTGGCTCGCCGGAGCCTGCTTGCTAAAAGTCTGGCTCGCGCTGTAGGTCTGGCCGACGACGTCGCAGCCGCTGGGGCATGAGGTCACGTCGTTGGTGAAGGTGAGATGTTGGTTGGCGGCGGTGAAGGTCACGACTGCTGCGGTATTTGCGATTGGCGCGCCAGTTGTCGCGGTCACAGAGGTCTGGCCACCAGCGAACTGGGTCGCGACTGGGCCTAGAGGCGGAGCCGGAAGACGTAATGAAGGCGAGAGCGCGACATACCCAACGCCGAGTGCGAGCAAGAGTATGAGCCATACGGCCAAGAGCGTGCGACGGAGGGTACGCCGGTTGCGTGGTGCCGTGGAGGTTGGCTCGTCGAGTGGGATGGAGACGCTCGGGGTATTCCCAGTGCTGCGGCGCACGAAATCGTCGTAGGTATAGTCTGGAGGTGGCGTCAGGACGGGCTGGCCGGTCGTGCGTGTTGATGGCGAGATGGTGCGCGACGGCACAGTGGAAGGATAGTAGGGCGCGGAGGGCCGTGGCGGGCGGGTCACACGCGGCGATGATCGGCCTAAAGGTTCGGCGACGTCGGCGTCCGGGAAGGCCACGTCCGCGCCCAAGTCGAAGATGTTAGCTGGAGCGAAGTCGACGCCATCGGCACCATCTGCGATGTCACCACCACGCGGCTCCACGGTGTCGGCTGGAGCGTCGGGCGGTATAGCAGGTGGTCGGCTTACTGTCTCGTGCGCCGCGACATCTGCGCCTGGCACGCCATCGACAGAGCCTGTGTCGTCATCACGGTCCAGTTCGAACCACGGTCCCTGTTCCCAATTCTCCACAGCACACTCCTTTGTCGCGTATTGTTGTCTCACACTCGACTGTTAGGCCGCCCACCAATGATCAGCGCGGTCATCCGCCTGGTTTTCAGCCTCGTCATCAGCGTAGCGCACGCTCTCAGCCAAGCGATAAATCGCTCGCATGCTTCGCCCATCCTCAACGCAAGAGCCATTCCTCGCGCGCGTCAGGGGCGCGACTTGAGAGGCTCGCGCCACAGCGGGAACAGATCGTGCGCGGAATCCCAGACGCATCGCGTGTCGCCTCAATCTGGTGGCCGCCAGGCTGAGCCTCACAGAGACGTTCGAGCATGCGTGAGCGCTCCTGCGCGGCTGTCTGGAGCTGTTCAAGCTCCAACGCGAGTGGCCAGGGAGCCTCCTCCTGCTGGTCTGTCTGACTGGGTTGATCACCGGCCAGCGCTGCTGGTGGAACGGGACATCCTTGAGAGATCCACGCGCGAATCATGCTGTCGATCTCCTCCTCACTCACGTGCTTCGCGGTCGCACGCTCCTGGAGATGGGAGGCGAAGTAGGTTTCTTGCAGGCGCCGGTAGATGGCGTCACGTTGCTCGAAAGCCTGTTCACGGAGCAGCAAGTAGTCCTGAAAGAGCTGTTCGGTTGGCGAAAGGGCAGACGGCGGATGTTGCAGGATTCGTCCCGCGCGCCCGGCCGCAGCTTGCCGCTGGTCGCGGAGGATGGGTGAAGGCGCCCCTTCGTCCCCGATTCCTGACCATGGTGCCTGCTTGTTTGTGTCGGCGCCGGTATGTTCCATCTCACTGGTCAGCGCTCGCAGGCGCTCGCGCACGGTCTCCCACCAGGCGAGATTGAGGTCCATGCCAGGGCGATGCTGGGTAAATTGGGGATCGGGGAACGCAGGGGTATAGAAGCGGAGCAATGTACGTTCTTCCCAGGCGTCCTCATCGTTTCCCCCAGGAGTGGGGACAACACACCAGACATGGAGATAGCGGTCCAGCGGTTTGTACGAGGCGATGCGAATGGACTGGATATAGACATTGGGAGGCAACTCCACCACTGTAGCGAGTTGGAACACGAAAGAGGTCAGGCGAGAAAGGCTGCGACGCGGCCTGAAGCGTCAGCTGCCAGACCAAGCGCTCCAACTCGCCCGAGATTGCGTAGAGTTGCCTCTCAGGAGACTGGTTCATCTAGTCTGGTCCCTCTTCGTCGCTCCACTCTCGTGTCTCAGGCCTAGCTCACACCTACACGGGCAGGTTGGCGTAGTTTAGCACAAGACGATCATGCGGTTGGAAAGGCAAGTACAGATGCGTTCCATCGCTGGCGCAGCAGTGTCGTTCGGCCAGGAATAGAATGGCGTGGGTGTGGCGTGATCGGTGCGGACTTGAACGAGTTAAGCAAACGCGAGCAATTTGAGCGATTCGGTGATGTCGGCCAGCTATGAGATCTGGGCGCAATGCAGAAGGGCGCGAGAAATAGGGATGGGACCTGAGAGGATCGGATTCCCCTCCCTCGGGTAGCGGGCAGCTAATTGATTCCTTCGAGCCACGCAACTGAACGATTCATGTGGTGGCCCAGCGAGGGTGGCCAACATTCGTGCTGCCACATTGGTGTGTGACGTTAAGAAGAGGCAATGGGTCTACACTCAGATACAGCCTTTCTCATGATAGAGTGCATCCATGCCACAGCATCCAGCGCCCACCGCTCCAACACCCACCTCTCCACCGCCACTCGCCACACTCGAGGCGGTGCTGAGAGGATCACCTACGCCAACGAGGAGACCGGCTATACCGTCGCACGGGTGAGCGCGCGGGGCAGTGGCAGTGACCTGCTCACCATTGTTGGCAATCTGCTGGGCGCGCAACCGGGCGAGAGCCTGCGGCTGCAGGGGAGATGGAAGAGCCACCCCCAGTATGGCCGACAGTTCGAGGTGGCCAGCTACACGACTGTCCTCCCCGCGACACTACAAGGCATCCGTCGCTATCTCGGGTCGGGCCTCATCAAGGGCATCGGGCCCAAGATGGCCGAGCGCATCGTCACCCATTTTGCACGGACACCCTGCGCGTCATCGAGGAGGAGCCTGAGCGGCTCATCGAGGTTCCTGGGCTTGGGACCCAAGCGTACCGCCAAGATCAGCGCCGCCTGGGAGGAGCAAAAGGCCATCAAGGAGGTGATGGTCTTCCTGCAAGGTGTCGGCGTCTCGACCAGCCTGGCGATCCGCATCTACAAGACCTACCGGACGCGTCCATCCGCGTCGTCCAGCATGAACCCTATCGCCTCGCCAGCGACGTGTGGGGCATCGGGTTCAAGACGGCGGATAAGATCGCGCAGAGCCTGGGCATCCCTCCAGATAGCCCTGAGCGCATCAAGGCAGGGCTGCAATACACCCTCTCGGAGGCCGAGCGCTCGGTGACGGTGCGCGAACGCGTGCGGGCGGTGTGGGCGATCCAGGCGCGACGCTTCGCCAGCGCGCCACGGGTGACCTGCAACGGAAGATGGTGCGGCCGAGGTACGCGAGTTCTGTGAGGTCGAGCCGGCGGCGCAGCCACTCCTAGCGCGGCGATGCAGCGGCTGCAACTCTCTGCGCGCGCCTTCCACCGCGTCCTCAAACTGGCGCGCACCATCGCCGATCTGGCTGGCGCGGAGACCATCGCCGCGCCACACCTGGCCGAGCGTTGCAGTATCGCCCGCGCGCCGACGCTGGATAATCGTCAGGCTCACCGCCCCTACTGCTTCAGCCGCAGTTGACGGTGACACTCAGATTGCCGCCGTTACTCGAGAAGTCCACGGTGAAAGACGCATCCGCCGTATCGCCGCTCAGACTCACCTGCTGCGACTGATCGCCATCCAGCGAACCATGGCCGGAACT
>CAVTFE010000087.1:0-8677 GCA_963733745.1 uncultured bacterium
AGTCTGAACTGACACTCGCAGGTTCAGTGGATGGATGGTAGCATACCACCGAGCAGCGTTCGACGCTATGCTTAACTGGCGGCGTAGACCTGCCAGGCGCGATAGGTCGTCACGCCGGTCGTGCAGAGCGCCATCCCACCCGTGGTGTATGCGCTGTCAGTCACCGGCTCTCCGATCTGGACGCCGTTGATGTAGAGCGCGATGCTGTTCCCGCTGTAGCGCGCGCCGATGGCGAAGTGTTGCGCCAGCGCGGTGGGAATCACCCCGCTACTGATGACGTTTCCCTTCCCGGCGGCGTCGATGTTGAAGAGGACATAGGCGCGCGTCGCGGGCGTCACGCGGAAGTAGTAGCCCGTCACCTGCTGGACGGTCTCGGTCCCCTGCGCGTGGTTGACACGGAAGCCTAGCGTGACGTCGCCCGATCCCTGGGTGGCGAGCGCGCTGATATAGGCGTCTGGCGTGACACGTTTGTATTCGACGCAGGCCAGCGCGTCGCTCGCCTGGGCCGTCACCTTCGCCCCATCGGCGCCGCAGTCCACCTTGGTCTGCGTGTCAGTTGCCAGAGACTGGCGTAGACGGTGTCACAGGCGGGCAGCGCCTCGGAGAACGCGAGCGCGCCGACGCCAGCCGGGGCCGGTGGCGCTGAACCCATGTCTGTATCGACGCCGGCCGTTGCGGTCGCCGTCGGCACATTGCTGGCGGCTAGCGCCGTCTGGGTAGCCTGGACCGCGGCCGTCGCCTGGCCACCTGTGATAGGCGTGCCTTGCTGCGGTGTCGAGCTGTTGCTGGTCGCCGTCGGTGTGACCGCTGGTTGCGGGCCGCGCAACGAGATAGCCGCGATGCCGGCGACGCAGGCCAGCAGCAGCGCCGCCACGACCGTTATGATCAGCAGCCGCGCGGAGCTATTGGAGCGGCCACGCTGTGAAGGCGGCGGCGCGCCATTCGGCCATGCGGTTGATGGCTGCGCGGATGGCTGCGCCGCAGGCGGGAGCGGTGGTGGAACCTCCGGGATGGGCGGCGGCTGAATATCCTGGGTTGTCTCGCTCGTCGTCGACCCGCTTGCGGCGGCGCGGAAGGCATCGGCGAACTGGCGTACCGACGGGTAGCGTTGCGCCGGGTCTTTCGCCAGCGCCCGCATGATGACCGCCTCGACGGCGGACGTGACGGCGGGATTGAGCGTGCGTAGTGATGGTGGCGTCTCGTAAAGATGCGCGCGTGTCAACTCGGCGACATCGCCCTCAAAGGGGGGATGTCCGGCGAGCAGTTGATAGGCGACGACACCGAGCGCGTACTGGTCGCTGGCGGGAGAGAACTTGCCGCTGAACTGTTCGGGGGCCATGTAGGCGAAGGTACCGGTGACGAGCGTCTGCTGCGTCGTCGTCTCCGCTCCACGCGCCACGCCGAAGTCGGCCAGCAGCATGCGCCAGTGTCCGTCTGGCTCGATGCGGATCAGGATGTTGCCCGGCTTGACATCACGATGCACAACGTCGTGGTCGTGGGTGTACTGGAGTGCCGAGGCGACCTGTCCAATCAGATCCGCCGCCGCTGGTAGTTCCAAGGGTAGTTCCAGGCGGCGGCCAAAGCGCCCGCGAATGGCGTCCGAGAGCGAGCCTTCCTGGGCATAGGGCATGACGATGTAGAGGTAGCCGTCCTCGACGCCGCTGTCGTAGATTGGCAGGATGTTGGGATGGTTGAATTGGCCGAGCAGCGCCGCCTCGCGCTTGAAGCGTCGCTCCACGTCGCCACGCACTCCGCCGGAGGCGGTCAGGTCGGTGGGGCGCACGACCTTGATGGCGACCTGGCGGTTGCCGACGCGAATCTGCTCGGCGAGATAGACCTCGCCCATGCCGCCCTCGCCGATCTTGCGAATGAGCTTGCAGCCGCCCAGTTCGCGGCCCTCCAGGTTCAGCATGTCATCCCTCCGGCGACGTGATACGTCGCCCGCGCGAGCCAGCCTATAAGTCCGTACGATACGGAATGAATGTGTGCGAAAGACAGCCGCTCGCTCAGCGCAGTATATCAGAGCTTGTCTTCCGCGCCCACCATCCACGTTCGCGCGGCTCGCTCTTTTCTATCACGGTGAACGCTGCGCCGTTACGCGCGCTCGACTCGTATACTGGTGAGCATCAGGCGGAGAATGTCGGAAAGAGGAGGAGCGCATGCCAGCGGTTGGCCTGTTTGGCGCGTTTCTCGCTGGGCTGCTTTCGTTCTTCTCGCCCTGTGTCCTGCCGCTCACGCCGATCTATGTCGCGCAACTCGTGGGCCCGAGTGTCTGGCGGAATGAGCGCGTAGACTTCAAGAGCCCCGGACTGCGACGCGCAACGTTGCTGCATGCAGCGGCGTTCGTCGGCGGCTTCGCGCTGGTCTTCATCGCGCTGGGGGCGACGGCGAGCGCGCTTGGAGCTTTCCTGGCGGCCCACGCCGAGTTGTTGCGTCAGATCGGTGGCGCGCTGTCTGATCATCTTCGGGCTGTATGTCGCTGGTATCCTGCGCATCCCCTTGCTCGACCGCGAGCGGCGTTTCTCGCTGCGCTTCGGTCAGGCGAGCTATCCCGCCTCGTTCGCGGTGGGGATGGCGTTTGGCCTCGGCTGGACGCCATGCGTCGGTCCGATCCTCGCGGGCATCCTGCTGATCGCCGCGCAGGCCGCGACACTCCAGTATGGCGTGCTGCTGCTGGCGGTTTACTCGCTGGGGCTGGGGATTCCGTTCCTTGCGCTGGGGATTGGCTTTGAGACCATCGCGCCGCGTCTCAAGCGCCTCTCGCCCTATCTGCCGCTGATCGAGCGCGGTACGGGCGTGTTGTTGATCCTGATGGGGGTCGTGATATTCTTTAATTGGCTACTGTACCTGAATGCCTGGTTCAAGCCGCCATTCCTGTAATCTATATCGCATATGCGGAGATTGCCATGACCGCCGAACGCTACACGCCAGCCATTCCCCGCGCTGAGACCTCGCCGCCTCCGACGCGCTCCGGCGAGCCGCCGCTCTGGCTGCTGATCGCGCTCGGCGTGGTGTATCTGGTGGCGCTGACGGCGCTGCTCTTCGCGCCCGGCGGCACGTTTCTGGAGCGGCTACGCGCGCTGGATGGCGGGATTTGCGCCCAGGCAGGCAGCCACTCGTTCTTCCCTGCTGGGCAGCAACTACCGCTCTGCGCGCGCAACACCGGAATCTATCTAGGCTTTACCAGCGCGACGCTGGTCTTGCTCGGCCAGCCGCCGCCTGCGCGCGGATAGCTTCCCCAGCGCGCCGATCATGCTGGTCCTGGGCGGCGCCGTCGCGTTGATGGGTGTGGATGGCGTGAACTCGCTGCTGCTCGATCTGCGCTTGCCCCACCTGTATCAGCCGCATAATCTGTTGCGCCTGGCTACCGGCCTGGGGACGGGCGTGGCGATGGCGGCGTTCCTCATCCCGGTCGCCAACGGGCTGCTCTGGCGTGAGGAGAGCGAGCAATCCTCGTTTGGGCGCTTTGGCCAGCTCGCGGTGATGGCGCCGGTGTTGCTGCTGGCGTTTCTGGCGGTCAGCTCGCAGACGGACTTCCTGCTCTACCCCATCGCCATTCTCAGCTCCGCCGGGCTGGCGCTGGCGCTGACGCTGATCAACCTCGTCGTCATGCTCGGAATCACCAACCGGATCGGGCGCTTCGAGACGTGGCGGCAGGTCCTACCACTCTTTACCCTCGCGCTGGCGCTCGCGGTCGGCGAATTGATGGCGCTCTTCGCATTCAAGACCTGGGCGCTCGGTCAAATCGCCGCGATGTAGGCCGATGTAGGCCGATGTAGTCGCCAGCGTGACGGGCGGAGTTTCATTTGCGCGGCGCATGATATCGCTCTGATAGCCTCGTTATTCCGAATATGGCTGGAGACGACCGTGACGCTGGTGTGAGGTGGTCACTTGCCGCGTAGCCTGGTCATGAACTATAGTGATGATAATTCAGCAGACGCTGGCGGGCGTGTGGTCGCATGCGCAAGATTGGGTCGCGCCAGGGGGGACCGCTATGCCACACAAATATGAGCGGGAGATCGAAGAGATCCTCAAGAATATGCAGCGGAACGAGCCGGAGCCGGGCGTTCGTGAGCGCTCGCGCGGCTTCCCGCGGCCGGCGGGCGGCCCCGGCCTCCGTCTAGGGCTGAGCGCGTCTGAGCTCCTCTTCCTGCTGGGCATCGCTTTTGCGCTGGCGGGTGTCTGCGTCATGTGGTTCGAAGGCGCGCAAGCGAATCCAGTCAGCGGTGCCCTGGGTGTGGTGGGGTTCATCCTGTTCATCGCCGGACTGATCGTCGCGTTTCAGGCGGCGCGTCGCCCTCCGCCCCCCGCCTGGCGCGGCAATGTCGTGGAGATGAAGACGCATCGCCGCGGCCCGCTCGACGAGATCGCCACCCAACTGCGTCTCCTGCGTCTGCGCCTGCGCTATCGCCGTGGACGCGACCCCGAATGATGAGTCGAATGAGAAGCGCGCGCTCCTGATGGTGTATCCCCAGCTTCGCCTGCGCCCTGGCCGCGACTACACGCTGCGCCACGGGCATCCGTGGGTCTTCTCCGGCGCGTTTCAGACGATTCCACGAGGCATTCTCCCCGGCGCGGTGGTTAATGTCTTCGACGCCGAGGATCACTGGCTCGCCCGCGGCCACCTCAATCCTGCCAATAGCCTGGCGTTTCGCGCGCTGAGTTGGGATGAGCGCGAAGAGATTGATGTCTCCTTCTATGCGCGGCGTTTTGCCCGCGCCGCCGCGCTACGCGCCCTCTTGCCAGATGATGTGACCGCGTACCGGCTCGTCCACGCCGAAGCAGATGGCGTGCCGGGGCTGATCGTGGACCGCTACGACCGCTGGCTCGTCGCGCAATTCCATACCGCAGGCGTCGAGCGTGACCGCGCGCTGATTCTGGAGGCGCTGGCGAGCGCGATCCAGCCGGAGGGCATCCTCGCGCGTGACGACGTGAACGCGCGCGGACGTGAGGGGTTGGTGGTTGGCGGCGCGACTGTGGTGTATGGCGCTGTGCCAGAGAGCATCGAGATATACGAGGGCGCGGTACGCTATCTGGTTGACCCGTACCATGGGCAGAAGACGGGCTTCTTTCTCGATCAGCGCGAGAAACGCGCGCGCATCGCCGAGCTGGCGGCGCACGCCACGTCCCTGCTGAACTGCTTCAGCTATTCGGGGGGCTTCGCACTGGCCGGGCTGGCGGGTAATCCCGCGCTACGCACCGTCAACGTGGACTCCTCCGCTCCCGCGCTGGAGTTGGCGCGACGCAACTATGTGCTCAACGGCCACGATCCCGCCGCGCACGAGTTCGTGGATAGCGACGTGACGCGCTACTTGCAGAGCGCCGCCGATTCTGGCGAGACGTTCGATATCGTCATCCTCGACCCACCGGCCTTCGCCAAGAGTCTGAGCGCGAAGGAAAAGGCGCTGCGCGCGTACGAACGGCTGAACACGCTGGGCGCGCAGGCCGTCGCGCCGGGCGGGCTGCTGCTGACGTGTTCATGCTCTGGTGGGGTGGACGCCGCCGAGTTCGAGGCGGCGGAGCGCGTCGCGCTGGCGCGGGCGGGACGGTCGGCGCAGATCATCGCATCGTTCGGCCCTAGCCTGGATCATCCGACGCTGCCGGGCTTCGTCGAGGACCGCTATTTGAAGGCGCTGCTGCTGCGCGTGCTATAGGGTCAGCCCAAGGCGGGAACGGCGACGGTCAATAGTCAGTCCTGCCCTGCTCATGCCTGCCGCGCGTGCTATCCTCGATCCACTGGCAAGCGCACATGGCGGAAGAACCTCCACAAAGCGAGGTCGTAGATCGCCTTGAGACCTCCAGCGATCAGGAATGGCGCGCCGAACACGAGGAATGAGCCTTGCAGCAGCACTCCGGCAAGCGCCGGGCTTGTCGCCGCGCCTGCGCTCCGCGCAACGGATGTGACGCTGGCCGCCGCCGTTCGCTCGTCGGGAGTGACCAGCGCCATCGTATAGGCCTGGCGCGTTGGGACGTCGAGCTGCGAGAGGGTCTGCCGCAGCAGGAGCAGGGCTGCGGCGAGCGGAAAGGTGGGCATGAGCGGAACCAAGATCAACAGGAGGTTACTGGGCAAATGGGTGAAGATCATCGTGTTGAGCAGGCCGAATCGTCGCGCCAGCGCGGGGGCCGCCAGGAAGGACAGCGCTGAGAGCAGGTTCGCGCCAAAGAAGAGAACCGCGAGCAGCCCAAGCGAGACGCCGAAGCGCAGATGAAAGTAGAGCGCCATCAAGGTCTGCGCTACGAGTCCACCGGCAAAGGCGTCCAGGCTGAAGAGGCTGGATAATTGAAGGACCATACGCCGGGAGTGAGGCAGGGATGGAAACGGCGCCAGCGCGTCATGCGCGGCGGATTGTCTTGTGAGACGCCAGTAGCGCCAACAGGGGATGGCATGCTCTGCGCCACAGCAGGCGCTTCGACGGCTGAGGAAAGTCGGGATGCGAGCAACGCCACCACGAGCGCCAGGATAGCATACAGAGTGAACAAGAACGCAAGGCTCACCTGCGTGGGAATCCCATAGCGTAGCGCGAGATCGGGCGACCCAGCCACCAGCGCTCCCAGCGCGCCTGCGAACACGGCGACGAAGTTATAGCTCGCAAAGCGCCGCGTTCTCTCCTGACCTTTTCCTGTCTGGCCGAGCATGGCCTGCTCGATGGGAAGAAACGGCGCGGTCTCGGAGGCGGAAGTTCCGAGCGTCCCAAAGAAGGCGGCGACCAGCAAAACGGGATACCAGCGCGCGAGGTCAAAGAAGCCAGCGAGGCCGAAGATAAGGCCCGTCGCTGCCATCAGCAGCGCCAGCGTGGTGAGCGTGCGCCGTCGCCCCCAATGGTCCGCCCATCGACCAATGAGCATCGTGCCAACAAGGTCGCCGACGAGTGAGGTCGAGACGAGGAGGCCGATGGCGGTGGGTGATAATTCTGCGCGTGTGAGGACTATCGCGAGGGTGATCGCCATCATCCCATAGGCGATCTGCCGTAAGCCGCGCATCGAGGTAATCCGCAGCGTGTCGCCGCGCAGGAGTGAACGGTTGTCAGGCGCGCCAAGCCTCAAACTACTGAGATTTGAACGCGCCATTGGGCTTCCCCTGCGACACCATGGCCTGGCAGTAGGCGTAGAGCGCGTCGTAGACAACCCACTCAGCGGCGTTTTGCTCATAGTCATCCTGATAGCCGAGATGGCGGAACCCTTCCGCGATGGCGTTCAGCCCCGGCCCTTCGGGCTGATTCCAGAGGGTGTTGTCGGTGTCGGCGCCGTTGACGATCTTGCCCAGCAGGACGAGCGCAGGGTCCTGGTCGAGTTGGTACTTCTTCAGGATCGCCTCGAAGGAGCATTCCTTGCCGTGATGCCCCAGCTCCACGTCTTTCACGTCGTATGGAATGGCCTCTTCGCGCGCGGCGATCTCCATCACCTGGTCGGCTGGAACAAAGAGGAACTCGGCGTCGCTATCCACGAACTTCTTGATGAGCCAGGGGCAGGCCACACGATCCACTTTGACATGCTCACGGGTAATCCACTTCATGCGCTGGCCTCTTTCTTGCGCGTCTTCTGGGAGAAATCGCGCGTCTATCGCTCCGACTCGAGTTGCGCGTAGAGCGCGTCATAGAGCGTCAGTCCAAGCTCCACCGCCGCGTGATCGTCGGTACTGATGCGGCGCAGCCCGCGACAGACCAGGTCTACTCCAGCCGCCGCTGGCTCAAGCTCGACCTCCTGCACCGTGTCGGCCTCATCCACGATGCGCGAGATACGCGCCAGGATGGGATCAGACAACTCGTAGGCGGCCAGCAGCGCCCGCAAGGAGCAGCGCCCCTGATGATGCGAGAAGCGCGCGCCAGGGATGTCGAAGGGGGTGGCGTCGTCAGGGATCGCGACGCTGCCTCCAGGGATGAAGAGAAACTCGGCGTCGGGATCAATGCGCCGGCGAATCAGCCAGGCGCAGGCCATGCGGTCAATGCCGACACCCATCCAGGTGACCCACTTCATACTCCTTCTCCCTTCGCATCACTGCCTCCACCATTATCTGTGTCAGGATGGGGACTCAGCGCTTCGAACCGCGCCCGCACGATATCCCCCGCTGGAGCCTGAAAGTAGTCGCGCGCGTGTATCTGCTGATAGCGCCGCGCTAGCGCCGCCCGCTCGGCCTGCGCATCATCTTTCTCTCCGGGCTTTGAGGCGTCCAGCGCGGCCAGAATCGCCTGATAGTCCATCTCCGCCTGCGCGCGAAATTGCTCCACTAGCGCGTCATCCTGGCCCGGCAGACCCTGTTCAGCGATCCAGACGAGCGCCTCGCCCGCCGATTCGCGGATCTCGGCGGCCAGCCAGCGGAAGTGTTCGAGGAGCGCGGGTTGCGCTGGCAAGACCCAGACAGAGTCGTGGAGCAAGATCGCGCCCAGCTTCTTCAACTTGCGCCAGACTGCCACGCGCGGGGCCGACGGCTCGCGCGGCAGTGTGAAGACGAGCAGCGCCCAGGAAATCTGCGCTGATGGCATGAGACGCGCTTTCTCCAACCATCGCTACACACAGTGTAACTACGGTTACAGATTATCATGGCCTCCGGTGAGATCGCAAGGTGGCGACAGGGGCGGGGGAAAATCGTTACTCGACTTGCCGGATGCCGCGCAGGAAGAGCGGGAAGGTGTAGAGGACCAGGTTGATGGTTCCCGCGCCGAGAAAGACCCAGACTGGA
>CAVTFE010000088.1:0-160356 GCA_963733745.1 uncultured bacterium
CTCATCCTGAGAACAAGTATCTCACATGCCCTCTTCTCTTGCCAGATGACCCACTAGGTGAGTAGCTATGCCCGTCCCGCTGAAGGTTATGGTTGTAGCGCTGGTAAAGGCCGCCGTGCCCGAATAGGATCCCGTAAACGGCGCTTCTTGTGCACCAGCGGCGGACACCGAGATCGCCCTTATCCCCACAGCGCCTAGCGGAATCACCATCGTCACGAGCAAATACGAGCATTAGGCGTTTCCTGGTCATCGTCCCGTTCCCCTCTCCTGCGTGCAGCTCCTGGCCAATGCGCTCTGTCACATAGGCCCGCCTCAGTGGCAGTCCTCAGCCAGTGGCAGTCCTCAGTGGCAGTCCTCAGTGGCAGTCCTCAGTGGCAGTCCTCAGTGGCAGTCCTCAGTGGCAGTCCTCAGTGGCAGTCCTCAGTGGCAGTCCACGGCCTATGATGCGCCCGCGGCGGCGCACCCGCATCGGACGATCGTCCCATTTTTTGCCAGGGACTAGAGCGTCGGTAGAGTAGTGTGGCGGAGACTGGCGTGGAGCGGACGGATGTGGTCTGCTCAGGGTCACGTTACGTGTCGTGTGGCGAGGAGGGAGCAGCCTATGCGTCCGCATCTGTGGCAGCCGCCGGTGGCGTTGAGCCAGGAGGAAACCGCGATTGTGCGGCGGATTCATCGTGCGAAGTTGTTCGTCTTCTTGCGCGAGCAGCGTCACCAACTCTTCTCGGAGGCTTTCCAGGAGGAGTTGGCGACGACACTCTATGCCGACACGCCCAAAGGGCGCCCACCGAGTCCGCCGGCGCAGCTGGCGCTGGCGACGATCCTACAGGCCTATACAGGCGTCTCGGATGACGAGGTGATTGAGGCGACGACGATGGATCGGCGCTGGCAACTGGTGCTCGATTGCTTGGACTGTGCCGACCCGCCATTCAGCAAGGCGACGCTGATTGCGTTCCGCCAGCGGCTCATCGCCCGTGAGGGCGACCGGAGGCTGGTCGAGCGAACGCTGGAAGTGGCCCAGGCGAGCGCAGCGTTCAGTCCAAAGGCATTGCGCGTGGCGCTGGATAGCAGCCCGTTGTGGGGAGCAGGGAAGGTGGAGGACACCTTGAACTTGCTGGGACACGCTCTGCGCAAGGCCCTGAGCGTGATTGCGCGTCAGCAGGGGCGGGGGCTGACGGACGTGGCGACGGAGGCGGGAGTCGCGGAGATGGTGGGCCGGCCGCTGAGCCTCAAGGCAGCTCTCGACCTGGACTGGGACGACCCCGACGCGCGGACCTGGGGCCTGGGGACTGGTCCGTGTACTGGCGGCGGTGACGGCGGTCGAGCAGTGGCTCGACACACAGCCCACGGCGGTGTCCGCAGAGCCCGGGGTGCAAGCGAGCCGAGCGGTCGCGGAGCAGGTGCGCACCCAGGATGTCGAGATGACAGCGGCGGGACTGCCCGCGCTGCGGCAGGGGGTCAGCCGCGACCGGCGCATCAGCATCGAGGACGAGCAGATGCGCCACGGCCGCAAGAGCCGCCGGGTGCGGGTGGACGGCTACAAGCGCCACGTGTTGCACGATCTGGACAGTGGACTGGTTTGCGCGGTCGGGATGACGGCCGCGAATGCTGCTGAAGCCAGCGTCACCGACGCCCTCGACGCCGATCTGCAGGCCAATCACCTCAGCTTGGACGACCTCGCCGAAGCGCATCTCGACCGCGGCTACCTCAGCAGCCGCTGGGTGCGCGAACGGCCCGTCTCCCTCGCCATCTACTGCAAGGCATGGCCAGTTCGCAACGGCTCACACTTTCCCAAGACCGCCTTCACCCTCGATTGGGCGCGCCAGCGCATCCGCTGCCCTGCCCAGGTCGAGCTGCCGTTCACACCAGGGGGCATCGTCCACTTCCCGGCTGCCACCTGTGCCGTCTGCCCATTGCGCGAGCGCTGTACGACTAGCTCGCGGGGGCGCAGCGTGAGCCTGCATCCCGACGAGCGCTTCCTGACGGAATTGCGTGAGCGCCAGCATACACCAGCAGGGCGCGCCAAGCTCCGCGAGCGGATCGCCGTTGAGCATACCCTGGCGCACGTCGGCCACTGGCAGGGCCGTCGCGCCCGCTATCGTGGCCAGCGGAAGAATCTCTTGGACCTACGCCGCTGTGCCGTCGTGGAGAATCTCCACGTCTTGAGCCGCCTTCCTGCCTCTAACGAGAAGGTGGCGTGATTATACCAAAATAAGCAGATCCATTGTAGAATATGAGTATGGCAAGACGCATCAAGCTGACAACGAATCTGAGTGTGGACGAATTCGACGCCGCTACCGCCGCGCGGGAGACGGCACGGAGCGCAGCCACTGGCACCTCCTCTGGGGGCTGTGGCGCAAGGCCACCCCGCGTATGAGGTGGCGTCAATGACCGGGTATTCGGCGTACTGGATCGGCCAGGTGGCGCGCCGCTTCAACGAGGAGGGAGCGGCGGCCCTGGTGGATCATCGCAAAGGCGCGCACTGGCAAGCGCGGCATCCCCATCGGCGGCGACTGTTGTCGACCCCGGAGGAGCTCGAGGAGTTGCGGGCGGCGCTGCTGGGACCGGCGCCGCAAGGCGATGTGTGGAAATGGCCGCACGGTAGCCGTCTGGCTGAGCGCACGAGGGGCGGCGGGTGAGTGCGAATGCGGGGCGGTACTATCTACGTCTGCTCGACTTCACGCCGCAGACGCCACGGCCACGGCACGCCAAAGGCGGCCAGCCCCGAGGAGCAGACGGCTTTCAAAAAAACCTGGCGACCAAGGCGGCGGCGGTAGCCGAGGAGCACCCCGGCGCGGTGGTGGGAGGTGTGGGCAACGGATGAGCATCGCATCGGCCTCAAACCCATCCTGCGTCGCATCTGGGCGCTGCGGGGGCAGCGGCCGGTGGTCGTGATCCGCACCCCCGCTATCGCTGGCGGTACCTCACTGGCTACGTCCACCCCGCCTCCGGGCGGACCCAGTGGCATCTGAGCTCGGGCATCAACGTGGAGCTCTTCACCCACTCGCTCGCCGCCTTCGCCCAGCAGGCGGGAGCGGGTCCCGACAAGGAGATCGTGCTGGTCGTGGACCGTGCGGGGTGGCACATGAGCGCAAGCGCGTCGTGATCCCCGCGCATGTGCACCTCGTGCCGCTCCCGCCCTACACCCCCGAGCTGCAGCCAGCCGAGCGCTTGTGGACCTACTCCAACACCCCGCTGGTCAATCGCCGTCCGGCGGATCTGGAAGAACTCGACACCCTCCAACTGGACCGCTGCGCCGTGCTGCAGACGGATCCGACCCTCGTAGCGACCATCCAGTCAGCCACCCACTATCACTGGTGGCCTGCTGACCATTCCCCAACAACATGAACTGGTTTAGTATTATCTACCGATGCTCTAGAACCGGCGTGACCCTTAGCGCCGCAAGGACGGTCAGATCGAGTGGGGACGGACGACCAACTATGTCAGCAGGTCGTGCTCGACCGCGAACAAGGTGGCGGCAACCCTGGTACGGACGCCGATCTTGTCATAGATGTGCTCCAGGTGGTGCCGAACGGTGTGCTCGCTCAGGAATAACTGCGCGGCCACCTCTCTCCGGCTGAGCCCTCCGGCCAGCAGGCGGAGGAGCTCGACCTCGCGGCTGGTAAGACCGCTCGGCCACTGGCGCTGACGTGATCCGCGTGTGCCTGCCTTGGACGGTCCGTCGGAGCGCAGTTCCTCCTCAAGTGATCGGACACAGTCCTCGGAGTATGCCTTTCCTGCGTCGACATACAGCTGCTCCAGGGCTGGTCCGCCATCGAGCGGGGGGTGACCGGGGAGGCCATGTGTGAGCTCATCATAGCGATCGGCCACGGCAAGAATGCGGGCTCCAAGCGGAATCTGCGAACCAGCGAGGCCGCGATAGTAGCCCGTGCCGTCCACACGTTCGTGGTAGGCCCCGACGAGCGGGATGACGGCACGGAATGCGGGAATCCGCAGGAGTATGCGCTCTGCGTGGTAGGGATGCAGGCGGAGCCGCTCCCACTCTGCAGCCGCGAGTTCCTCTTGTGATTTGCGGCAGGACGAACGACGGGACCGCAACCAGACCGAGGTCATGTGTCAGTCCGGCGAGCCGCACGGTTTCCGCCTCGGTCTCGCCGAGCATGCGGCAGGCGACGCGGGCCGCAAGGTCGCCCACCCTTCGAGAATGACCTGGGGCAGCGAAGGATTTGAGGTCAGCGAAGTCTGCAAAGGCCATCGCGACATCGGTGAGTTGCTCCGCTGGCAGTAACCGATGCGGTGAGAGTGGCTCCAGTGACAGCACCGTCTCCCAGACGCGGTCGTCTTCGAGTCCCTCCCAGAATGACTCTTCCCGCGCGAGGGAGAGGACCGCCTTGACGAGCAGGGGGTCAAACGCCTTGCCACGTCGCGCTTGCGCGATGCGTAGGGCTGCCGTGCGGCCGCCGGCGGTGTAGAAGGCTTCGAGGAGGCTTGTCACTGCTACGATGCGAGAGGCAATGGGAATCGCACTCCCACGCGCCCGATTGGGGCCCGTGCCGTCCCATTGCTCAAATACCGACCAGAGGGCGCCTTGGATCTCGTCGGACATCCCGAGCCTCTCAGCAAAGTGGCGGGCGACCTCGGCGGTGTTCTGCAGTCCTTCTCGCTGGAATTCCTTCCCGTGCATGGAGAAGTCCAGAATATGCTTGGCACGGACGTGGGCAGGCGCACCCACTGCCATGTACTGCTGGAGCCAGCCAAGGACATCGAGAGGGTTGCGTGCATCTCGGTAGAAGTAGAAATCGCGCCGCGCCCCTATCTCATCACCCATGATGGCGGTCGCCACATACCCGGCCCATGCGGTGCAGCCAGCGTCCATCAGCAGTTCCGAGCAGAAGATGGTCGCTTTCTCCGCCGCAGAGAGATTGAGCCGGTCGGCGATCGCCATCCCCAGGTAGCAGGAGCGAGCAGCGTGTCCTTCGGGCATGCCAAGCGCGAGGTCGGCAGCGGCGGAGAGTGCGCCCAGGACATCAGCCGTGCGGATCATTCCTGCTTGCTCTTGAGCCGATGAAGGGGATGGGTGCTGATCCATCTTGCAGGCGCCTCCTCTCCAGTTCCTCACGCTGCTGAGTGCATCGTAGGGTAACAGGCAGGAGACGTCAAGGCAGGCGAGAAGCGAGTCCGTCACCTCCGGCACAAAGGTGGCGCGACACATTCCAAAGCAGGCTCTTGGAGTGCCTGACAACAATTTTGACAACAACTACGCGAGACGTCCGGTAGACACTGAAATACATAAACCCACGAAAAATTGGGGTCGTTCCTCAAGAGGAACAGGATGGACGCCAAAATACGGCAATAGACAAACGGCCTCACCCTTTCAAGGTGATGGTAGACGACGATCCGGCGATCCATACAAGCCTGTGAAGATATGAAACCTGGCGTGATCCCGCTCCAGGCGCAGTGGACCGATCCGAAAACCGATCTTGGAGCGGAAGAACGGCGCTACGCACTAGGACGTGAGTCCCAGAAGCGACGCAGCACAGTCAGGGTAGCCTGCGGATCCTGCGCCATCCAGCAATGATCTAGACCGTCGAGTCGATCGGTGCGCGCGCCCAGCCACTGCGCCACCTCGAGTGACATCGCCTCATCCTCGGGCGCATCAGGGAGCAGCAAGACCAGGCCAGGCGCACGAGTAGGCTGCGTCGCCTCCGCTCCCCAGTCAGCAAACACGTTGGGTTCGGCGGAGCGGTACAGATCAAGGATGCACCTGCTCATCGTCTCATCGTGGGCTGCGCCCATCACTCGGGCTTGATCCTCCGGCACACCGTGGCGGGCCAGTCGCCCAGCGAAACTGTCAGAGCTGTCTGGAGCCGCCGCTTGCGCTTTGCGCATCCAGGCTTCACCGACATCTGGCGTCTGCCAGGTCTGCGCAAGCGGATGCCAGCGCGAGGCAGGGTGAAAGTTATTGGCGACGTCCACCGCCCAACTGCGCAGCGGGATGTCGAACGCCGTCGCCACGCGCAGGGTTAGCAACGCACCCCAATCGTGTCCCACCAGGTCGATGGGCCCCCCAATGCGCCCTAACGCCTCGGCGAGCCAGGAGGCATAGGCGTCTTTGGTCGCCATGAATCCCGTTGGTCGTGGCGTGCCAAATCCAGGCAGCGCGAGGGCAATCGAGTCTTCCGACAGAACGTCGCGTAGCCCATCCCACACCATGCTCGTCTCTGGCACCCCGTGCACCAGAACAATCGTCATCGCCAGCCTCCTTCGCACCTGATGCGCCAACGGTGATATCACTTCTCCTATCATGCGCATCATGGCGGCAATAACGACAGCAATGCGAGGGATGAAACGGGACTGAGTGGGACGATGCAGCGGTGGAACTTACTTCCTTATCACCGCAGCGCCGTGTTGTCGCTTCTTCGAGACGCAGCCCAAGATCACGGGGGCAACTTCCGGGGCAGACTACGGGGGAATCCCGCATAGCTACGCACGTGAGATACAGGTATGCTGACACCAGTGCACCAGGGTAGTGTGACGTGCGTGCGGGATCGCGCACATCGTCTGCTTTGGCCCTATCACGAGACCTCGCATGGATGCGTGACAGTTGGCAGGGATGCCACCATCTCGGTGGAGAGCGCTTGCCCCCTGTCAAGTGTGCCCTACTGATCTCCCCCACACCATTTGTGGGGGAGATCAACATGTTGCGGGAACGGTAGTCGGCATAGTTCACCCCCTCATCGTCGCGCCTCTACGCCATTAAGTGATTATGGAGCGTCTCATCCATCGCATTCGCAGCGAGTTGCTGGCATGTAGGGGACAACATACGAATAGGTGGCGAGTGGGATCGCTGGTGACGAATGCCCCAACAGGTCAGAGACGTTCTTCAGATTGACTCCATGCCGCAGATCGTGAAAGCGGATCCCCTAGCAGCCTGGCGCGCTTGAGCACGGGACGGAACGAATACCTGAGCAAGTTGATGCCACCTTGCGGCTTGCCAAGGCTGGTGGAAGACACGAGACCGAGATCCATCCCTTCAGCGCCCAGGCATGCTTGTTCCTAATCTTGCCGTTCATGATGAACGTTGCAGCGCCTCCTCCGATCCATGGGTGTGGCAGCAGGGAATGGCAGCAATGCGCTGGAACGAAACGGGATTCAGCTGAACCAAATAGCGGTAGAAGACCTGAATAATTCGCCGTTCTGGGCTAGTGTGGAACTGTATGGAAAAGGCCGCTCTTATCTTCTAAACCGGTCATGCCGGTTCGACGACTGGCGGCGCTGGCCTTCTACCCTTACATTGCATAGTTGTCGGGCAACGGCTCCCAGACGAGCTCGGCGACATCGAGCACGAGCGCAGATGTCATCTCTTCGGACACTACGCCAGTCAAGGGATGGGGATGGCCCGCAGGCACAGCGCGCACTTCCCCAACGCCCACACACACCACATCGTTGAGCCAGCGGTAGCGCATATCGTGCGTCAGATGCCACACCGCACAGACGATCTGGCGACGCCCAACGGGGTACGCCTGTCCGTAGCCCTGGTAATCAAGTAGACGCTAGCGCCATCATCGGTGAGAATGACCCCCTGGAAATCGGGCAGGTAGGTGTGGTCGGTGCGGCGGCGAGGGTGGTTGGCTCCGCGAAAACGTCCCGTGAGCATCCCTGAACACCTTCCTTCACCGAAGAAGAAATGTTGGCTCTCTGTGCCATCGGTTCCCTCGATATTCACGCCCCACTCATCCGTGTAAAAGAATTCCACTCGATACAGCGGCTTGAGTTGCATCTTCGGCTCCTTTCGCCCCGAGATAGCACACCTTGAAGGCTCCAGGTCTCCCTACCTTAATGTAGCACTTGCCAGGTGTTGGAGCGCGCATCCGCCAAGACGACCGCTCGATCCACCAGCAAGTGTGCTGCGGATGGCGGTCGTGGTCCAAGGGACGTCGCTCGCATTAGCGACTCTGCTGGAGCATGGCATTACTGAAATGCGCTGGCGCCGACTCTTATGTCGTGCTATACTTGGACATCTACCTCTGTTTGTTCGATGCAGATGGCGATGCCTTTACCCCTCGCTTATCCCTGTTCGTCTTCCCCAAAACGGCAAGCGCTCAACGCGCTCGCGACGCCGCCTGTAAAGAGTGAGGGATGTCCCTATGGAGACGCCACGGGTGCTGGTGGTGGATGACAGTCGTGTGGTGCGCAAGATCGTCGAGATGACGCTGTGGCGTGAGCATATCGAGGTAGTGACCGCGACCGATGGCTTAGGCGCGCTGGCGGCGGTCACGATACGCAACCCGATCTCATGCTCTTGGATGTCCTTCTCCCGCGCATCGATGGGTACCAAGTCTGCAGGTGGTCCGCCATCATCAGGACTACCGTGACTTGCCCATCGTGCTGCTAAGCGGCAAAGATTCGATGGTGGATCGTGTGCGGGGTAAACTGGCTGGTGCGACCGATTACTTAGGCAAGCCCTTCGAATCGGCCGAGCTAGTGTGGAGGGTGAAACGCTATCTGGCGACGCCCGCCGTGCAGCAGCGAGCGGCGCGACGCGAGCAAGGTTTCTCAGCGGAGCCAAAACGCTGGTGGCAGCGCTAGGCGCTGAGCTCCAACCATCCTCACGGGCGAGCAAGCGGCGCGCCTCCAATGGTCTGGGCTGGACTACAATTTTGACAACAACGCCGCTAGACGGCGGTAGACGACCATGGAGCAGACGCCCGGATTTTGGTGGATTTCGAGATCGTTGGCAGACATGGACATACGGCAATAGACATACTGCATCACCCTTTCAAGGTGATGGCGGAGAAAGCAACCGAGACGCTGGACCTCGATGCAAATTGTGGAATCCATCTTGAATCCGCGAAATGTCGGGCTGCAGATCGTTGGCACTCGAGGTATTCCCGAACTCGGAAATTTGCTATGTTCCGTCAAATACCAGCCACGCCGGCCTCGTCGGCGGCGGGCGCTGGCCCCGTCCCGGCGAGATCAGCCTGGCGCATCGCGGCGTGCTGTTCCTGGACGAGCTGCCGGAGTTCGGCCAGAACGTGCTGGAGGTGCTGCGCCAGCCGCTCGAGGACCGCGTCGTCACGATCCCGCGCGCAGGGCACGGTGACCTTCCCGGCCAACTTCATGCTGGTTGGCGGCGATGAATCCCTGCCCCTGCGGCTACTACGGCGACCCGGCCGCGAGTGCACCTGCTCGCCTCGCGCCATCACGCGCTACCAGAAGCGCATCTCCGGGCCGCTGCTGGACCGCATCGATATCCACGTCGAGGTGCCGCGGGTGGAGTACGAGAAGCTGACGGATACGCAACGAGGGCGAACGCTCGGCGGCGGTGCGGGCGCGGGTGCGAGGCGGCGCGAGCGGTCCAGCGCGAGCGCTTCGCCGGCGCCAGCTGACCTGCAACGCCGAGATGGGTCCGGCCGAGGTGCGGGCGCTATGTCGGGTCGAGCCGGCGGCGCAGCCGATCCTGCGCGCGGCGATGCGGCAGCTGCAACTCTCGGCGCGCGCCTACCACCGTGTCCTCAAGCTGGCGCGCACCATCGCCGACCTGGCCGGCGCGGACGAGATCGCGCGCGCCACACCTGGCCGAGGCGTTGCAGTATCGCGCTCGCGCCGACGCTGGATGAGGATGAGTGATAGATTTCAGAGTTGAAAATTGGCTAAGAATGGAAGGGACAAGTGAATGGCATACGAGCGTATCAGTGTGAATTCAGACCAAATGGAGGGCGTTCCCTGCATTCGCGGATTGCGTATTCCAGTCGCCACTGTGGTGGAGATGGTAGCCGAGGGGATGACCACAGAGGAGATTTTGCAGGCTTATCCTGACCTTGAGGCTGACGATATTCCTGCTGCTCTCCACTTTGCGCAGCTGCGGTGCGCGAGCGCGAACTGCCTCTGGTCACCACGTCGTGAGGTTTCTCATTGACAACCCGCGTTCTCCACTAGTTGCCGATGGACTGAGACAAGCTGGACATGACGTTGCCCATGTTCGTGATCATGGAATGCAGGCAGCGACAGATATTGAGATATTTCAACGCGCTGCCGCTGAAGATCGTGTAGTAGTGTCGGCAGATTCTGATTTTGGAACGCTTCTTGCCTTGCGTCAGGAAGCCAAACCATCGGTCATCTTACTGCGTCTCGGCTCGCAGAGAAAGCCACCGGAGTAAATTGCGCTCCTGCTCGCCAATCTTCCGGCAATCCAAGATGCGCTGGGAAGCTGGCGCAATCGTCACTTTCAAGGGCGCAATAATGCGTATCCGTATGTTGCCGATCAGTTGAAAGATAGGTTCTAACATAGCCGCCCGCTAGCCACAGTTGACGGTCGCACTCAGATCGCCGCCGTTACTCGAGAAGTCCACAGTGAAAGACGCATCCGCCGTATCGCCGCTCAGACTCACCTGCTGCGACTGACCACCATCCAGCGAACCACTGGCCGGAACTGCCTGCACCCCAGCCGGTATCGCGTTGGTGTTGATGCTCCAGATGAGCGTTCCTCCGCCGGTATTGGTGACGGTGAGCGGGAATGGGAACGGCGATCCACTACACGGAGCCTCGACGAGGGGATTCGGACTGACGGCGAGCTGGGGCGCTGGCGTTTGTGTCGGCGTTGGGGTGGGCTGTGGGACCGGCGTCGCGGTTGGTTGCGGCGTTGGTGTCGCCGTCGGCTGTGGTGTTGGAGTTGCGGTGGGTCGTGGAGTAGGAGTAGCGGTTGGCTGCGGCGTCCACGTTGGGGTTGGCTGCGCGGTGGGCGATGGAGTCGCGGTCGGACGCGGGATAGGCGTATTCGTTGGCCGCGTATGTGCGGTCGCTGTCGCCTGTATCGCCTGAGTCGGTGTGGGCTGTATGACCGAAATCTGTGGCGACTGTGAACTGCGAGGCGCTACAAAGGCGAAATATGGCCCGCGAGGAATCTGGTCGCCGCCGCCGCTCATGAATACGAAGACGAGCAGGGCGCAGCCGATCACGCTGAGAATAGCGAGCGCTACGACGTTGGCGTCCAGCCGCCTTGTCCAGCCACGCCGTCTTGCTCGTCCGAGGGGGCGTGTTACCTCTTCCCAGTTACGGCGCGATGTAGCGACATTCGTTTTCGCCCAGGTCTGGCGGAGCGCGAGCAACTGGTCAATCTCGTCGGGAAGGCGCTCCTCAGGGCTGAACGGCGGAAAGCGCCTTGGCCCTGGCGCGCTCGGCGGCGAACCTTCCTCGTCCATCACCACATCCTCCACGCCCCGACGAACACCACGCCAGACTGAACCTCCGTCGCCCCCCGCTTCTTAAAGTAGCATTATTGTCAACATGCCCTTCCCGAAGCGCGCGCTGCGATGGTGTTTCATGTGAAAATTCGCACGCCTGCGTCGCGTCTTGCAGGCGCGTCTTGTAATAGTGGGGACATCTGCGCGCCAACTGGCCTCGCCGGATGGCGTAGAACGGGCGAGGACCATATGCGCGTCAAGGGTGGCGATATGTCATGTCTTCGCCGCTTCCAGCCGCTCTGCCTTCTCCTCTTCGCGTTGCTGCTCGCCTGCGCCCCTGTCTCAAACGAGCCGCGTCCGCCAACCGCCACCAGTGTGCAAACGCCTGAAGCGACACTCACTCCATTGGGCGCCCGGCTCGACGCGTATCTGAGCGGACTTGCGCAATCAGGTGACTTGCGCGGCTCTGTCCTGGTGGCGCGCGGTGATACCGTACTGCTCAGCAAAGGCTACGGCGTGGCCGATGAGGCGAGCGGCGCGCCTAATACCGCGACGACACGCTTTCGCATCGGCTCGATCACCAAGCAGTTCACGGCGATGGCGATCCTCATCTTGCAGGAGCAGGGCAAACTGCGCGTCGAGGATTCGATCTGCCGTTACGTGAGCGATTGCCCGGAGGCGTGGCGGCCCATCGCCCTGCGCCATCTGCTCACGCATACCTCCGGCATCCCCAACTACACCGATTTGCCCGACTTTCCCGCGCTGATCGAGACGCCCGCCACGCTCGACCAACTCATCGCGCGTTTCCGCTCACTGCCATTGCAGTTCACTCCGGGCGCGCGCTGGAGCTACAGCAACTCTGGCTATATCCTGCTCGGCGCGGTGATCGAGCGCGTTTCTGGCCAGTCCTACAGTGCGTTTCTGCGGGATCACATCTTCACACCGCTCGGCATGCGCGGCGCCAGCTACGACGCGAACACGCCGCCATCCCCACAGCACGCTACCGGCTACCTCAGCGCGCATCATCAGCCGGTCTACCTCGATATGTCGGAGTTCGGCCCAGCGGGCGCGCTCGCCTCCACCGTCGAGGATCTCTACCGCTGGGATCGCGCGCTCATCGCGCATCGGCTCGTCAGCCAGCAGACGATGGCCGCGATGTTCACGCCAGCGATTCCCTGTCCGGCGGGTGGCTGCGCGCTGCCTTCGGATCGCGGCTACGGCTACGGCTGGTTCATCGCCGCCGAGGCAGGACAGACGCTTGATCTACCATCTGGGGCGTATTGACGGCTTCCTGACCTACAATGGCTTTTCGCGCCCCGACGACATCACCGTTGTGCTGCTGAGCAACCTCGAGACGACCGCGGTCCTTGGCGACAGCCTCAAGCTGGCGGATATGGCGCGCACATGAGCCTCCGCACGGCGCTATGTGACTTTCTGATGTTGTTTGAAGGCGGGCTGGTCCCAGGTCTTCTCGACGAGAATGCGCCGCAGTCGCGTCACGGCGTCCCACACATCTACGTAGCGCAGGTAGAGCGGCGTGAAGCCGAAGCGCAGGATATCTGGCGCGCGGAAGTCGCCGACCACCCCGTCCTGGATCAACGCCTGCATCATCGCGTACCCCTCGGGATGGCGGAAGCTGACCTGGCTGCCGCGAATCGCGGTGTCGCGCGGCGTCGCCAACTCCAGCCCGAAGCGCCGCAGCCGCGACTCGACCAGCTCGATGAAGAGCGTGGTCAGCGCGAGCGATTTCTCGCGGATGCGCGACATATCTGCCTCCAGCAGCAGGTCCACACCGCACTCCAGCGCCGCGAGGCTCAATATCGCCGGTGTGCCACTGAGATAACGCGCGACGCCCTCCGCAGGCGCATAGTCGGACACAAACGCGAAGGGCTGCGCATGCCCCATCCAGCCGGAGAGCGGCTGGCTGAACGACGCTTGATGTCGTCGCGCCACATAGAGAAACGCCGGAGCGCCGGGGCCACCGTTGAGATACTTGTAGCCACAGCCCACCGCGAGGTCCGCATCCGCGGCGTCCAGGTCCACCGGCAGCGCGCCCGCCGAATGCGCCAGGTCCCACAGCGTCAGCGCGCCCTGCTCGTGTGCGCGCCGTGTGAGTCTCGGCATGTCGAGGATGCGCCCCGACTGGTAATTCACATGGGTGACCATGAGCGCGGCGACCTCTTCGGTCAGGCTCTCCTCAAGTTCATCGATCTGGACGAGGCGTAGCTCGTGCCGCCCGCCAAGCTGCCGGATGAGTCCCTGGGCCATGTAGAGATCGGTCGGGAAGTTGTCTGGCGTCGAGAGGATGACGCGCCGCTCCGGCCGCAACGCGAGCGCCGCCGCAAGGGTCTTGAAGAGGTTGATCGAGGTTGAATCTGCCACGATCACCTCGCCGGGCCGCGCGCCGATCAGCCTCGCGATCTTGTCGCCGACGCGCTGGGGCGCCTCGATCCAGCCGGACTCGTTCCAGCTACGAATGAGCCGCTCGCCCCACTCTTCCTGGATGACCTCGTTCAAACGGCGTCGTGTGACTCTGGGCAGCGCGCCAAGCGAATTGCCATCCAGATAGATGATTCCGCGCGGCAGGAAGAACTTGTCACGCATCGAGGCCAATGGGTCGGCAAGATCCAGCGCCCGCACGGACGCTCTGGTGTATCTCGACATGGCAACCGCCTGGCTAGAGGAGTTCTTGGAGACGACAGCGGCCAGAGGAGCAGCCAGCTGCGCTGGCCGCCGGAGGTGGCTTGGGAAGCGAGGCCGGGCGCGGATTCACCCAGGCAGCGCAGCGTGTTAGTCATCATGCTAGCGGTTGACGGCGCGGGCGTCAAGGCGATGTGAACGGTACACGCTCGCCCCTGGAGCAAATTGGAGCCAAATGCCGCCAGGAGAGCGACTACGTCGCTGGAGCGACGCCGCCTGCCGCTGGCTCCATGCCACGGATTCCCAGGATCTCGGCGCGCAACGCCTGGGCCACGCTATCGGTGTGGGGATCGGCCCCCGCCACGCGCACGTCCCACTTGCGAAAGGCAAGCTTATTCTGCGCCCTCACCGTTGAGGAAAAGCGCCAGCCCCGTCGCCACGAGCATTCCCCACAGCAGCGCGCCGAAGAAGACCCATAGTGACTCACGCTCGCGCCGGTCCAGATACCAGATGAGCGCCAGCGCTGGCAGCCCCGCGACGATCGCCAGCCCCAGCGCGGAGAAGAAGACACGCAGGACATTCTCTGGCGCGAAGGCGAAGATCGAGACGATCTGCAGGAGCGCGAAAAGGATGAGGACACCAAGCGCAGCCAGGATCAAGACGGCGGCCCAGGGTTTGTGCAGCGGCGAGCCCGCAAGCGCGTAACTGGCGGGTGGATGTAGCGCGACATGGGAACTATGGCGCGCATGTGCGGGCGTTTCAGAAGAGTGAGCCGGCTCCTGCATGGTCTTTCCCATCTCCCTTTGCGCTCGATTATCGCCAATGAACAAAGCATAGCGCCCAGGCGCGAGTGGTCTCGCTCGCGCTGGACGCTATCTATCATCTGCCACATGGAGGCTAGGAAGCTACTGTGGCGTCGGCAGTGGCGTCGGCACGATCACGTCACCGCAGGAGACGGACAGGAAGCTGTCGCGGTTCAGCGTTGGATTGTAGTCGACGGCGATGTACCAGCTCTGATCGCCGGTCGCCGGCAACGGTGTCGCGTTGTTGATGGTGATCGAGTTGGACGCGTTGCCATTGCCGTCGGCGTTCAACTGTGGCAGGTCATAGAGCACGTAGCTGCGCCAGGTGCAGTTGCCCAGGTGAATCGCAGCGGCGTGTGCAGTGTTCGGCTCCAGCCCGGAGACGTTGTAGTTCACCGTGAGCGAGCCGTTGTTCTCAGTGAGCGTGGCGGCGCCGGTGACGTTGCCGTTCTTCTCGCCTGGGACAGGGCCAAGATTGACACCACCCTTGACCTCGGGGCCAGAGGGCAGCGTGGAGAAGACCGTGCCACAGGCCAGGTTGTAGCCGTTGCGCGGCTCACCGGTTCCAGCGATGGTCTGGATCACGACGGTCGAGCCGATGGGCGCGCCCTGCACATGGTCAAATTGAACGCGGAAATCCACTACCTTACCGTTCGCATCGGCCTGGAAGGGGACGCCGCGCCAGAGGACACCGCCGATGCTGCTGCACGTGCCACGCACCACCAGCGCGACGGCGACGCCGTTCTGCGGCATTCCATCCACGAAGGTGCTGGTGTGGGCGACACGCTCAACCGTGTCGAACGTGATGTTAATATGCCCGGTGGGCGAGTGCTTGAGCTGTGCATCGCCCTGCGCGAGCGCTACTGTTGGGGTTTGTGCCTTCGTTGGAGTCTGCGCTCGGTCGGCGCGGCTGGGCGTGGCTCCGGCCACGGGGA
Organism: uncultured bacterium; assembly: GCA_963733745.1. Taxonomy (GTDB): domain Bacteria; phylum Chloroflexota; class Ktedonobacteria; order Ktedonobacterales; family JADMIN01; genus DASWAC01. The sequence continues at coordinate 15,520 of CAVTFE010000088.1, forward strand.
CGATCAGCGCCGCCAGTGAGAGGAGCGTGAGCAACAGCCCGCCGCGCGCCATCCACCTCACACGAGTCCGCTTGCCCGTCATTTCGCGTCCGCGCATCGCTCTTCCCCTTCCACCCACCCTGCTGCGATCTACCGACTTCTCTTCGCGGCGAACGCAACGCCTTGTCATGGGTAATCGCCACGATCATACACGGGCTATTAACCTGCCGTCAATGCACACAAGACACGGCGGCGACACCTTTCTCGCTCAACCGTTCACGCGAATACACAAGCTGGCGGGCGACTCATGATTGGGATATGCTTGTCTGCGAGTCGCCTCATGTGCTCTATGTGCGGTCGAGCGACCTGGGAAGTGGGCTGGCGGGGGAAGACAAAGGAGAAACGGCATGCTCGGACGGAGATTCGGCGCGACACTGCTTTTTGCGACGCTGCTGGCCGCGATACTCTCTGGCTGCGGCTCGACCCAGAACGACATTTCATCGCCAGCGGCCTACTGCCGGAGCGTTGGTGGGACGGTGCAGGCGCGCATTCCCGGAATTCGGCACAAACAATCAGAATCCACTGAAGCTGGCCGGAACGCAGGACTTCTGCAAGTTCACCGCTCCGGACAATACCGCCATCTTCATCAGCACAGACGCTCTCTACGCGGACAAGCCCACCCTCGCGGCGCTGGCCTATTACGCGCAAACACCAGCGCAAGCCGCGCCGAATGGGGAGAATCCGGCTTCTGTCTACTGCACGCTGCTCGGCGGCAGCGACCTCTTCGGCGGCAAGAACGCCGCTGGCGGTGGCTGGGTAGACACCAGCGATCAGGCCTTCAAGACGGTCGAGGCGTGCGTCTTCCCCGACCTCTCGATCATTGACTCGTTCGGCCTGTTCTACCACTCCAACGGGACGATTCGCGGCATAGACCTGAGCACCGTCCTGCGCTACGAGGCGCCGCCGCGCTAGCGGTCGTGGCTGGTGGTTGCGGTTAGTAGATGAAGTACACGCCAGGCCCACTATGGGCGAAGCGATAGTCCACGCGTCCCCAGCCGCCGCCGTTCCAATAGAAGTTCATCTCGGAGATCAGGAACCAGCCGCCGGGATAGACGGCCTCGACATGCGCGACATGTCCGGCGCCCCCAGCGCCCTCGACGCCAGGCCGGAACATCACAGTTGAGTTTACCGCCGGCTGCGTGCCCACACGATAGCCACGCGCCGCGGCGCCCGCCGCCCAGTATTTCGCGTCGCCGATGTACGAGAGATTCTCGTCGCGGCGTGTATTTTGCGCCCACCAGGTGCATTGGCCGAACGCCCACCAGTAATAGCCGTCCGCCGGGCGGTTGACCTTGAAGGCGGGATGTCCCGGCACTGTCCCGAAGACATCGCCCGGCGGCCAGGGCTCCATCGGCGGCGGAGAAACGAAGACCGCGCCAGGCGAGGCATTATAGTTGCCTGCCGGTCCCGTGTCGCCAACTGGCGCGCCCGCGCTGCCGGGAGCATTGACGCCTGGGCCGGCTCCGCCACCCTGCCCCAAGGCCTCCGTCGCGCCACTGGACGTATCCCAGGGGCCACTGGGTGGCGCGCCCGCTGGGTCGATCGCGAGCAGCGCGCCATTGGGGGAAAAGATCTGCGCCGCCGCCTTTTGCGCCGTGAGCGGAATCACCACGCGGACCGCCCCAAACAGCAACGCCAGCGCCACCACGGTGACGATGATCGTCGCGGTGCGGCTGCGCGGGCGCGGCTCCGAGCCGCGCAAGACAATCGCCGGAACGATTGCGGTGGGTTTGGCGTTCTTTGCGGCGGGAATCAGCGCAGTCTGACCCGTGGTCGCCGCTGCGGCGAGTTGTTTGCTCGTCGGCAGGATTGTCCCGAGCTTCTGCGAGACACGTTGCACTAGCGCCGTATCCTGGCGGGTGACCGGGCGCGCCCGGACGAGCGCGCGCGGCGGTGGGATCGGCCCGGAGTCGTCCGCCGTTTCTGGAAGAATCTCGGTCGCTGCAAGCGGCATCGGCGGATCGGAGAACCGCTCGTCCTCTTCCCACTCGCTGCCTCGGTCATCCTGGTCATCGTCCCAGACGCCGTCGCGTGTGTCGTCGCTTTGCCTGTCGCGCGTGTCGTCCCAGCGCAGGCGCGCGCGTGGGCTTGACCGGCCAGGGTCACTGGCAGCGGAGGTCGCGCCGCTCTCGTCGCTTACGGCTCGGCGTCGCGCGGTCGCTCCGACCCGGCTGCGCTTTGCCGAAGGACGCTCATCAGAATCTTCGGAGATGGCGCCGGTCCGCGCGCGCCGGGCGCGAGATCGCCGTGATTGCGTCATATCTGGGTCAGAAGGAGCGGCGTCGAGTTCCAGACTGTCGGACTGCCACTCGTCCCAGTCTGACGCTTTACGCGGCATGACGCTCCCTCCTCCACAACGACTGGCGTAAGATCAACGCAAGATTGACACAAACTGGCGCACGGTTGATGGGGATCACAAGACCGCGCGACGGTGATTGTCACAAGCGTACACTACCGCGTGTCCGCGTGAGCGACCGAGCAGCCCAATTGGGCTATGCGCCTAGCGAGAGACCAGCTCGAATTCGGCTGGCAGGCTGCGCCGCAGGAGGCGCAACCAATTGCCGCCCATGATACTCTCGATGTCGGCGCTTGTATAGCCATGGGCCGAGAGCGTATCGGCGATCTTGCCGAGGTCGGCGACCGAGTCGAATCCGTCGGGTGTGCTTTCCACGCCGAAGCCGCCGTCGAAGTCGCTGCCGAGCGCGCAGTGTGTCGCGTCGCCCGCGAGTTCACAGATGTGGTCGATATGGCGGATCACGATGTCGATGGGAAGCGGCGCGCCCGGCTCCCACGCAGGATCGAGAAACTTGTTCGCCAGCACGGTTCCGATGACGGCGTCGCGCTCGATCAAGGCGCGAATCATCTCGTCGCTGAGGTGGCGGTCGGTCGGTGTGAAGACACGACAGTTGGCATGGCTGGCGATGACTGGGCCAGTGTACATATCCAGCGCTTGCCAGAAGCTCTCCTCGGCCAGGTGGCTGATATCGAGGATGACGCCGAGCCGCTGCATCTCGCCCAGCAGGCCGCGTCCAAGCGCGGTCAGTGGGCCTGGCTCGCCCGTTCCCCCAGCATAGCGTGAGCCGCGCCAGGCCGGGCCGACGATGCGCAGCCCGCCATTGACCCACTCGTAGAGTTCGGTCGGCTTGCTGATGGGGTCGGCGTTCTCCATCAGCAGCAACATCCCGACGGGGCGCTCCTCAGGCGTCGGCGCGGCGTTCCAATCTTCCACGAGCGCATCTAGTTCGCTCACACTGCGGATCAACCGCACGCCGAGGTCCTGTCGCGCGAGATCATGGTAATAGAAGAGCTGATCGAGGCCGGCTTTGGTAGAGGCTTCTGGCTCGGCGGGAAAGGTGAAGATCGTAGCAAAGACCAGTCCGACGCCGCCCAACCGCAATTCTGGGAGGCCGATCATCGCCTGATCCCGCGCGTGGGGAAACGCGGCGAACGCGCCCTCCGGCGGGCCAGACTGCGCCGCGCGTATCTCGGATACGGAGAGGCGCACGTCGTGATTGTTGTGCAGCGCGTTCGAGGCGATATCCTCGTGACCGTCAACGATAAACACGCGGCGCCCCTCCACTTCACCTCTTACCGGATCGCCACCGAATGATGCCAGCATTGTACACCTATCGCGCGGGGAGAGGCGTGTCAGCGATACTTTAGCCAGGGCCAGGCACATATAGAGGTGACCAAGATGTTCCGAGGCGATGAGTTAAGCATGGCGTCTAGAAAGTCCGTCAAGTTCAAACAAAGGGCAGTCGGCGAGTCCTATGATTCCGAGTTTGAACTTGGAAGTTGAAGTTCTTTATGAGTTTGTCTGATGATAGCATCTGGGCCTTGAATCACATATGGTGCTTTCCTAGCTGCACCCATAAGACGAAGTGCGTAGAAGAACACACCAGCAACAAATACTACCAAGAAAGCTTGCGCAAAAAACCGAAAGATTAAGAGAGCGCCATCCGGATCTGCGACCACATCGCCAATAGTTGAATAGGACTTCACAGAGTTACCCATTGGCACATTGTATACTAGGCCAATCGTGATTAGGGCTGTGATGATTGAGTAAATACAAAGCTGTGCTGACACCACTACCGACGTAGCAAGGAGTTTATTGTTCATGAGCACAGCTAATGTGTGTGATTCGGAGACATCCTTTCTTTACTTGCTTGATTTCACGGAGCGTCGCTTGAGTGTTAGCTGCTCGACGTAGCCAGCCTCTCTCTTTGGATCGAATTGCTCGATGACGTCGTCCCAGGACGGAGTCTTCTCGTTGAGCTCTGTCCACCGCTGCATCGGTGTCTTGCCGAGCGAGCCGTGAACGCGACGGTAGTTGTAGTCCACAAGCCAAATACCGAGCTCCTCAGCCAAGGAGGGACTATCCAAGGAGGGACTATCCAGCGAGGTGATGGCGTAGAACTCAGCGAGCACGGTCTTCTGCGCGCGCTCGACCTTCCCATTGAGGTGCGGCGAGGCAGGACGGATGGGGCGATGCTTGACGCCGAGTTGCAGCAGGCGATCACGCACCTTGTAGGCCAGGAACTCCACGCCGTTGTCTGTTTGCAGGCGCTGGATCGGAAAGGGGATCTCGTCGAGCACCTCGTCGAGCACCTCGTCGAGCACCTCGTCGAGCACCTCGTCGAGCACCTCGTCGAGCACCTCGTCGAGCACCTCGTCGAGGAAGTCAAGCGTGTAGGCAGCGGTTCGCCGCGGATAGAGTGCGCACACGAGGTAGCGCGTGCACACGAGGTAGCGCGTGCACACGAGGTAGCGCGTGCAGTCATCAACGAAGGTGTATTGGTAGAGACCGGGACGGAGTTTGAGCGTGTCCATCTGTACTCGCTCGCCAGGCAGCGCCATACTGTAACGATGCTCATGCGGCTTGCGCTTGGGCCGACGCACGGGCGGCGCCTGGCGTCGCCTGGCGTCGCCTGGCGTCGCCTGGCGTCGCTGCAGGACGGTATGAATGGTGGCAAGACTGAGGTGGCGCCTGTGCAGTCGGCGCAACTCTTGCTGGATGCGTCGCGCACCCAGATTGCGCTCGCGGCGCAGTTCTATGCTCCAGTCCTCTTCCTGGGCGAAGACCTTCTGCTTCGGGCTGTGCTGAGGCCGTCGGCTCTGCGAGACGAGCCCAGCTTCGCCTTGCTCCTCAGAGCGGCGCAGCCACTTGCGTAGAGTCGGGGGCGTACTGCCGCAGCGTCGGCACGTCAGCCCGACGTCCCGAGTCTGCTGGTAAAGCCGCACCCATGTTAGCCGGCGGCGCACTTCCTCGCCCATGCAAGCATACTACCATAAATAGGATGTCTCCGAATCACACACACAATAATATAGTGCTTGCGGAGGCGCTGCGGTCACCAATAGAGCGGTATAGCGAACCGCGCCAGGTCTGGACTGCATTGCAGCGTCACACAATTAGTGGATTTGGACTCCTCGATGTTTTCCGCCCAATCGCTGCTATTCAGTGAGGATAGGGCGCGTTAGGATCGCAAGGTAGGCGCGCCAGGGGCCGACCGCATCGGCGTATTGATGCGCCATCACCTCGACGATCTGGCCGATGTGGTTGAGATCATGAACGACCCATGTCGCCAGCAGCTGGCTCAACGTCACAGTTCCCAGCGCCGGATGCGTTCCCTTGAGCGGCAACTGCTCCGGCGTGATATGCCATTCATCCAGTGTCACCAGATTCTTCTCGCGCGCCTGCGCAAAGGCGTCGAGCAACTGGTCGAGCGAGTATCCCTGATACTTCTCGAACATCGCTGTCCGGTCGAATGACTCGAAGGGATGGCTTTCGCCTTCTTCCAGAATGATGCGGGCGCGCGGTATCCAGTCGGCCTCCTCGGCATGCAGCAGATGCCCGACGACGTCGTAGGCGCTCCAGGTATCTGGCCCGGCGTTGCTCTTTGTCCACTCCTCTGGCAGCCCGCGCAGGAGCGCCGTCAGGGTCGCGGGCGTCCGGCGCAGGATCTCGGCGGCTTGATCACTCTGGTAGTCCATGTGCGGCTCTCCTTCTGCCTCGCGGACGGCGATAGAGGTATGACTGAGCGCGCCTGTCTGGTCAGGCCGCCCATCATACCTCTATACAGTAGCCGTCATAGCCACTGGCTCGCTACTGGAGACCGGCGAACGCTAACGCGATTTCGCCATCTGGTGGAAGCGCTTGAGCCGCTGCTCCACGCGTTGATGCACGGTGGCGGCAGGCGCCCCCATCAGCAGCGGGATCGCCTCATCTACTGTCGCCACCGGCCAGATGTGGAACCAGCCCTCGTTGGCGATGGAGGCGGCCACCTCTGGGCGCAGCATCAGGTCGCGTGCGTTGACGGTCGGGATCAGGACGCCATAGCCGCCCTCGGGTCGCTCGCCCTGCTGGTAGCGCATGCGGCAGACCTCCCAGAAGCCGTCAATCTTGGTATTGACACCGCCGATGGGCTGGATCTCGCCGTACTGTCCCACCGCGCCGGTCACGGCGACCGAGCAGCGGATCGGCTGCTGTGCGAGCGCCGAGAGCAGCGTGAAGAGCTGCGCGGCGGATGCGCTGTCACCGCCGGTGCCGCCATGCTCCTGCTCGAAGCGGATGCGGATGATGACCGAGAGCGGACGCTGCTCGCTGTAGCGGTGCGTCAGGTAGCCCTCCATTGTCATCGCGCCACGGACGTGGTCGGCGTCGGCCTGTTGCGCCTCCTGCTCGATGTCGAGCACACGCTCGTCGCGTCCTGGGCTGACCGTCGCGCTGATACGCATCGGCACAGCGAACGACGCCTCGTAGGGATGCCACTCGTAGATGCCCAGGCCGTTGATCTGCCCAACCGCGCTTCCGCTGGTGGGCGTCATGCTCTCGCCGGTTATGATCGCCTCGCGCACCTGGCGAGACGTTGCGCTCTGCAATGCGCGCCGCCGGTTCAGCGCCTCGGTGATGTCGCCGCCGATCGTGCTGGCCCCGCCACGCGCTCGCGCCAGTTCCCCTGCTTCGACGGCCAGATCGTGTAGCAGCATCAGGTCGGTGCTCAGCCGGCTGCGGTTCAGCCCACCGGAGCGCCGCGCCCCTTCCTCGATCAGCCGGGCGACCGCGCCGGGATCGAATGCCGGCAGATCGTAGCGACGGACAGCGCCGTTGGTAAGCGCGGCATAGGCGGCCTCGACATCGCGTGTCCAGGAAATTGTGTCATTGCACCATACCTCGCGACGGAAGACGCGCGACATATCGTCCGAGGCGCTCAGCAGCGCGCGGTAGCCGTCCTCCGTGCCGATCATCACCAGGCGTACGTTGAGCGGCACGGGCTGTTTGGCGTCGTCGCGCACCTTGATGTAGCGGTTCAGTAGCGTCGTTGTCAACGCATTCACGTCGATGTTGAGCGCGGGAAGAACCAGCACACCACCGTTCGCGCGTAGCAGCGACTCGTTCAGGTCATCCTGGAGCATCGAGGCGAAGATGGCTGGCGCGCCACCATTTGTCGTCTGGGGACGTGTCACCACGGTGAGCGGCGTGTCGTCGCCGAAGGGGAAGTCGCCATCGCCAGCGGCGGCCTGCTCGATGGCCGCGCGCAGGGCGCCGACATAGTCCCACGCCTGTCCTGGCGCTTTGCTCTGGAATGTATCGAACGCGGAGGCGACCGTCTGCTGGCGCGTTGGCTTATCCCACTGCTCGCCACAGGCGCTGAGCGCCGCGACCAGCGCCTCAGCGAAGGGTTGCGCGCCGCCGGAGGGCAGCGTGAGCAGCAGCGGCGTGTCGAATGAATCTGGGTCGGGGCCATAGAAGTATTCTGGCGGGGCAGAGCGCTTGGCCATCGCCTCGCGAGCCAGCGTCAGGACCAGGCTGGTGCGTCCCTGCGCGATGCGCCCGCCGACGAAGAGGTGCGTATCGGTGGCCTGGCTCTCCAGCCACGCGCGCACGCCTGCCGTCACTTCCGGTTGGAAGCCACGTCCGACGATTCCGGCGACCCAGCGCTGCAAGCGCTGCGATTGTTCCGCGTCCAGCCGCGCGCCGATCGCGCTCACCGCTGGCACATCCAGCGCGGGATACGTCGAGAGCGCAGTCGCGCGATCCGTCTCGCTCAACCGATCCCATTCCGCTGGTTTGAGCAGATCACTCAGCGCGGTCAATGCGCGGGTCATGGGCGCTTTTTCGCTATCACCCTGCCGTCCCCACATACCTTCCTCATCCTTTCGCGTCGTTTCGTCCAACGTCCCGGCGCCCTGGCTCCCGCGTCGACAAGAAATCCAAATAAATCCTGGCAGGAGCAAGGCAGAGGCGATTGTACCATGGGGCGCGCGTCTTGGGCAATCGCTCAGTAGATGAGGCGCCTAAATGTGAGGAAATACCGGATGAGCGACATGCGGCGTTAGCAACAGCAAAGCGGCTCACCAACGGGGAATGCTCCGCATAGCGAGTCGCCGGTTTCAGTGTGGTTGAGACGAGTGCGAGATTAGGCGGCGCTGACGCCCAGGGCCGAGGCGAGCGCGGCTAGCTCTGTCTTCTCTTTCTCGCTCACCCGCGTGCCGCCGATGCCCAGGAAGCCGCCTTCCTTCCCGGCCTCCGCCGTCCTGGTGGCGATGGTCATCAGCCACTGCTTGAACTCGTCAGCCTCGGCGAGCGACTTCTGCGTGACGATGGCAGCGGCGGCGACACAGCCCTCGACAGCCTTTTTCTTGGCTTCCTCAGGATTCTTGGCGTCGATCTTCATGCTCTGCATGGGATCTGGCGAGCTGACTGCGGGCTGTGCAGGCGCATCAGTGGCAGGCTGGGCCGAGGCGTCTCCTGCGGGCTGCGCTCCCTGATCCTTCTGGTCTTTCTTCTGCTGCGACTCGATAACGTCCGTCGAGATCGCCTTGACTAGCTCGCCCGCTGTGGTCGAGGCCGCGGTCTCCTGAATCGTCTTGACCGTCGCCATCATCTCCTTGACGAGGCCAACCGGGCCGCTCATATCCGCCGCGACAATCGCCATCGTCGCCATGAGCGGCGCCTGAGTCAACTGCCCCCACTCCTCGGCGGTGTAATCAGCTTTCGTGGTCATCTCAGCTCCCTCTCTCGTTACCAGAGCCACTCCTTGCGGCCCCAGCAGGCAGTATGCAATTGGGCATGGACAAGCGTCAAGGCAGCGCCGCTGGCCAGTGGTTGACGAGTGTCCGCCAACAGGGCGTAGAATGAGGGGCAAGCGAGTCCGCTACAGCGCATGAGGAGAAGCGTATGACGACGAGCAGCGTGCCGACGCGCAGCATCCCGCTGACCCAAAGCCAGCCCGACCCGGCGCCAGATTACGCCGCCGCCGAAGAGAAGTTCGCCGCGCTCCAGGCGCTGGATGGCGATGATGTGAACCTGGTCTGCCGCTCACAACTGCTCACGCACGGCGCGAAGGTGGAGCATGCCATTGTTCTGATGCACGGCATGACCAACTGCCCGGCGCAGTACGTCAAGCTCGCGCCGCTCTTCTTCGAGCGTGGCTACAACGTTCTCATTCCCCGCACGCCACGCAACGGGCTTACCGACCTCAATACCGACGACCTCAAGAACCTCACCGCGCAGGAGATGACGACGCACGGCGATCAGGTGATAGACATCGCACGCGGGCTGGGCGAGCAGGTAACGGTTGTAGGCCTCTCTGGCAGCGCGGTGATCGCCGCGTGGCTCGCGCAGTTTCGCGCCGATGTGGACAAGGCCATTGTGATCGCGCCGGTCTTCGGCCTTCTGCCCAACTGGCCAGTCTTCGGGACACGCGCAAATCATGCGGTGGCTGGCCTGCTCGATCTGTTGCCCAACATCATGACACAGAGCCTCATGCCTTTTAAGGAAGGCCCGGCGCACGGCTACCTGGGGTTTGCGACGCATGGTCTCTCGCATACCATGGACCTTGGCGCCGTTGTCTTCAAGGCCGCGCAAACGACGCCTCCCGCCGCGCGTCGCGTCCTGATGGTGATGAACGACGCCGATCCCGCCGTCAACAACGCGATGATCCGCGACCTGACCACGCGCTGGAAGAAGACCGTGCCCGATCGCGTTGATTTCTACAGTTTCCCGGCCAGCATGGGGCTGATTCATGACATCATCGACCCGCAACAGAAGCAGCAGAAGACCGATCTCGTCTACCCGATCCTGCTCGACCTCTTCACGAAGTAGGCTCATGTCATCGACGAGTTTGCCATGCTGGCGGGGGGCCGCATGAGTGACGCGGCAGAGGCGCTCGACCCATCAGGCGCACATGGCCCTGCAGACGCCATCGAGTGGCTGCGCGCGCTGGGTCTGAGCGAGAGCGGCGTCCTCGGCTCGACCGGCGTGGCCCTGCATCAGCGGCGCTTGCGCGATGGGACGCTCAGTCTCCAGACGTTGGATGAGTATGCGGCCAGCCTGGAGCGCATCGTCGCGCGGACGGACGCAGGCGAGCATCCCATTCCGGTGGATTTCTGGGATGTCTGCTCACCAGCCATGCGCCGCGCCCACTACGACGAGTATTACATGGCGCACACGCTCGCGCTACCAGAGCTTGCGCCGTACCTGGCGTTGCTCGGACGTGCGTTTGATCGCTTCGCCAGAATGAAATCTGGCGCCGATACGGCGGTCGCGGTGGCGCTGGCGATTCTGGAGGACACGTCGGCGTATATCCGCTCAGGCGGCTCGACGCGTATGATCCGCGCATTGCCCTGGCTGGATCAGCCGCAACAGGCGCTCATCCTCTGGCAGCAGATCCTCACCAGCAGCACGCGTCGCCTCCCACTCGTCGGTCTCGAAGTCATCCCGCATGGGATGTGGGGGCGCTTCAACGTCACGCGGTTGTATTCAGAAGGGCAACATCGGGGATGATTTGCAACTCCCACCGCTTGCCCGCGTTCGCCTTGGCGTAGTCTGATTTGCTGGAGTAGATCAGGACACGCGCCCCCATCGCCCGCAGCAGGTTGCGCTTCTGGTCTCGCCCTGGCGTTGGGGCTATGGCTGACAGGATGGTATCTGGCGCAACGTCGTTCCCCTCGGCGTCTTGCCACCCACTCGCCGCAGAGAACAGCGTGTCCAGATACGCCCGTAGCCGCTCCGCTTTGCGGTCACTGCTGCCCACCCTGGCTTCCAAGCTCGTTATCAGCCGTAGGGTCTCCTTGTAGCGTGTCCTGTACATGGCCGCTATGTCGTCGTCCTCTTCGCTGGTCATGCGCCGGGAGATGGTGTCGCGCTCCCTGCGCATCTGCTCTAGTTCGGCTGCCAAGTTCGCTTCCTGCCGGTTGGCCTGCTCCAGCTTCGCCTGTGTCTCCCGTAGCGGGGCCAACATCATCTCTCGGAAGCGCTCAGTATCGCTCCTCATCTCTGAGACCTGCGCCCAGACGCCCGCGTCAACCGGGTCGGATTTGATGAACCAAGCGCCGCCAGAACACGCCGGTTGGCCAGCCCGTTTGCCTGATCTGTTCGGACATGCGTAGCCACGATAGCCGGTTGCATGCTTGGCGACAATTGCCCTCGCCCCGCAATGTCCGCAGTAGGCAATGCCCCTGTTCAGGAGCGGCATATTGTCCTTATCGGCGTCGTTGTAGCGCGCGAGTTCGTTCCCTGCTATGGCAGCCTGGACTCGCTCCCATTGCTCAACTGACACGATGGCGGGGATGGTCTGCTCGATTAGCTGCGGGTCGCGCTCGTCACGTAGGGCGTGGGACGTGCCTCCCTTGATGCGCTTGCGCCGGTAGGCAATGTGACGACCGCAGTAGCTTGGGTCTTTGAGTAGCTTGTATAGGTTCTGCCGACGCCACTCCGCCCCCACAGCGCGACCATTCACGTTGCCCCTCTCAGCGAGATACCGGCTCGGCGGGGGGATGCGGTCCTCATTCAAGATGGCGGTGATCTTCCGCAGGCTGGTACCAGCGTCGGCTAGATCGAAGATGCGCTGCACAACCGGCGCGGTCTCTGGATTGATTGCGTATCCCTCTTTACGGTCCCCGGCGTAGACGTAGCCGTATTTGGGAGCGCCGCCAACCAGTATCTTCCCTGACTTGGCTTTGGTCCTGATAGCGCCTTGCGTGCGGGCAATAAGCGCCTCTCGCTCCATTTCAGCAGCCATGCCCTTGATGCCGAGCATACCCCGGCCAGTCGCGTTGTTCTCTACTCCGCCCTCGGTTGCGGAGACCAGTCGCGCCCCAGCGTTGTTGACTTCCCGGTTCAATACCATCAGGTCAACTTGGTCGCGGGCTATCCGATCAAAGCGCCAACAGAGCAGCACATCCGCGCCAGACATACGCAGGAGTTCCCTCACATCCTGCAAGGCGGGCCGCTGGTCCATCGTCTCGAAGCCAGTCATGGTGTCGGTGAACGCTCCCGCCACCGGCCAGCCCTCCCGCGTGGCGTAGGCTCGACACTCCCGCTCTTGATCGGCAAGGCTCGTCTTTTCCTCTAGGGCCTGCTTGCGGCTGGACACGCGCACGTAGATCGCTGCTGTCGTCATGCGTACTGCTCTCCATTCGCTGTAAACATATTCAGACCACACCATCAACATACCAGACGGCGGAGAGGCTGTCAAGCGTCACATCTGGTATGCTGTGCAGAGGACAGGTCAACTATGGGGGTCACGGGGCAGGGCCGCATGAATGGTTGACACTGGACCGTCTAATCTGGACTGTACACCCACACGGCTAGTGCATTCTGTGAGAGAGTCCGACCTTCTACGGGCCACAAGCCCCGAATATTTCCAGCCTTACACCTCACCACCCCCACTCAGAAATACTTTGATAATCGAAATAAAATAGTGGGTTTACATGGTGTAAAGTAGGCAGAAATAGGGCGGGTCAGACTGGGCCACTGGGCGGTCCTGAACGGGTCAGGGGTCAGACTGGACTACGAGCGGGCGGGTCATGATCGGGTCAGGCTGGGTCAAGATCAGGTCAGACGGGTACACTACGGGGCCAAGAGTAGGTCAGATCGCGTCACGGTTGGCTCAGAGCACGTTCAAGCGGGGTCACGAGAAGGTCAGGCGCGGGGCCGTCCAGAGGAAACTTGGGCGGTCCTTCTTGTTCTTGTGTACCAGTTTTTACACAGGATTTCCGTTTTCTTGATGGTCAAAAAGAATGGGGTAATAGAGGGAGTGCCAGCCTCGATACCAAGCAGCCGCAATTGTTGCAGCGGGGGCGAGCGCTATGGCGGCTCAAGCCAAGTGAAGTGCACGACCTTCAGAATGTTTTGCGTGGCACAGGCTCAGCTAGACAGGAAGGAGGCAGGAGAGGAAAGGATCATGAACCGTGAGCCAGAGGCAGCCTGCTTTCTGGCGTTCAGGCTTTGCGGTCGGCATACATAACCTGGTCCAGAGCCACAAGGAGATCGGCAATGCGAACAATCATCACCTACAGCGTGTGGGCCGCAGCGTTCGCGCTTGTGAATGGCGTGCGCCTGGTGGACACCGTGCCGGGTGATCGGGTGGGCTTCGTGCTCGACGATAGCGACGGGCGGGCCACCTGGGCAGTGATTCAGTGGAGGCAGGACGATGCGACGGTTGATGGCCGCGCGCTCGTCGAGACATACCGTGACCTGCTGACGCGGGCGCGGAGTGAAAGGATCGCGTAAGAGTGAATGCAAGTACAACGGCTGGCGCGGGGCTGCGGACCTCGTTGGCTAGCGAGAGACCGATGGTGGACTACGCCTTGGCGTATGCAGCGAGGGGCTGGGCTGTGTTTCCGTTGGTGCCGGGCGACAAGGACCCGCTTACCGAGCATGGATACAAGGATGCGACTACAGACCAGGACCAGATAGGCGCGTGGTGGGAACGGTGGCCGGATGCGAATATCGGGCTTGCGGTTCCAGCGGGCTACGTAATTCTGGATGTGGACCCCAGACACGGTGGCACGTTGGATGCGCTGGGAGAGCTACCGGAGACTGGCATTGCGCGGACTGGTAGCGGAGGTTGGCACGTCTGGTTCTGGCTTCCTGCTGAGTTCGACGGGGAGTTGCGGAGTAAAAGCGACCTGACCGGAGTGGACGTGAAGGCGGGGAGCAAGGGCTACGTGGTTGTGGCCCCCAGCATTCACCCGAACGGAGAGCGGTATCGGTGGGAGACGGTGATAGCGGAGGAGCGCATAGCAGTCATACCAGACCGGCTGCTCGATACGATCCGCAAGGAAGCCCCACTCCCTCCCAAGGATGGGCCGAGCCTGCCGGGAGACGCCGGGAAGTGGCTGGACGATGCATTGGCTCGCGTGGATGATGGGAACCGGAACGACGTGGGCTTCTGGCTCGCGTGTCAGTTGCGGGATGCCCTGGTCTCGCTTGAGGATGCCGAGCCGGTGATGCGCGAGTACCAGCGGCGAGTAGATCAGCCGGGGAACCGGTTCACCGAACGAGAAGTATTGAATGCCCTCACTTCCGCGTATAGCTCTCCTGCGAGGGAGAAGGCGCAGAGGAGACCAGACCCCCGCACTGGCTCGTCGCGCTCGGAGGAGGGGGCCAGCGGAACCGGGGGAGGAGGTCTGCTCTCGGCATATGAGGAGGGCGACCAGATGCGGGGTAGCGATCCGCAGCGTAGTCGCCAAGACGAAGCGGAGGAAGCGATTCTATTCGATTCGTTTCTCTTCTCTTCTATTCGTAGAAAACTGAATTCAAGCGGGTTCGTGGAGTTGGGAGAACAGTATCCTGATCTACTGACCGCCATGCAGGAGGTAGATGCTTTGCCCTCAGATGGAATCGTCCAACACCAGGGCACGAACGCTATTGAACGTCGCCGCCGTCAGTACAACATCCTGACTGGTGTCTGGGGCCTCGCCTTCCCAGAAGACACGCTCCCGAAGACGCAGATGTCCACCTGGCTCAACCTCGCCGCGAAGACGGAGCCGGGGATGGAGGGTGAGTTGGTGCTGGATGCGATAGTCAACTACCTTGCAGCACCCCACAACGGACCTGTCCGCCACCCGCGCACGGCAGTTGACGCCGCCATTCGCAACGCTGTAGACCAGGACGGGCAGGCAGAGCGGAAGGCCAAGCGCAACGCAGAACGGGCTGAGTACCGGAAGGGGAACAAGCCCAACGCCCCCACCAAGGCTAACGCACCTCAGGCGGAGAGCCAGCCCATGCCTACCTATGCCCCTACACCCAAGCCCCAACTCAGCTCAGAGGAAGGAGATGCGGCGTGGGAAGCCCTTCTCACAAAGGGGAACGCGCTGGGCATGACATTCACGCGGGGAGACCAGGAACGGCTTGCGTATCTGACCCCCATCGTAGAGGAACGCTGGGCCGCGCGCACCAAGCGGGATGCGGCCTAGTTTACAACTGAACCAATCTCACAAGCCAGGGATGGCGAGTGCGTGGATGTGCAGCTAGGCCAGGGAATCGGAGTCCCTGCCCGCCTATCCCCTCTGGTCTCACTATCGAGACTGGAGGGGACTTCTCTTGCATGGCTCATGGAGGGAGGGTACAGTAGAGACAGTCCAGGCGAGCGAAGAGGAGATACGCGAATGGCGGACCAAGTACGAGTCTTCGTCTCCCACCATCACAGCCCAGAAGAAGACGCCTTCACCGCTCGTCTGGTTGCTGACCTGGAAGCGGCAGGAGCGGATGTGTGGGTGGACGATGCGCGCATTACCTCGGATGATTTCATCAAGAAGATCAACGAGGGGCTGACCGGACGGCAATGGTTGGTGTTGGTGATGACGCCAGACGCCCTGCGCTCGCCGTGGGTCCAGGCTGAAGTCAACGCGGCGCTCCTCCAAGTACGGCAAGGGCGCATGCTGGGAGTGATTCCCTTAGTAGCCCAGCCCAGCAATGATGCCGACATCCCGCCGCTCTGGGCAACACTTCAGCGCTATGACGCAACAAGGGGATATGAAACCGCGCGAGGCAGCATGTTCGCCGCCCTCAATCTGAAACCCGGCCGATTTGCGCCGCCGGTTCAGCCTCTACCATCCACCTACAACGCCCCACCAGATCGATTTCCACCGCGCCTGGCGGAGTTGGGCTATCGAGTGGCATTCCTCAACGGTGCAGAAGTGATACTGCCACCGGTCTGTGATGTGTCTGCTGGTCCCTTCCTGATGGGAAGCGATCCTGCAATGGACACTAACGTGAATCCCGACGAGTATTCGCAGCACTGGGTGATGGGGGGCACGTTTCAGATCGGTCAGCATCCTGTTACTGTTGCTGAGTACGCCTGTTTCATTCGTGCCACCGGGAGACCTGCGCCAAGTGGCGAGGAATATGGTGTGTCTTGGCGGACGCAAGTGCGCGCGTGGCTCGATCATCCCGTGGTCATGGTGAGTGGGCTTGACGCCGCTGCGTACGCTGAATGGCTCGCCGAACGCACTGGACAGTCCTGGCGGCTCCCGACAGAAGCCGAGTGGGAGAAGGCTGCCCGCTGGGATGCGATTACCGGGAAATCGTACCGCTATCCGTGGGGCGATAGATTCGATTACCACCGCTGCAATACCAGTGAAAGCAAAATAGGCGGCACTACTCCAGTAGGCACCTACCCCGACGGCGCTAGTCCATGCCGGGCGCAAGATATGGTGGGTAATGTGACGGAATGGACAAGCACAGTCTACGCCGCCTACCCATACAGTGCCACGGATGGAAGTGAGCAGGTCCGACCTGATATCAACCTAGTGGTACGTGGCTGCGCATGGAATATGTCTCGCAAGATTGCACGTGCAGCTTGGCGCACACTCAGCGATGCGGCCAGTGCCAACTTTTGGTTTGGCTTTCGTCTGGCGCGTTCGGTCCCAAATTCCTGAGCCTTCATCATCCGATTACCGCCCACCTTCGTCTATCTGTCGTCGAGCAAATTGCAGGCCCTCCATCGGTCACTCGTCTTGCGCTGCTCCTTGACGCGCTCAAGCGTCGCCTGCGCCAAGCCATACGCCTCCCCCCAGTGTCTCAAGCAGGGCGGGTGACAGCTCGATGCCTTCCTCCCGGGGCCTGGGTGTAGGTGGCGATGGTGGCCTTGCCCAACTCCTCTAGCCTGACCATCAACTCCTGAAGCTGCTCGATCACTGATTTCATGCGCTGATTCCTCCCTTCTCCCAGTGTACCGCCCCGCTTGGCCGATTGGTCGGGTGGGGTTTCTTCTTGCGGCGGAGATGCGTGACCTCTCTCTGTGACTCTTGGCTGCTACGCTTGTGACTCTGGTGGACTTGAAGATAGACTGGAGGGCCAGGCGAACGGCGAAGTGAACACGCGGTAGCAGCATGAGGGAGTAATGAGATGAAGTGGGAGCAGGTGCGAGTTGTGTTGGACTATCGGCCAGCCGGAACCACCCGCGAGTATCGGGGCTACAATGACCGCGATGGCGACGCGGAGTTGACACGCATGGGCGAGCAAGGATGGGAACTTGTCAGTGTCACCCCGTGCATCGCGGCTGACGGTGCAGCAGGCTCATATACAAACGGCATCGTGTGGGGATTTTATAAGCGCGCGAAGGAGCAGTAGTGTGCGTGACGGACAAGATTCCCCTGAAACCGCGAACAAGGTCCAACCAGACAAGCTGGCGCTGCCCAACACCACCAAGTACGATCTCATGGTGACGGCAATCAAGGCAGCCCTCGCAGGGGTTCCCTTCGTCGGAGGATCAGCAGCCGAGATAGTGGGCTATGGTCTGACTTGGCACAGGGAGAAACGACACAGAGAATTGTTTGAGGCTGTCCTAGATGATCTGGAGCGCCTGCATGTGCGAGTTGAGAGTCTTGATGACTCCTTTTACGCAGTCGCTTCGCATGCCGCCCAGCTTGCTACTCTCACTAACGAGCAGGAGAAGTTGGACGCTTACAGAAACATCATAGTCAACTCGGCGCTTCCTACGTCTCCAGATGAGGAAATGCGAGAACTCTTCCTGACACTGGTGGCATCGTTGACAGGTCGGCATATCCGCCTGCTAGACGCTTTCATCAACTCGCCCAAGTACGGCATTCCGGTAGTCAACTCTGCGGATTTCCACACAATTGGCGGCACCTATAAGGCGATAAGTGACCATGTTCCAGGGTTTGAGCGTCGCGACATTCTTGAGAAGAGCGTCAACGATCTCATCAACCAGCGGTTGGTCTACTATCAGGGCGGGGAGCAGTATCCGGACGCAAGCCTCTTGGAACTGATGGCTAACCCGCGCCTGAACGGCCTTGCGTATGAATTCGTGGCGTTTATTAGCCGCCCGAAAGACCTTGCGCACGCCGAGCAGGATAGCTGACCGCTGCTCAGTGCATCAATACCTCGCGCTCTCCTCATGGACGACATACCGCTTGCCATCCTCCCCGCGCGCTTGCCCAGCCCACAATTCTCCTTGGCTACACGGGCAACTCGGTCTCAATGTCTTTGGCTTGCAGGAGCATGTTCAAGTCCTCGGCCAGTTGCTTCAGCGCTTCTGGTGAGAGGATGACAATGCTCTTCCTGTTCAGATCGCGTAGGAGATACGTTCGTTTCCCGTCTTGACCAGGTGGGGTCTCGATCAGTTCGTAGCCCATGTGGACAAACAACGTCTCCATCTCGTGCCTCCTCATCTCACAGAGTTGGCCAGCGCGTGGAGTCGTTTCTCGTCGCGTCGCCGTGGCTGCTAGAGAGAGCATACCTCGGAGTGGGCGGACAGACACTTGTCGTTTCCTCTATACTGGAGCCAGGGGCGAGCGAGAGGAGCCAGACGGTCGCATCAGAGAGGAGCGGGCACGATGGACGACCTCCCCACTGAATCGCCTGCCACATCACCTGAGGACGCCTTCACCCCGCCCACTGGTGCAGCACACTCCCGGACAGGCGTGCCCTGGTTCCGCGGTGCGATCACGGTCGTGCTGGTCATCGTCGCTCTCGGCGTGCTGCTGGCTCGTGAAGCCCCTACACTCTTGCCCACCACACGAGACCAGCTCTTCCCCCCTCCCACTCCCGTTCCCACTGCAACTGCCGTTCCGACCGTAGCTGTTGAGGATGTGTTACGTGCTCGCCCTTCACGCCTCCCAACGCTTGCGAGCGGAAGCCCGTGCCCCATCACACCAGGACGCCCTCTCGATCCCGCGCTGGTCGAGGTGGTGGGGGATGGCCCGGTGTATGTCGCCTTAGGCGTCGAGGATACGCTCTACTACGCGCCAGCACAGAACTTCGGCTCACAGGACTGGGCAGGGCAGAAGACAATCTGGGCGATCCCGCCGGGGTATGCTGGCCTTGTGCTGGTGCGCGGGCGGCAACTGGATGGACCCAACGAACTGCGCTTCGGAGGCGGGAACGTGCCAGTCACTGAACTGCTATTTCGCGCTCCAGGCGAGGCACGACCTGATCCGCCGAACGGCTGGACCTATGAGATTGACTATACTCGTGTGCGTGCGCCTGGCTGCTACGCCTACCAAATCGATGGCGAGACCTTCAGCGATGTTATCGTCTTTCGAGCCGAAGCTCTGGCGGTCTGATCGCAACAGGACCAGTCTGGTCTGTAGACGGGTGCCCATGTTGTACGCGAAAGGGTCTTCCGCCGTCTCGCAGGGATATGTTTAGTCCGGGCGAGTGCACACACGCGAAGCCTCGTAGCTTGGTCTGCGTCGCCACCTTCACCCAGTGCTTCTTCGCTCGCTAGCTTGCCGGTGCGGTAGCTTCGGTGATCCATGCTCGCGCTTGATCTGCCTGAGTGAGAGGGAAGACCTGCACCTGGCCGGGCTTGAGGAAGCCGAAGACATTGAGCGCGTTGGCAATCCAGGCGATATACGGTGACCAGGGCGATGCGCTCCCAGTTCCGCAGGTGTCCCAAGCCCACCTTGAGGTCGTCCCACAACGCGCCCAGTTCCAGGCCAGAGAAGTCGTTGTCCACCTGGCAGTAGATGTTCAGCTTCTGCTCGCGCTTCAGCGCTGCTTCTACCACTGGGATCACGACGCTCTGATAGTCCTCCCGTGAGACATGCCCACTGATGCGCAGGCCAAGCACGTTCTCTGGAAACCCAGAGTACTGCTCGATCATGTACGCCTCCTTGCCATATGCCAGACTCTCCGTCTCTCTGACCAGCCTATCACGCGTGAGAGATGTTGGGGCGGGAGGGTTTTCGCTTGCGATGGCAAGAGGTGTGAGCGTAGAGTGAGGCAGGGCAGGCAGACGAGAGGAGAGCCAGATGGACAAATGGGAGTATAGGGAAGTTGCCCGACAGACTGACATCGGCCAAGTGGTACGGGAAATTGTCTTCTCGATAGACAGTAAGAGCCAGGGGGAGCCGGCAACGGGCACGTGGGACAACGCTCCAGAGTGGTATGGCTACATCGCTTCCCTGGGCGACGACGGCTGGGAACTCGTGGCGGTAGACGGTGCGCGCTGGGTGTTCAAGCGCCGCAAGTCGCAGGGCTGAGGTTTCGACCGGGTTTGATTTTGAGAGGCAAGTACCTACGCGCCCCAACGCCGTCCGCTAGGGCCGAAGCAACAGGCCGGTACTAGAGGGGTGGGGGGTGTCTCGCCCGCTCGCTACACACTCACCCATCGCACATCACACACGGCTCACCCCTGCCTACCTCACATACCACTACCACCGCCCCGGCCCGGCCTGCCCTGGCTCTCCCTCTCTTCATCATCCACACACACACACCATCATCACCCACACTACCACCCCATGCTATCACCTACTCCGCACCCATCTACACCACATGGCCCTATACACCACACATCCATCCCCAGACCACACCCGGCCCGCCTAGCAGTCTGCCACCCCCGCAAGTCACACGCCTGAGCCTGAGAGCGTCCCCGCTGAGTAGCGCGTCCGGCCTAGTTGCCCGCGCCCTACAAGACACCCCCGGCCCGCATAGCTGCGCGCGCCAAGTAGCCCCGCTGCTACATGATAGGTCGCGCCTACTCCACCTGATCCCCGCGCCACGCCCGATATGATCGGCCCCCAAGACGCGACCGCCCGCCCCAAGACGCGCCCCGGCCAGTAGCCCGACCACACCCCGCTACAGAGTGGCCCGCCCCGGCTATGAGTGGCCCGCCCCAGTCTTGAGTAACACGCCTGTTACACAACTGCTCGCCGCGTAGTCTGCCCCTCGCACGGTCTCATGCCCGCCCCGGCCCCGCGTACGACGCGCTGAGGGGGTCACCACGCTGCTACACCTACGCCAGACGCACAGCTAGACCCCGCCCCGCAGAATCGCCTATCAGTGACACGCACAGCCCGGTCAACAGGGGAGACTCCATCGGCC
This sequence comes from uncultured bacterium, assembly GCA_963733745.1. Lineage (GTDB taxonomy): Bacteria > Chloroflexota > Ktedonobacteria > Ktedonobacterales > JADMIN01 > DASWAC01. The sequence goes on from CAVTFE010000088.1 coordinate 36,638, forward strand.
CCGGCGCATCCTGGCCCCTCACCCGTAGCGCTTCCACCCCTCGCGCCCGGTCTGTTACACAACTGGCAGACTCCGCCCGGTCAACAGGGGGCAGCCCGCACACTATCTTTGTTACACAACCAGCAGCCTCCACACTCGCTCGCCTAGCCCGCCCCCGTTCGGGACAGCAAGAGACCCCCCAGCCAAACGGCCAGAGGGTCAGCATGCGTGCGGTTCGTTATGCCGGTCTGGCTAGCCGGGTCACGCCCGACCGCTTGCCCCTCCCGGACTGCCTCCCCTCCCCCTTGTTGACCGGGCTGCCTGTCCGCTCCCAGTCGGCCCAGGTGTAGATGTGTGTGTGATTTGGAATACATCCACACGACGATGTGGCAGTATGCGCGCGGGAGGGGCGGCGCACGCGCCGCGCTGTGGGGCGTCTCCGGGTTTCATCCTGATTACGTCGGCCCGGCCAGCAACAACAACCAGATCGAGCACATGGCGATCAGCGCCGTGACGCAGCGCGTCTTCCATGTCCCTGTGTCCGCGCTTTCCGCCGTCGAATACGCGCAGTGGAAGCTCCAACGCGGCGTGGCGGAGAGTGAGGCGCGCGCTGATATCGCGCTCAACGAGGCCGTCGCGCGCGACCTGCTGCCATACTACTCCGTAGATAATCCCACACGGGCGGCTGAGCGGCTCGCTGAGGCGTTGAGCCAGCCAGCGCCGAAGCGCTGATCCACCCGCATGACTGGCGGCGCGCCCGGAGGGTGGGATAGTATGGAATAGTCGAACAAGCGCGCAACCCGACGGGTGAGAGGAGGCGGGGGATGGCGAAGGTACAGACCTGGGTGCTCCAGCATCCGTGGATCTTCGATCTGGTACGCGGTGTTCTTTCGCTGCTGCTCGGCCTCGGCGCGTTCATCTGGCGCGATCACATCGTCGTCATTCTCTCCCTGGGCATCGGCCTCTACCTGATTGTGGATGGGGCGATGGACATTGTGACCTCGTATAGCGCCGCGCGCGCGCGCCAGGGTGGGCAGACCCACTTCCTCATGGGTCTTTTTAGCGTGACGGTCGGCGTCGCGGCGATCTTCCTGCAATCGGTCCTGTTCCTGCTGGCCTTCATCTATATCGGCGCCCGCACGTTGATTCACGGGCTGACCGACCTGTGGCATTGGTTCGCGGCGCGGCGCGACCAGAGTGATCCCGACGCCGAGGTCAAGCGCAACCTCTGGCTGCCGGGTCTGGCGCGTGCTCTGGTGGGCGTCGCGGTGCTGGTGGCCGCCTATCCACTCTTCAAGGTCTTCGCCTTCTACCTGGCCGCCTATTTCGTCATCGACGGCATTATCTTCCTGGTTAACGCCGCCAACAAGGCGGGTCTGATTCACATCGGCCGCGTCTCAACGCCTGCCGAGATGGCCGCCGCCGCGACAGCCACCTCTTCGGTTGGCAATCTCACCACGGAGGGCAAAGGCCTGCGCGCGGTCGTCACCGTGCGCCGCAATGGCGCGATGGGCATGGGACATGTCGGCTGGGCGTTCGAGTGGCCGACGGGCTGGTTCAACGCTGGCTCGGTCGAGAACCGGTTAGGGGGCGCATATGAGCCGCCGGGCAAGACCGATTTCTGGTCCGTGCATACGCAGACGCCGCTTGCCTCGCTCTTCGAGTTTGGCCCCACCTACGACGAGTTCAAGGTCTTCAACGTGCCTGAGCCACATCCGAAAGACGCCTGGAAAACGGTCGTCTGGGTGAGCCGCCTGCACTATGCCGTGCAGCGCCGCAACTGCGCCGACGCCGCATACGACATTCTCCACATACTTGGCGTGGACAACATTCTCAGCACGACACAGAAAGTTTTCCCCAACGAGTGGTACGACTCCCTGCCTGGCGAGTCCTACCGCATCGACGATCACACCGAGATTCCCCTGCGCCTCGACAAGATCGCGCGCCTGGACCAGATCGCCGAGCGGACCCATCAACGCCTGATCCACCTGTCGATTCCCGAGCGCATCGCCGGAGAGACACCACCCTGGCGGCAGGGCGGCGGGCGTGGTTTCTACGAGTTGAATCAGCGGCTGGAGCTCATCAACGAACAGACCGCCGATGTGATCGTCGATGCGGTGCGCGCGATCGGTCGCGCGTTCCGTGGTGGGAAATCCGCGACACCCGCTGCGCGCGATGTGACGCCAGCGGCATAGCGAGTATGACAGCCGCGCACCCCGCTCAAGGCCTTCTTGGGAAGGCCTGATCGGCCAATTTGGCGAGCGTGATAGCCCCATCTTGGCGCCGGTTTGGAAGAGTGGCTACGACCCTGCGCATGCTTCTTTCTCTGCGATCTTTTTTGCAAGGTTTTCGCCGGCTCGGGCGATAGGGATATGCATGTGACATGCTCCCCAAAAGGGGCTTCTCAGGCTACGCACAGCCCAACGGCTCACGTTGACGCCTGACGGGCCTGCCCGGCCCGACTCGTACGGTTCCTGGTCCGAGGAGCAGGGACGTACGCTAGCCGTACACAGCGACATTCTCGCACATAAGAAAGGAAACGGCAATGGGAATGGGATATTCGTCGCCTGACGGCCGTGAAACGGACGGCGACCGGGCTTTCATCCCCATAGCTGAAGCCGACGGAAGCAAGGGGCACTCAGCCGGTTTCTTTGGTAGAGAAATGACAAGGCCAAGAAGGTCCATGCGCACTGGAGCCACTGTGATACCTCAACCTCGTCTTGAGAGAGAACAACTCCTTGCGGGCGCACGCCCGCGCCTTTTGCAACTCGCACGGCTGCGCGGCGTGGCCCCCGATGCGCTGGAAGATGTCGTCCAGGAGACGCTGTTGGTCGCCTGGAAAAAGTATGACTCCCTGGACTCGCCCAACCATGCCCAGCCCTGGTTGGATGAAATTTGTCGCAACATCTGTTCACGCTACATGCGCGCCTCTGCCACGGACGCCTCGCGGCGCTCGCCCTTTGCTGACGTCTCTCCCGGCAACGGGCCAGAAGCATCGGAAGAAGCGCTGGTGGCCAGCACACCTGATCCTCACGCGATCGACCCGGCCGAGCGCCTCAGCCGCGAAGCTCTGTCTCAGTTGCTCCAGCAGGCGTTAAAGTTGCTACCAGAACAGGCGCGCGAGGCGGTCGAACTCTATTATCTGCAAGAACTGCCGCAGCGCGAAGCCGCTGTCCGCCTCGGCCTAAGCATTAGCGCCCTGGAAACACGGCTGCACCGCGCCCGCCAGCGGCTCCGGCAGATCCTCAACGGCGAGTTGAGAGAGGAAGCCGCCGCGTTTGATTTACCGCTGGACGGTGAAGAGCCTGCTCTGGGATGGCGCGCCACAGGCATGTGGTGTTACTACTGTGGACGTCAGCGCCTGCATGGCTCCTTTGAAACGCTCGCCAACGGGCAGCGGTATTTGCGCATGCGCTGCCCCACTTGCTCGCAGCGATTCGGCTTTGACATCGTCAATGGCAAAGGACTGGTTGGAGTGGACCACTTGCGCTCATTCCAGCCAGCCTTCAAGCGCACGATGCGCGCGGTCAGTCGCCATTTGCTCCAGGCAGTCGCCGATGGGCGGATGCCCTGCAAATTTTGTGGGAAGCTCGCCCCTATAGAAGTAGGCGGTCCTAAGCAGGAAGAATCGGTGACGCCGGATGACCCGCTGAAGCGGCGCTTCTGGATACGCGGCCTCTGCCCGCATTGCGGGCAGGCGCCAGCCGGGTTTTCAGCCGATGACGCGGTGTACTGGTCTCATCCAGCGATACAGGCGTTCATCCAGCGGCATCCGCGCTGGCGGAACGAACCAGACCTGCCCATCACCGCTCAGGGACAGCCGGCGATTCTCTTTCGCCTCTCTGACCCCATGAGTGCGGCGCAGCTGGACGTTATCGCTCACCGCCAGACGCTGCGCGTCCTCGCAACCGTTGAGAAATAGTCGCTCCTGCATGAGCAGGAAAGAAGGGAGCATGTACCATGCCTGAACACGATTACGCTGCTTTCCGGCGTGACCTCACCGCCCTCTATGGTCGGCAAGAATATGGGCAAGCGCTGGCCCTGCTGCAACAATACCCACAGCTATTTCCCCAGCAAGGGATGATGTACCACTGGAAGATGTGCCTGGCAGCGCGTGCGAATGATCCAGATCTGGCTATCCTGGCATTCAAAGAAGCGCTTGACGCAGGCTATTCCTATCCAGCAGCGCTCATACGTGAGGATGAAGACCTGGCCTCGCTGCAAGGGGTTCCAGCATATGAGGAGTTAGCCGCGCTCAGCCTGAAGCGCTTCGCTGAAGTCGAAACCCAGACCAGGCCAGAAATGCTGGTCCTTCCACCAGCAGAGAAGACTCCTGATCATCTCCCATTGCTGCTGGGGCTGCATGGCAACTCGCAAAATGCGCGCCTGGCCGCCAATGACTGGCAGCCGATCGTGGCGAAAGGATGGCTGCTCGCCTGCGCCCAATCCTCCCAGCTGCTTACCTCCGACGCCTACATCTGGAACGACCTTGAGCGCGGAACCACCGATGTACGGCGCCTCTATCAGATCCTGAACACCAGGGATCTGATCGACCCTGAACGTATCGTGCTCGGCGGATTTTCAGCGGGAGGTGGGTTGGCAACCCATCTGGCGGTGACGAGAGCAATCAAAGCCCGTGGATTCCTCGTCGTCGGCCCCTATCTGCGTGATCTGGAGCCACTCAAGCCTTATCTGGATACCGCAGCCGCGAGTGGATTGCGCGGGTATATCGTGATGGGTCTGCAGGAGCCGCCAGAAGGTCAAGAGATCATGCGCAAGATCCACGCGTTCTTGAACACCCATGGCGTTCCCTGTGAGCTAGAAGAGCGTCCAGAGATCGCTCATGCCTTTCCAGCCGATTTCGGGCAAAGCATCGAGAAAGCGCTGGCTTTTCTACAACTCTAGGACATTCATAGCATGCCTGGCGAAGGGCCCTACCTGCACAGGAGGGGCCTACTTCCCATTGGTGTCTTCCCAAGAGAACCCTGGCCGCTCTTGACTTTTGTCATTTGCTCGTCTCATACTATCCATGTTGGATATATCCAGCGCGAATACTGTAGTGATAGAGGCGATGCTTGATGACTCAGGAGAATGGCGACGCCGAGGCGCTTCTGCCTTTGACACCAGCGGCCTTCCAGATTCTGCTGGCGCTCTCTGGCGGCGAGCGGCACGGCTACGCCATCATGCGCGAGGTCGAGGCGAGCACGCAGGGGCAGCTTCACATCGGCCCCGGCACGCTCTACCGCTCGATCAAGCAGATGCTCGCACAGGGACTGATCGTCGAGACTGAGGAGCGGCCTGATCCAGCGCTGGATGACGAGCGGCGGCGCTACTACCGCCTGACCGACTTTGGCCAGCGCGTGGCGGCGGCAGAGGCGCGCAGGCTGGCGCGGCTGGTGGCGCAGGCGCGTCAACGAACATCTGCTGGATATTCCCGGATTTGATCCAGGCTTCGACCCCGGATTGGGAGGCGCGTGATGAAGCGTGACGATGCGCTGAGCGGCGTCGCTGCCTGGTCGCCCAGGCTCTATCGCGCGCTCCTGCTGGTCTTCCCCGCTCAGTTCCGCCGCGCCTATGGTGACGAGATGGCGCGCGCCTTCCGCGATCTATGCCGCGACGCCCAGCGGACGAGCGGCGCCGGAGGCGTGCTCGCGCTCTGGCCAGGGGCGCTGCGTGATCTGCTGCTGGCCGCAAGCGCCGAACACGTGGGAGGGCTGACGATGCTGCGCCTGACGATGATCCTGTCGCTGGCCGCGCCCGCGCTCTTCGTGCTGGATAATCTGGTCTTTATGGTTTGGGCAGTCTCGTTAGGTGATCCTCCTGACTTCATGACCAATGTAGCGATCTATGGCTTCATTGGCTGGCTTGGCCTCGCCGTCGTCGCGTGGCTGGTGGGCGCTTTCGTCGCCGCGCGCCAGGGCCGCTGGGGATGGTTCGCGCTGGCGCTCTGCCTGCCGTATGCGGGCAGCCTGCTCTACAGCGTCCTGGAGTCGATCGCGGCGCCGCGCGGTGCGCTTGTCCAGGACGCATAGCTCGCCGACATCCAGTTGCTTGGCGGTTGTTTGAACGCAGAAGCGCCGCAGGCAAGAGAGAGTCCTGCGGCCAGGAACGGAGAAGGGTCATCATGACACGCTGGGTTCTTATCCTCTCGCTGCTCGCGCCGGGCCTCTACATTCTCGACTACATCGTCTATTTCGCCGGAGCTATCGTCCTTGGCGAGAACCTGCACGACTTTAATAACATCATGGGCTACACCGTCTGGATTCCAGCCGTCGCGGCGCTCGCCGCGTGGCTGTTGGGGATCGTTGACACCGTGCGGCGCGGCATGTGGGGATGGTTCGTCCTCGTCCTCCTTGTGCCGGTGCTTGGCAGCCTGATCTACAGCGCCGTGACATTGCGTACCCAACAGCCGCAGCTTGCCTAGTCAGCGCGTTGGCGCCGTCTGGTCTGCCCGATACGCCTCAGCTTCTGGAGCGCGTGTCGGGCAGCTTCGCGCTTGACACCTCTTGCATTCAATGCGTCACTGTCGTGGGAAGTCATACCAGATCCGTGCGCGCTCTAGCTGAGATAGGAAGACGATGGAAGGTATCGAGGGCTGGTTCGCGCTGCTCGCCATCGTGTTGACGGTCGCGGCGCTCGCGTCTGGCATTGTGGATCGCAGCCCCATCTCGTACCCGATCATCTTCCTGGGCATCGGCCTGCTTCTGGGTCGCACCGGCGTCGTGCGCATCGATCTCTACTCGCCGGGGCTGGAGGCGGTGGCGACGCTCAGCCTCGCGCTAGTGCTCTTTCTCGACGCGGTCCGGCTCGATGTGAACGAGTTGCGTTCAGACTGGCGTGTTTCGGCGCTGCTTCTCGGCCCAGGAACCGTGCTGACGATCCTTGGGGTCGCACTCTTGGCGCATTTTCTCTTCGGCGCCACACTGATCCAGTCGCTGCTGCTTGGCGCGTTGCTGGCCTCCACCGACCCCATCGTCCTGCGCGATATTTTGCGTGACGGGCGCATTCCGCGCGCCGTGCGTAGCGCATTGCGCGTAGAGGCCGGCATGAACGACGTCATTGTCCTGCCAATCGTCCTCGCGCTCATTGCCATCGCAGAGCAGGAAATCAACGGCGTGGGAGATTGGCTGCTCTTTGGCGCGCGGCTCCTCGTCATCAGTCCCATTGTGGGCCTATTGGTGGGCGGCGTAGGCGGCTGGATCATCGGGAAGGCTGACGCTCGCTACAGCATCCGGCGCGAGTATCAGGCGCTCTATGGGTTGGGCCTCGTCCTGCTGGCCTTCATCTCCGCTCAGGCGTTGGGCGGTGATGGCTTCCTCGCCGCTTTCTTCGCTGGTCTTGCCGTCAACATCTTTGACGTCTCGCTCTGCGACTGCTTTCTGGAGTACGGCGAAGTGACGGCGGAGATGACGATGCTGCTCGCCTTTCTGCTCTTTGGCGTGATTCTCTCTGGTCTGCTAGGATCGATCCCGCTGCTGGCGGCGCTGGCTCTTGCCCTTGCGACGATCCTTCTCGTCCGCCCGCTGGTTCAGTGGCTGATCCTGCAAAGGGCGGCATTGAGCCGTGAGGCGCGTCTTTTTATCGGCTGGTTTGGCCCGCGCGGCCTTAGCTCACTCTTGCTGGCGCTGCTGGTCGTCGCGGCGAACGCGCCCGATGCGGTGTGGATCTTCACCATTGTCGGCGTGGTGGTGCTGGTCTCCGCTCTTGCGCATGGCGTCACCGCCACGCCCCTCGCCGCGCGCTACGGCGAGTTTGTCGCGCATACGGCTGTGACGCCGCCGGAGGAGCGGTCGAGCGAGGTAGCGGGACTATTCGCCGGAGACCCGGACGCGGCGCCGCGCATCAGCGCCGAGGAACTGGCGCAACTCCTGACAAGCGAAGACCCACCACTTGTGCTGGATGTGCGCGCCCGCGGACAGTATGCACAGGATGATGGCCAGATTCCCGGTAGCGTGCGCGTCCTGCCCGATCAGATCCAGGAGTGGGCTTCGACCGCCGTGCGCGATCGCCGGGTGGTGGCGTATTGCACCTGACCCCACGAAGGTTCCAGCGCCCGTGTGGCGCTACAGCTTCGCAGGCTCGGGTTCGACGCGGTCGCGCTCGCGGGCGGCTATGCGGCCTGGCGCGCGAATTATCCGGTCGAGCCAAAGGGCGCCACGCCCGCTCCCGCAGGCTCGCCACAGACCTGAGCGCGTGGCGCTCTAAATCCGCAGAGACTGCAATAACCGCTCCCTATGCCAGATCGGGTCACCGAACAGGCTCCAGCTTCCACTGGCGCGCCGGAAGTAGAGCTGCATATCGTGCTCCCAGGTGAAGCCGATGCCTCCTAGCGTCTGCACGCCAGTATAGCCAGTCTGCCGATAACTGTCGCTGACCAGCGCTTTCGCCATGCTCACGGCCTCACGTGTTTCATCAGGCTGGTGGTCGAGCGCGTAGGCGGCGTTATAGACGGCTGAGCGGGCGCTGGTCAGGTCCAGCGTTCGGTCCACCAGCGGATGGCTTACCGCCTGGTAACTGCCAATCAGATGGCCGTACTGCTCACGTGATTTGGCGTATGCGACCGCCGTATCAAGAATCCACTGCATGCCACCCACGCCTTCCGCGCTCAACGCCAGACTGGCGGCGTTCAGGGCATATTCCAGCGCCTGACCAGCATCTTCGCAGGCATCCATCTTCTGCGCTGGCGTCTGATTGAAGCTGATGCGCGTCAAGCGGCGGGTCACATCCATGCCGTCCAGGGTTTCTACCGTCATACCTGTGGCGCCCTTTTCTACCAGGAAAAGGCTCAGCGCACCCGCCTCTTTGGCCGCCACCATCACCACATCCGCCACAGCGGCGTCAAGCACAAACATCTTGGCGCCGCTGAGTGTATAACCGTCGCTGGTCTTGCTGGCCGTCGTGCGGATCGAATCGAGCTCGTAGCCGCCTTCCGGTTCTAGATAGGCGACGGTTGCCCGACAGGTTCCCTCCGCGATCGCTGACAGCCAGCGCGACTTCTGTTCCGCGCTCCCAGCCGCTGCCAGCAACGGAGCCGCGAGACCCACCGTCGCCAGGAAAGGTCCAGGCGCCATGCCCCAGCCCAGTTCCTCGAACAAGACCGCGACGGTGAGCCAGGAATCCGCCATCCCGCCGAACTCACTCGGCACGGTCACGCTCATCCATCCCTGCTCGGCCATCTGCTGCCACAGGTGTTCGTCAAACGCGTCCTCCGTCGCCACTATCTCGCGCACTTTGGAAGACGGCAGCTCCTTCTGAATGAAGGAGCGGACCGTTTGCGCAAGCAGGCGTTGCTCATCGTTGAGATCTAAATACATGGTTCACGCTCCTCCGCGCGGCAATCCAAGCACGCGTTCGGCGACGATATTGCGTTGCACCTCGCTGGTACCCGCCTCAATCGTATTTCCCCGCGCGCGCAGGTATTCATATTGCCAGCGGCCCTCAAAAGGCGCATCGACCGAGTCGGGAGCCAGACTGGAGTAGGGACCCTCAAGGTCAAAAGCCAGTTCAACCAGACGCTGGTTTAGCTCACTCCACTGTAATTTGAGCAGCGAGCCTTCCGGGCCGGGGAGATGGCCCTGGCCGAGAGTGGCCATCTGGCGCATGGTGTTGAGCTTGAACGTCTTGACATCGGTGTAGAGCCGGGCGAGTCGCTGCCGCACGTGCGAGTCACTGAGGGCAGGCGCGCCATGCAGCGCGCTGCGGCGGCTCAGTTCGATGAGCGCCCGCAAGCGCTGCTCGAACGTCACGATGATGCTAAACGAGAGGGTAGCGCGCTCGTGCATGAGGGTGGTCAGGGCGACCATCCACCCTTGATTCAGCGAGCCAACCAGGTTTTCCGCTGGCACGCGCACGTCATCAAAAAAGAGTTCAGCGAATTCCGCCTCACCAGTCATCTGGACCAGCGGCCTGGCGCTTACGCCGGGCGAGCGCATGTCCACGATCAAGTAGCTCAGGCCCTTGTGCTTGGGCGCGTCAAAATCGGTGCGCGTCAGCAAGATGCAGAGGTCGGCGACATATCCGTAGCTGGTCCAGACCTTCTGGCCGTTGACGACAAAATGCTCGCCTTCGCGCACGGCGCGCGTCTGTAGGGACGCCACATCAGAGCCAGCGTTGGGTTCGCTGAACCCCTGGCACCAAAGCTCTTCGGCGCTCAAGATCTTCGGCAGATAGCGGGCTTTCTGTTCGGGAGTCCCAACCGCCAGCAGCGTCGGGCCAACCATATTCAGCCCGATGACATTGGCTGGGACCGGAGCGCGGGCGCGCGCCATCTCTTCGTGATAGATCGATTCCTGTGTCAGAGTAGCTCCACGGCCGCCATACTCCCTGGGCCAGCCGATGCCGATCCAGCCACCATCAAACAGGGTCTTTTGCCAGGCGCGGCGCACGGCCACCTTCTCCCGAAAGGTCATGGTTCGCTGTTCGCGGAATGTGTCAGTGAGATGCTCCGCGAGCCAGGCGCGTAATTCGGCCCGAAACGCTTCGTCTGGCGTAGCCTCTTGCATAGCCTGCTGTTCCTGGGGATTGGTGGTCATGCGCGCATGCCTCGCTTCTCGTTTAGCGCAGATTGCGCTTGTAGTGTAGCATGTGCCACGATAGCAGTGTGCTTACCTCATGCCTGTCTGCTGCTAGCCCTGCTGTGGCTCGGCGCGGAAGACAATGATGTTGCTGGCTGCCTCGCTGTCTATCTGAATCGCGTAGCAGCCGGCTTCGCGCAGGCGCATGGTATTGAAGGAAATGCTCCAATCCTCATCGGTGATGATGCGCGCCTGCGCAGGAGCCTTGAAGATCAACTCTGCGGCAGGCGTATCTCCCTCGCCAAACCGAACCTCGTTTGGACCATCGACCTGATGGCCGCGCACCAGCACATCACCGCTTACGCCGGGACGAATGAGGAACCATACACGATCCTGCTTCGCCCATTCCTGCGAGTTTGCGCTTAGCGCGAACGGGAACTGAATCGCCAGCCCGCCAGTAACGAGATACACTGGCCCATCTCCAGCAGCCTCGGTGATTCCAGGGTTCACTTCGAGGGCTGGCGTTACGGGGCAGGCGCTTCCAGCAGGGAGCGTAGGCAGGCGTAGTGGACGGGCGCGCAGGATCGTGGCGAGCGGGATTGGAGTCGCCGTAGAGATGGGAGTCGGAGTAGGTGGCGTGAACGTAGCGACAACATTGGGCAACAGATCAGGCGACTGCTGGCCGATGATGTAAACCAGCGGCGCAAGGATCACCAGCAGAATCACGAGTAATCGCAGCCACCACCTGCCAGGGGAACGCCGGAGGATGGCAGGCGCTTCCTCTGCAGGCGCATCAAGTGGCGCTGTAGTGGGTGGCTCGTCCACAGGTACCCGTCCTCATCCGAGGCGGGCGCGCATGCGCAGGTGCGGGCCGCCGGTGGAGACGGGAACCAGCTCCTTGTAGCCCTTGCCGCAGGTGCCCGGACTCAGTTCGAAGTCGCTGCCAATTGCGCTGACGCTCATCAGCAGGTCAGGCACATAGCCTGTCATCCCGACAGGCGCGTAGAGCTTGCCGGTCAACTGGCCGTTGACGATCTCCTCGCCGTAGTGGGCTGTCACCTGGATGCCCCAGCCCATCGGGTCCTCGACGCCGCTCTCGGCGCCGCGCAGATAGATTCCGCGCTCGACGCCCGCGATCATCGCCTGTGGGTCGGTATCGCCGCGCCCGAAGAACGTGTTGGTCATGCGCGCGTAGGTCTTGCGTGTCACGTCCTGTCGCCTGCCGTTCGGCGTGCGCTCACCCTGGCCGAAGCCATACGCGAAGGTCGCCGAGGCCAGGTCGCTGATCGGGCGTACGAAGACGCCATCCTGCAGGATCTGCGTGGAGCTGCGCGCGTTCGCCCTCGTCGTCGAAGAAGTATGAGCCATACGCGCCTGGCACGGTCGGGTCGTCGAACATCTGGATACTAGGCGCCGCGACGGGACGGTTGAGATATTGCGCCGCGCGAGCGCGCCCCTTGGGGAAGAGGTCCAGCTCGACGCCATGGCCGAACGACTCATGCGCGATGACGCCGGTGACGCTCGGATCAGCTGATTGTGTCGTACTCGCCCGGATCGAGATGCCCAGCCTCCAGCAGACGGAGCGCTACCTCCGCCGTCGCGTTCAGCTCTTCATCGCCGATCTCGGCGATCTCGAAGCCGGCGACGCCGCCGTGCTGCGCGAAGTTGAAGCGCGCCTCCTGCCCATCTGAGGCAACCAGCAGCACCTGAAGGATTGTGCGCGGGAGGCGCTGTTCGAGCTGGCGGCCACGCCCGATATAGACGCTCTCGGTCGTGCGATCGCTGTAGTTCACCTGCGCCTGCACGATACGCTGATCGAGCGCGGCGGCGCGGCGCTGAACCTCGCGCACGTGGGCGAGTTTCTCTGCCAGCGGTATAGTCGCGGGATCGCGGCGCATCGTCACGGTAAACGCTTCAGGCTCACGCATGGCCTCGCGTCCGGTGGTCTGCCCTGGTGAATGCAGGCCATCTGCCCCAGGTCGCACGCCACGGGCGAGCCGGTCAGGCTCCAGATCGCTGGAAGAGAATTCCACGAAGCTGGCGCCATCGTAGACGGTGAAGACGGCGCCACGCGCAGGCGGCTCCTCGCTGGCGGTCTGCTCGCGGCCGGTATCGCCGATGCGCACGCCAGAAGCGCCGCTGAAGAGTGCGGCGGCGTAGGGGAAGCGCGCTTCCAGTTCGGCGACCAGCCCACGCGCGACATGATAAAGAGCGTCCGACATCCGATTCAGCGCCTTTCATTCTTCGGGTTCGATACGCTGGCGGTTGAAACCGCGCCTATGGACCTACGGCCACAATGTCCATGTGCGTGGACATCACCCGTCGCGCGACGTGAGACCTGCGCAGGCAGGTCTTGTGGCGCGACGCACATAGGCGCGAATTCATTCGCCCGCGCCTTCAGTATAGTAGATGTGCGTCTCACAGGCGAGTCACACACGAGTCTGGCGCTCGCGCGGGTTGCGCCGCCGGAAGGCTGGTGTTAGGCTATAACGGCGGGTTCCAGGCGCGTCCACCACTCTCAAGCGCGTCATCTTCAGCGAACTCGCCTAGGATTATTCAGTCACACAGCGCCAGGCGCTGCGGGGGCGATGAGGCCTCCGGCAGGCGCATTCGACGACGAAGGGATCAGATCGCCATGTCAGGAACCACGACACGAGGGACCGCCGCCCTGGAGAAATGGGTGGAGGAGAGCGCGCAACTCACCAAGCCAGAACGCATCGTCTGGTGCGACGGCTCCGAGCAGGAGTACGCCGACCTCGTCGCGGGCATGCTACGCACCGGCGAACTGATCCAGGTAAATGAGCGCGCCTACCCCAACTCCTACCTTCATCGCAGCAATCCCAACGACGTGGCGCGCACCGAGGACCTGACGCTGATCTGCACCGAGCGCCAGGAGGACGCTGGCCCGACGAACAACTGGATGGCACCCGAAATCTGCCAAGGCGCGCGTCGGCAAGCTCTTCGACGGCGCGATGCGCGGGCGCACGATGTACGTCGTTCCCTATCTGATGGGTCCTGCTGGCTCGCCGCACGCCAAGGTCGGCGTCGAGATCACCGATAGCGCCTACGTCGTCGCCAACCTGCGCATCACGACGCGCATGGGCAAGGTGGCGCTGGACACGCTGGAGAAGAACGGCGGCAAGTTCGTTCCTGGGCTGCACTCCACTCGGCGACCTCGACCCCAAGAAGCCGCTTGATCACTGCACTTCCCCGAGGAGCAGTTGATCTGGAGCATCGGCTCCGGCTACGGCGGCAACGCGCTGCTCGGCAAGAAGTGCCTCTCGCTGCGCCTGGCCAGCTGGATGGGCTGGAAGGAAGGCTGGATGGCCGAGCACATGCTCATCCTCGGCCTCGAAGACCCCGCCGGCAATGTGACCTACATGGCGGCCGCGTTCCCCAGCGCCTGCGGCAAGACCAACCTGGCCATGCTGGTCCCGCCGCTGGCCGACCAGGGCTGGAAGGTCTGGACGGTCGGCGACGACATCGCCTGGATGCGCATCGGCGACGACGGGCGGCTCTGGGCGGTCAATCCGGAGACCGGCTTCTTCGGCGTCGCGCCGGGCACCGAACGTCGAGACCAATCCCAACGCGATGGCCTCGCTCTCGCCGCAACACGATCTTCACCAACGTCGGCCTGACGCCGGACAAGCTGCCCTGGTGGGAGGGCATCGACCCCGGCGGAAGACGCCGCCGCCCGGCACGATCACTGGCTGGGCAAGACGTGGAAGCCGGGCGACGAGGCCGTGGCGCATCCCAACTCGCGCTTCACCGCGCCGGCCAGCCAGTGCCCCTCGATCTCGCCGCACTGGGAAGACCCGCAGGGCGTGCCGATCTCGGCCTTCATCTTCGGCGGCCGGCGCGCGCGCGTCGCGCCGCTGGTCTACCAGGCGTTCGACTGGCAGCACGGCGTCTTCGTCGGCGCGAGCATGGCCTCGGAGACGACGGCCGCGGCGGCCGGCAAGGTCGGCGAGACGCGCCGCGACCCGATGGCGATGCTGCCGTTCTGCGGCTACAACATGGGCGACTACTTCGGCCACTGGCTGGCGATGGGCGAGAAGCTGGCGCGCCCGCCGAAGATCTTCCACGTCAACTGGTTCCGCAAGGACGAGGACGGCAACTTCCTCTGGCCGGGCTTCGGCGAGAACGTGCGCGCGCTGATGTGGATGCACGAGCGCATCCAGGGCAAGGGCGATGTGCGCGAGACGGCGATTGGCTACACGCCGACGCCCGATGGCCTCGACCTCGAAGGTGTAGACATCAGCACACATAAGATGGAGCGGCTGCTGGCGGTGGACGCCGACGACTGGCGCGACGAGTGGGCGGAGCAGGGCGTCTTCTTCGGCCAGTTCAAGGACCATCTGCCCGCCGCGATTTCTGAGGAGCACGACGCGCTCAAGCGCCGCCTGGGATAGTAGAACTGCGGTTGAATCCGCGCTGGTGGGCCAGGTGGCTATCAAACCTGCCTGCGCGGGTTCGTACCTGGTTATCTATCGCATGACTGCTTCTAGGGGCGCAACCTCATGCGCCCATGTTGACGATTTCAATACAGAGGACCCCGCGTTCCTATAATGAGCGCTATAGTATAGGAATGGCCCACAGGTGAGCGGCGCGCCCGGCGCAAGGATGGCGTCAGGTGGATGGGCAGCCAAGGAGGCAAGATGGCGATTGTTCTTCTCACACAGGTGGATACCACTATAGAACCGGGCGACTAGCGTATGCTCCGCCTAGTCCTCGGCGTCACCATCTTCGTGGTTACACTGCTCGTCATCATGATTCGTCCCTATCGCATACCCGAAGCCGTCGCGGCCTGTGCGGGCGCGCTGCTGATGCTCGTTGGCGGCTTTGTCAGCCCCGGCGCGGCGCTCTCGGCGCTCGGCGCGCAGTGGAACGTCTTCGGCTTCTTTCTCGGCCTAATGGCGATCTCCGCCCTGGCCGATCAGGCGGGGATCTACGACGGTGGCGAAACTCGCGGCGCGTTGGTCGGGCGGCAGCGCGATGCGGTTGTACCTCGCCGTTTTCGCGGCGGGCGTCGTCACCACGGCGTTCCTCTCGAACGACGCCACCGCGTTGATCCTGACGCCGGTGGTCTACACGCTGGTGACACGCCTGCGGCTTCCGGCGTTACCCTTCATGTTTGCCTGTACCTTTATCGCCGATACGGCTTCGTTCCTGCTGCCGGTCAGCAACCCCATCAACGTCCTCATGCTGGATAGCTTTGGTGGTGACCTGGCGACCTTCCTGCGCTATCTACTGCTGCCCAGCCTTTTCTGCATCGTCCTCAACGTCGCCCTCTTTGCCCGGCTCTTCCTCCGCCATCTCCACTTGCGCTTTGAGGTCAAGCCGCTCACCTTGCAGAATAGGCGCAGTGGCTATTTCCGCTACACGCTTCTCACCCTGACGTTGATCGCGCTTGGCTATCTGGTCGCCTCGGCGGCGGACGCGCCGCTCTCGTTCGTCGCGCTGGCCGGAGCAATTGCGCTGCTGGTAGGCGCGCTGCTCTTTCGCCGATTCGACACCACGCGGCTGCGGCGCGAGATCGCCTGGCCAATCTTCGCCTTCGTCGGCGGGATGCTCATCCTCGTGTAGGGGATCGAGAACCTGGGCGTGACGGCGGCGCTGGGGCAGGGATTGCTGCGTCTGGCGGGCGGCAACGCGTATCTCACCGTGCTCTTCACTGTCGTCGGGACGGCGCTGGGCGCGAACGTGATCAATAATGTGCCGATGGCGCTGGTGATGGTCTCGGCGCTCCACATCAGGGGCTGCAGTCCGGCGCCGCCGGTTTTACGTCCCTTCTCTCTTTCTTCAATGGCTGCGTATCCCCTTGCCTTGAAGCCAATCAAATGGAGAGAGCCAACGCGCTCATGTCGAACATGAATTCGACGAGTTTTCGAAATGGTTTCGCGCGCAATCCCCAGGGAAGCGGCGGTACTGATTGGACGAACTTGGCAAGCAATAATGACGAACTGTTGTATTATGGATGTACCGGTTCAAACGAGACGATGGGAGCGCCGAGCGGCGTCAACAATACCGCCGCGTGTGGTTTGATGCCCCGTGCCAAGCACTTCGTCGTCTATACTGGTTGTTGCCCTTATTACATGCACGGGGGGTATCTCACCGATACCAACACTGCCTGGGATGCTCTCGAAGCCTACAGCGATAACAACGGCGGCGCGTGGAGCTTTGTGCCGAACAGTGAGCACTCCATCTTCACCATGCACTACGCGCTGCTCTATTCTACATGGTAGGAGCGTGCTGACATCGCAACGCCCCGCCGGTACATACGACTGAAATGCGCTTGGCACATGCTTGGCACATGCTTGGCACATGCTTGGCACATGCTTGGCACATCCCCGTTCTTGTCTGCAGAGAGGTGATTTCGACATGGGAGTGGATATAAGGCGCACGACGCCTTCCTGGCTCGACTTAGCGCTAATCGTCGTGTGACTCCTGACGCTCATCGGCACCCGTTTCTGCTCTTATGAGGGAGAAGTTCCTTGTGAAGGGAACACTTGGCATCTTGGGATGGCTGACGCTGGCGTTTGTAGGGGTATTGATTGTGGTGCCCATTGTTGGGCAATGCAATGACGGCGCGAGTAACCTTCCGTGTGTAATTATCAGTGGCTTCGTCTTCCTGCTCGCCATTGTCGGTAGCAGTCTTTCCGGCCTGATCTTGGGGATCACCGCATGCCGCGCCGCGAGACGGAGTCAGCGCTGGGGTTGGTTCAGCGCCTTTCTGTTGCTTACCGTGTTGCTATACATTGGGGTACTCATCTACTTTCTGGTGGTCTTCGGTAGGCTGAACCTTCCTCTCTCCGCCTCCTTAAGTATCCTTCCTCTCGTAGCGCCGCCCTTGGCGCTGGTTGCTGCGGCCTTCGTCTATCGCCGTGAAGAAGCGTGAGCCGCCTGCCACTTCCCCATGCGCAGCCACTGGTGGCGCATGAGCTGAGAAGGAGATTCTATTACCAAGACCGAACGATTTGGATGACGGGCACGTGGTGCCGTGCTGCGCCTGGGATGAGGAAGCAGGAGGAACATGAGGGGAAAGTCAAGCGTACACCTGAACCACAACACTGTGTCCGCTCAGGCGCGAGCGCAAAACGCCCACCTCCCTCGTGTTCCGTTGCGGGCGGCTGCTCTTCTCGGCATCCTCCTCTTTACCACATCATGCCGCGCCGCGACTTCAACCGCGCCCGCCGCAAATATCCCTTGCTCTAATACCGCGCAGGGAACGCCGCAAGCGACGCCGCAAGCGACGCCGCCAGCCGCCCAGACGTCCAATACTTCGGGCAAAGAGAACTGGACGGTTGCGAAAGACTTGCCCGCTCACCAGGTGCTGCGCATAGCCTTCTCCGCATCTGAGCCGACTCGCGGGTATGCCTCCGTCTTTCTTGGTAAGCAGACACAGGCGGGCGATGAGATGCAGGCCCTCTACGCCACGACCGACAGCGGAGTGAGCTGGAGCCAGGCGGGGACCGTCGAGGCGCCGGAAGGCGACATCATCTCCGTCGATCCGCTCGATCCGCAAGATGTCGTGATGCTGACGGTGTATGCGCCAATGCCAGGAGCGTACACGTTCCAGCGAACGCTTGATGGTGGACATACCTGGTCGCCACAAACGGCGGACTTGCCCACCACCAGCGAGATTTCCATCACAGGGTACACAGGGTGGTCAGGCTCGACCTTCCTGGTGGGCTTCCCGCTCGAAGGCGCGCTCCAGGGGTCCACAGCCGTGATTGCGTTTCCCAAAGGCGGCGCCAGCCGCCACCTCGACGACAACGGGAAGATCAACGGCAAGGCGATCAAGCATCTGCGCCTGCTGACAGGATGCCAGGGCAGGATACAGGTCTGGGGCGATGATGGCTCCAAGGCGCAGAACATCATCGGCGCGGCAACATCGGATCTTGGCCAGACCTGGACGGCGCTCTCTCCCCCTGCGATCGGCGGAACTCCACTCACGCCAGCCGGCGCCTCTGACGATGGCAGCGCCCTCGTCGCCACGTCAGCGGACAACACGCAGTACGCGCTCTCCAGCGATGGAGGAACCACCTGGATGCCACAGCCCGCGCTGTCTGGGAGATGTGTGGGACAACAACAGATCTTTATCGCGGCGAAGAGCAAAACGATCGTCGTCGCCTGCAACGACAGCGCGTACAGCCTGCGCGGCGGCGTGTGGAGCGGAGGCGCCAGCAATCCAGTGGTGAGCGTCTCGGAGAATGGCGCCAAATCCGCTCTACGTCTGTGGTCCTACGATTATGAGGGACGCACTCTGTGGCGTGACGAGTGAACCGGCCCACGTCCAGCAGAGGTCGCTAGCGCGCCGTAATCTCACGCAGGGCCGCGAGCAGGCGGTCCACCTCCTCGGTGGTGTTGTAGTGCGCCATACCGATGCGCAGCGCGCCGCCATGCTCCTCCAGCCCCAGCCGCTCCATCAGCGTCAGCGCGTAGTAGTTGCCGTCCCAGCAGAAGATGCCACGCTTGCCTAACTCCTCCGCCAGCGCGCGTGGCGTCCAGCCCTCCAATGTGATCGCCACCGTCGGCACGCGATGAGCGAGATCTTCCTCGCTGGTCAGGCCGTAGATATGGATGCCAGGAATCGTCTGTCAGCCCGGCGAGCAGTCGCGCCGCCAGCGTGCGCTCGTATGCCTGCATCGCCGCCATCGCCGCATGCAACTCCAGTCGCCGCCCGCGTCATGTCAGGGAAGGTCGCGGCGTACTGGTCTATGAAAGGACGTCCCACTTCGGCGATGTACTCTAGCGCGCCGACCAGACCCGCGAGGCATTCGTGATTGAGCGTGCCCGTCTCCCACTTGTACGGCGGCGTGTCCTGCGCCGGGCGCACCTTGTACGCCGCGATGGATTCCAGCAGCGGCAGGCGTCCATAGAGCGATGCCCAGATGCGGCCCGAAGAACTTGTAGGCCGAGCAGACGAGGAAGTCGCAGCCGAGCGCCTGTACGTCGATTGGGCCGTGTGGCGCGAACTGCACCGCGTCGACGAAGGACAATGCGCCAACCTCGCGCGCCCAGCCAATCACCGTCGTCACGTCGTTGATCGTCCCAACCGCATTCGATGCGTAGCCCACTGCGACGAGCTTCGTCTTCTCGTTGATCTTCCCGCGCAGGTCGTCCATATCGAGCGTGCAGGTGGCGGGATCGAAGTTCGCCATGCGCACGACGACGCCACGCTCTTCCTGCAACGCGAGCCATGGCGCGATGTTGCCGTCGTGGTCCAGCGCGGTGACGACGATCTCATCGCCTGGCTTGAGCGTGCGCCCGATGGCGCGACTGAAGGCGAAGGTCAGCGTGGTCATGTTGGCGCCGAAGACGATTTCGCGCGGGTCGGCGGCGTTGAGGAAGTCGGCCATCGCGGCGTGCGCCTCGGCCAGGATCGGCGTCGGTACGCTGGCTGGTGAGAAAGGCCCCGCCGGTATTGGCGTTGGCGCTGCTGAGATAGCTGCGTGATGGCGTCGATGCAGGCCTGCGGAACCTGCGTGCCGCCGGGGTTATCAAAATAGACGACCGGCTGCCCGTTCTGCTCGACGCCGAGCGAGGGAAAGGCGGCGCGAATCGCAGCGAGGTCCAGCGCAGGCGTCGAGGTTTGTGTCGTCGTGCTGGCGTCGGGCATTGCGGGACTCCTTACAGGCGCGGAAACAATTATCGTGCTGGTGCTGTTGCGGCCTATTATGCCATACCGCAGAGATGTTTACCTTCCGCCGCTTTGACGATCTTTTGCCAGATACAGAAATCTGCTACTCGTTATTTGTCGGTATGTGGTACACTTGCGCTCGGTGTGTGTCGGCTCATTCATGCCAGCCACCATCTTCCTGATTTGATTGTTGACACGAGACTCGTTCGCAGCCTCTCCATTTCGAGGAGACGCCTCCCATGTTGACCCTCCGGTAAGTTACTGGTTATGTCCCCGCCAACCGGGAAGCAGCGCCACGCGCCCTGCGTCGCCGGTGCGGCTCGACCTGCCGCTCGCCTCCGTGCGATCTCGCGCTTCTAAGCGCCACATGCGGCCCTCATGTTCGGTCGAGACACGATCTCTTCCCCAGTCTTACCAGGAGTGTACCCCTATGGCTGCCGACGGAACGCCGGAGCTCGCCGCGATTCGCTGTGGCGAGGCGATCGCCCGCTTGCGCACGCTGCGCGGCTGGACCCGCACGCAATTGCTGACACGCCTCTATCGCGAGCTGTCTCCCGACGACCCCTACTATGAATCGGTGAGCGAGACATGGCTCGCCCGCCTCGAAAATGGCCGCATGGTCAAGGTGCCACGCGCCACTGTCGAGGCGCTCTGCCGAGCGCTGCGCTGCAACCACCGCGAGCGCGCGTGGGTTCTCTTACACGCCGACCGCAATGTGCTCGCCGAGCCGACCAGTTCGCCCTCGCCCGCCGCGCAGGCGCTCACCTTCGTCGTCGAGCGGCTCTACGCCGAGACCGGCGAGGCGCTTAACTCAACGCTCCGCGCGCGCGAGACCTCCGCGCTCAACGAACTGGAACTGTTCGAGATTGTCAGCGCCGCGCTGGAGCAGGTTATCTCCCGGCGACAGCGTGCGCTGGCGAACGCATCCGTTACCTCTGTGAGTGGAGTTGTCGCGCCGCAGCGCACGCGCATCACCACTCGCGCAGGCCAGCCCCCGCGCTAGCTCCGCGATTGACTGCACCTGACTGTGATTGACTGGAATTGACAGCGGTCGCGGGGCATGCGCCAGATGAGGCTGGACTCATTCGCCACTTATCATCACTCAACAAGAAGGACACGGACATCCGCATGAACGCGACCATGATCGAGACACTACCAATCGGCTACACCTTGCGCGCGCCGCGCGAGGAGGATATTCCCGCCATCCTCACGCTGCTGCGCGAGGCCGACGACGCCGAGTTTGGCCAGCACGACGACTGGACAGCCGAGGACATCCGCCACGACTGGACGACCATCGATCCCGCGCTAGACGCCTGGCTCGTCCTGACGCCGGAGGGCGCGCTGGCGGGATACGCGACCGTCTTCAACCAGGGCAGCGGCAAGATTTTCGGCGACGGCTATGTGCATCCGACGCAGCATGAGCGCGGCATCGGCACGGCGCTCATCCACCTCTGCGAGAGCCGCGCCCGCGAGATGGTTGACTCGGCTCCTGAGGGTGCGCGCGTCAGCATCGGCTTTGGCGCGAATGGACTCAACGAGGCGGCGGGCGCGCTCTTCGCCCACGAAGGCTACGCGCCGATCCGCAACTTCTACCGCATGCGCATCGACATGACCGAAGCCTCAGCGGCGCCGGTCTGGCCGGAGGGCGTCACCCTGCGCACGCTGAAGAACGGCGAGGAAGAGCTGGCCGACCAGCGCGCCGTCTTCGAGGCGGTCGAGGAGGCGTTCTCCGATCACTGGGGACACACGCCGCGCACCTTCGAGAGCTGGATTGAGCGTGTCAATCGCGAGGATTTCGACCCGACGCTCTGGTTCATCGCCGAGGAGGACGGGCAGATCGCGGGTTTCTCACTCTGCCGCCAGACGCCTGAGACCGGCTGGCTCAATACGCTGGGCGTTCGTCGCCCCTGGCGCACACGCGGACTGGGAATGGCGCTGCTGCTCTACACCTTTGGCGAGTTCTATCGCCGTGGCATGCCCACCGTCGTTCTCGGTGTGGACGCGCAGAACCTGACCGGCGCGCTGCGGCTCTACGAGCGTGCGGGAATGCGCGTCTCGATGCGTTTCACGACGTATGAAAAAGAGCTGCGCGCGGGCGAGGAACTGGCGACGCAGACGCTCGGCGGCTAATCACTGTAGCGCAGATGGGCAGGAGGCGTTATTCTCCCGCCTATTGTTTTGCCTTAGTGGCCATCGCCGTTCTGCCCCTCATAGTGTTTGACGTACTTCTGCTCGTCAGCAGTTAGCGGCGCGGCCTGGTCGTTGAGTTTGAACCAGATGACGTTCTCCAGCCAGAAACGATAGATGAACTCGGCGAAGGTCGGCGCGCACTCGAACGCGTTGTCGATCACCGCCTGGCGTGTCTGCTCGTTCATCGGGCCACCCTGCGCCACCTCGTCCAGCATGAAGGGCGAGACTAACACACGCTGCTCACCTGCGGGCGTGAGGTACAGATACCAGAGCAGAACCTCCTGCTGGTCGTTCAGAAAGCGCACGATGTGACCCTGCTCGCTTCCAGGGCAGGGAATGATGTCGTCTGAGAGGCTGAAGTAGCAGGCCGTGCAGGAGGGAATGCGGTTCTGTAGCTCCGGTGATCCCATCAGGCGCAGGAACGACGGTGGCAGTGTCAGGCCCAGCCGCTGCGCCGAAGCCACGATCTGGTCGAGCTTGCCGCTCGCCACCTGCCTGTCGCGGTGGATCTGCATCTGCTGATCCGTGCGCTCGTCCAGCGGGCCAAGCCACGCCAGCGACTCATCCGGCGCGGGAACTGGTGGCAGGTCCTCATAGGGGGAAAGGCAGTACGTGCCATCGCAGGGGCGGTACTGCCCCAGATCGAAAGCATACCATCCACGCCGGAACGGGGTGAGTTGCGGAGCCGTCACTGGTCGTCCTCCATCATCTACGCGTCTACGCGTCTACGCGCATGCGCCCACGCGCTACATGCGGCAGTATACGCCAAGCGTCCAGTGGAAGCATCACTCGATGAAGCGACTTGCGCAGAAATACGCGACGATAGCCGTCATCCACGCGGCGCTCGACCTCCACGAAGCCCAGCCGCCGGTAGAATGCCAGATTCTCGACCATGACCTCATTGGTATACAGCCGCACTTCGCGCAGCCCATGCTCGCACGCCTGCTGCTCAGCGAACGCCATCAGCCGCCAGCCAAGCCCCTGCCCCTGGAACGCTGGGTCAACCGCCACATTCTCGATGAGCAGCGCCTGGTCCTGCATCTCTATCACCAGCAGGCCAGCGATCTCCGCGCCTGATATCAGGACATACACTCCGCCACTGGCGATTAGCGTCGCATAATCCGCGAGCATCGGCGCCGGAGGCTTCTCCATCCGGTCGAGGTACTTTGCGTAGGCCGCATTCACCAGCCGCACGATCTGCGCTATATCATCCTGCGTGGCAGGCCAAACTGTCATCTCGCCGCTTGCCATCTTCCGCGCTCACCTGTCCGCTCTCCCAAGCGCCAGACGATAGACCTGCTCGCCATCCAGTTCATCTCCAGTTGGCATGAACCCCATGCCAGCATAAAGGTGTCGCGCCACGTGATTCTCAGGATGCACAGTCAACTGGAGAGACAGGCAGCCTGGATGATGCTCCCTCACCCATGAGATGAGTGCGGCCAGCGCCGCATGCCCGTAACCGCGCCCCTGAAAGCGCTCGTCGATGAAAAAGTGAAAGAGCCAGCGCAGGTCAGTATGCCTCGGTTCGGCGGCCAGCGCCGCCATGCCGACCATCTCTCCCTCAGAGATGAAGGCGTACGGCTCCCAGCGCATACCCTCCGCGCCCACATACGCTTTGGATAGGATGATCGCCGCAATTGGCGCGTAGCCTGCGATAAAGCGTTGCTGATCGGGCCGCACGGTGAGGAGCAGCGCGTCGCGCCAGTTCGCTCGTGTCACCCGATGGACTGTCACTCGATTCATCGCGCCCTCCAGCGGCTCTAACGGCTTCTAACACTGTGCTGCCCGATCATCCCAATCATACAGCGCTATGCTCCGCTGACCCTCTTGCCTGACCGGTAGCATGTTATTAGAATAGCTGGGCCAGCGACATACTCATGAGACATACACTTGATAGGCGCCGACAAGATACCGCTACCTGCATCCAGCCTCCTGGAAGGAATAGAGCAGAGCCATGGACGATGGTCAGCAACGCCGCCTTGAAGTCCTTCACCAGCTTGCGCAAGAGCAGTTGCGCGCCCAGCAAGTGGTCAAGGAGGCGCCTTCGCAGGAGCGCGACGCTGAGTCGGATTTAGTGGTCGAGCCGCTGACGCCAGGGACGAAGAAATCTACTTCCGCATCCACCTGACTGGCTCGTGGCAGCCGCCGTGGACTGATCTGGACGCTGGTCGGCGGCCTGGTGGCGGTTATCGTGCTCGTCGCGGGATCATTTTCGTGGCAGCGCTTTTCACTGACTCCTACTCCGACGCCAACCCCTGGCCCCGGCAACGCGCTGATCGTGACGAGCAACTTCAATTCCGGGACCGTCACCTTGAATGGCAAGAAGCTTGCGGGAACAGTCCCACTGCTCGTGCGCCTGAATCTCGGCGAGAATACGATCACCTTCTCCGCGCCGCCATTCCACGACAAGACCTGCCGAGTAACCCTGCTCGCCCAGGCGGACCCCAATAGCGGGCAGCGCACGCAGGCGGCTGGCGCCAATTGCGCTATCAATACACAGGAGCCAGCGATCAGATTCCAAGGTATAGCAGTTCCCAATGGCTATCTCGGCTTCCAACTGACCGGCGCCGACCTGCCGAACGATCTCCGCAACACCGCCGAGAACGCGCTCTGGTTGAAACTCGGCAATCTGCCAGCCCTTCAGGTTCCCGCTGGCGATTACTATGCGACGGGGACCACCACTACGGGGCGCATCACCAGCGTTCGCGCCGCCGTTCCACTGCTGGCGACTCCGGCGCTGGTTCGTAGTAACTCGACACAGAAT
Source organism: uncultured bacterium (assembly GCA_963733745.1). Classification (GTDB taxonomy): domain Bacteria; phylum Chloroflexota; class Ktedonobacteria; order Ktedonobacterales; family JADMIN01; genus DASWAC01. Next base: position 61,728 of record CAVTFE010000088.1, read on the forward strand.
GGGCCATCCTGTAGCAATCTCGGCTGCGCGGGGCCACCTGCGTTGCCGGACCAGGGCGGAGGCTCGACTCCAGCGGGAATATGGCTGATCGGCGACTCGGTGGCGGCTGGCTGGCGCTTTACCACCCAGAGCGGCGCGCTCGTCGCGACATCCGCGTTTAGAGACGCAGGCGCGGTGGCGGTGGGCATGACCTATTCCTCGACGGCGGGCTGGTCGGTCGCAGAAGGCTCGCCAGGTCCCTTCATCGTCGATCTCCAGACGCAAGTCATTCAGCGAGCTGCCAGAGCGGATTCACCGTCTTGCAGACCCTCATCGAAAAGTCATCGCTCGCAGGACAGCAGCTCTCTTTCAGCCAGGGTGGTGGAGTTTTCGGTCCCCCGACGCTCCAGACGGATGGCTGCGCGATCAGCGTCGAGGAGCAGAACAGCAATCCACTCAGTCCAACCACTTCGCCGAAGGAATACGGTCATTATGTCTGGCGTTGGGGAGTGTTGCTCGCCGCCGACGCGCAGGCGCGCACGCTCTTTCCCTCGCTGCCAGTCGCGCCACAGAGCGAGATCACAGCGGTTGGCGGTTGCCGGCCTAAGAGCGCCAATTATTGACGCGGTATGGACTACTGCTCTTCGAGTGGACCATCGCCTACCAGCGTGTCCAGGCGATCAATCATCTCCTCCAGGACGCGAAACGCGCGCTCAATTGGCGCTGGCGCGCTCATCTCAATGCCCGCGAGCCGCCAGGCGTCGAGCGGATACACCGAATCGCCAGCCTTGAGGAAGGCGAGATAGCAGTCAGCGGCGTCTGTCGCTCCATGCAGCACGCCATGTGCGAGCGCCGTCGCCGCCGATAACCCCAGGCCATAGGTATAGGTGGAGAAATTGAGGTACAGGTGGGAGAACTGCGCCCACATCACGCCGTCGCGCTTGGCGTCCAGCGCCACGCCAGAACCATATCCCTCACGCAGGAGGTTCAGCATGCGCGCGGACATCTCGTCTGCCGAAAGCGCCTCGCCGCGCTCGATGCGCTCGTGCATGTCCAACTCGAACTGCGCCAGCAGCGGCATCACGAAGAGGTAGCGGTGAAAGTAGGTCAGCGCGTCGGCGAGCGCTTCAAGCTGGAGATCAGGATCATGGCGTTCGTTGAGCAGATGCGCCCGTAGCAGCGTCTGGCTGAAGGTGGACGCTGTCTCGCCGAGATAGTCGGCGTAGTTTTCGTAGACCGCTGGCTGGCTCTGATTGGTGAAGTGAGTGTGCATCGCATGCCCCATCTCATGCGCGAGCGCGCTCACTCCCAGCAGCGAGTTGTCGTAGCTGAGCAGCACGAACGGATGCAGCCCATACGCGCCGCTCTGCTCCGCTCCGCCAGTCTTGCTCTGGTTCACCGCCCAGTCCACCCAGCGCTCGTCATACAGCCCGCGACGGAGAACCTCCACATACTCTTCGCCGAGCGGCGCCATCGCCTCCAGGAGCACGCGCCGCGCCTCGTCGTATGGGATGTGGCGGCGTGAGCGCACGAGCGGAACATCAATATCCCAACCGGCGAGCTGGTCTACGCCAAGCGCCCGCGCCTGGACGCGCCAGTACCGATGCCACACCGGCAGATGCGCGCGCCACGAGGTCAGAAGCTGCTCGAAGACGGCGCGTGGCAGCAACGCATGGTCGAGGGCGGCGTCCAGCGCGCTGGGATAGCCGCGAGCGCGGGCGAAGAAGACATCCGCGCGCATCGTCATGTCGAGGAGACCAGCCAGCGTCTTGCGCTGCCGCAGATAGCCGTCCGCATACCGCCGCCACGCCGGTTCCCGCAGCGGGCGGCTCTCGTCGCGCAGCAGCGACACGATGCTGGTCTGGTTGATGGCGATCTCGGCGCCATCTGCGGTCGTGACGGAGCCAAAGGCGAGTTCGCCGTTCACCAGCGCCTTGTAGGTCTCGTACGGCGCTCTTGTCAATTCACTGACTTGCGCCAGTAGCGTCTCAATCTCGACCGAGCGCACGTGGGCAGCGCGCCTGCGCAGCGCCTCGACGTAGTGCATGTAGATCGCTAGCGCTGGCTCCTTAGCGCACATCGCGGCGAAGGCGCCGGGATCGAGGGCGAGCAACTCAGGATCAAGGTAGGCGAGCGCCGCCTCGACGCGCGCGATTAGCTCCAGCGCCTGGCTGTGCTGCGCGGCGGCCTTCTGGTCCGTGACGTCCACCTTCACCTGCATCGCCGCGAACCAGCGGATGCGCCAGATAAGCGTCTGCCACTCGTCGCGCGTCCGCAGCGCCTCGAGGGTGATCGACGCCGATTCCCCGAGTCGCCCGCGAAACCGGCCCAGGCTAGGAATCGCAAGAGTTGCCTCGCGCAGCGCCGCCTCCCATTCCGCATCCGAGGCATAGACGCTGCTCTTGTCCCACGTCTGTTCGGCGGGGATATCGGCTCGCTTCGGCAGGCTCATCGCATCTGGCATATGGTTCCTCCCAGGATATGCAACGCCTTTTGAGCATAGCAGCCGCCTGGGCGGGCGCACGTGCAGAAATCTGGCATTCTCTCGCTGCGCGCGTCCATGTTCGCGCCTGCGTATGGGTGGCTGGACAAAATCCCACATACGCCGCTAGAATGTGGGCAGCGTTCGACCGGGCGGCGCCACAGCGGACAGTGTGCGCCCGGCTTCTCTCCCCAGTTCTTTCAAAGACGCCGTCGGGTTTGTAGAGGAAGTATCCACCATGAGCGCAGACTCCACGACGACCGGCGCATTGAAGCGCACGCCGCTTTATGACCAGCACAAGGAATTGGGCGCGCGGCTCGTCGAGTTCGCAGGCTGGGAGATGCCCGTCCAGTACGGCGGCGTGATCGAGGAGCATCGGGCCGTGCGCGAGCGCGCGGGCCTCTTCGACGTCAGCCACATGGGCGAGTTCACCTGTGTGGGCGAGGGCGCGCTGGACTTCCTGCAGAGCATGGTACCCAACGATGTGTCCAAGCTGGCCGAGAATCAGGCGCTCTACACACAGCTCTGCTACCCCAACGGGGGCACGGTGGACGACCTGCTGATCTACCACACCGGCGCAAATGAGTACATGCTCGTCGTCAACGCGGGGACAATGGAGAAGGATTGGACCTGGTTCACCGAGCATGCCGCCGGGCGCGAAGGCATCGCCCTCACCAACGTCTCGGACCAGATAGGGCTGATCGCGTTGCAGGGTCCGCGCGCCGAGGCGATCCTGCAGCCGCTGACCGAGGCCCCACTTGGTGAGATCGCCTACTACCACTCGCATCCCGGCGCGGTGGCTGGCATTGTGTGTCGCATCTCGCGCACCGGGTACACCGGCGAGGACGGCTTCGAGCTGTACTCCGCCTGGGACGACACGCCTGCTTTGTGGGACGCGGTCTTGAGCGCAGGCGCGCCACATGGTCTGCTTCCAGCGGGGCTGGGCGCGCGCGATACGCTGCGGCTGGAGTCGGGCTACTGCCTCTATGGACACGAATTGACCGACGAGATCTCGCCGCTCGAAGCGGGGCTGGGCTGGACGATCAAGCTAAACAAGGGCGTGGACTTCATCGGGCGCGAGGCCCTGCTGGCGCAGAAGACGGGCGGCATGCCCCGCAAGCTCGTCGGAGTAAAGCTGCTGGATCGTGGCGTGCCACGCGAAGGCTATCCGATCCTGCGCGCTGGCGAGCGGGTCGGCGCGCTGACCAGCGGCACGATGCTGCCAACGGTGGGAATCGCCGCCGGGATGGGCTACGTCGCGCCCGCCGACGCGCAGCCGGACGCCGAGATCGCCGTGGAGATACGCGGCAAGGCTGTGCCGGCGACGTTCGCGCCCCTGCCATTTTACAAGCGGGGTCGCTAGCTGATTGGGCGTTTGGATCTAGGAGAGGGATGGAAGCGCAGATGGCGAAGACAAAGACCGACCAGCCGGGCGACCTGAGGTACGCTGAGACGCACGAGTGGGCGCGCATCGAGGGGACGCAGGCGACGATTGGCATCTCCGACTACGCCCAGGACGAGTTGGGCGATGTCGTCTTCCTCGATCTCCCCTGGGATGAGGCTGATAGCCGCGAGTTGAAGAGCGGTGAGCGCTTCGGCGATATCGAGTCGGTGAAGGCGACCTCCGAGTTATTCATTCCACTGGGCGGCAAGATCGTGCGCGTGAACGAGGCGCTGCGCGACAAGCCGGAACTCGTCAACAGCGACCCTTACGGTGAAGGCTGGATGCTCGTCGTCGAGTTGAGCGACCCCGCCGAGGCCGGAAAGCTGATGGACGCCGACGCCTACACCGCCTTCCTGGAGACGAGCGGGCACTGAGCTACGCTTTCGCCCTGACCCCTTTCCTGGGTACCTTCTACCCATTTTGGGGCCAGTGACGGCGTCTCCTCGCCTGAAATGGCATACTACGCTTGTGCCATACATGCGCAGGTGGGGACTCGGGGGAGAGGGCAGCGGCGCCTATGAAGAGGACAGTCAAAACCGGAGCGATGAAGGCCGCGCAGACGGCGCGCATCAACGCCGCCGATGCGTCTGCTCCTCTCCAAGCCGACGAAGCCCAGCAAGGCGACCAGGAACGCGCGACAGCCAAGATCACGGCGAAGACACGGGTCGGAACTCAGGCGCGGGTGAAGGTGGCGACCACAGCCACAACGACTGGCAAGCCGCTGCCGCCATTGCCGGTCGTGATCTCTGGGGCCAAGAAAGAGCCAGTGCAGCGGACGATCGACTGGAAAAGCTTCTTCGGAAGCAGGCGTTCGCGCGCGGCGCGGGTCACGCTCTGGACCGTCGCGGCGGTGGCGGCCTTCGTCTTCCTGATCGGCGCGACACCGCTGGGCCAGGCCAGTCCGCTCGGCGGGACGTTCCAGGCGTACGCGCAGTCGGCCCCTTGGATTCCCACGCCGACCCCGACGCCCAAGCCCAAAGTCCCTGCGCCCGGCGTCAATCCGGGGCAGCAGGCGATCATCGACAAGATCACGGCGGTCTTTGGCGCCTACGCCCCCGGCGCGATCAATATTGCGCGCTGCGAATCGGGCTTCGATCCCAACTCGCGCAACGTGATCGCCATTGGCGGCAGCCACGCCTCTGGCGTCTTTCAGATCCTCTATCCCAGCACGTGGAATACGACCTCCTACAAGAGCTATTCCCCCTATGACGCAGACGCCAACATCCACGCTGCCTATGAAATATTCCACCGCGATGGGAACTCCTGGCGGGAATGGGCGTGCAGGCCCTGATCTCTTCGCTGAGCTTGACTTCGCTTGGCGTCTATCGCAAGGTGAGGCCGCCTAACCCCAATTTCTCAGTAATGCCAGCGAGCAGGGAGGAACGCGGACGTGAGCGACATTGTACTTGATGTCTCGCCGGAATCCCTGGCGCGGGCGAACGAGGCGAACTATGCGCAAGGATTCGCGGCGTGCGCTCGCGCCTATGGTGGCGAGGTCGTCGATACTCCGGACCTGCTCTGGTGCGCATGGGGCATTCCTGGCGCAGGCTGGAATCGTGTCCTGCGCGCCAATCTCACACTGAAGACGATAGATGAACGCATCGAGTGGGTGATGGAGCGGGCGCGAGTGTTGCGCACGGCATTTCTCTGGGACATCGGTCCCTCGATGCGGCCAGCAGACCTCGACGCTCATCTCCTGCGGCATGGATTCGCCGATAGGGGCGGCGAATCGGCGATGGGAATCGCACTGGCACAGTTGCCGGAGATTTTGCCTCTCCCTGAAGGCGTGGCAATTGAGCGCGTGAGAGATCGCAGCATCGATGGAGCAGTGGGCGCTGACGGCGAATGAGGGCTTTGGCGCGCCTGCTTCCGGGAACGCGCCATTTGTAGAAGCTGTGTTGCGCGATGCTCTAGATGACACTGCGGCGGCGCAGTACTATCTGGCCTTCCTCGACGGTAAGCCAGTCGCTACTTCTGCTCTGACCCTCGCAGCGGGTGTAGCGGGCGTCTTCTCGGTGGCCACACTTCCAGCGGCGCGCGAGCGTGGTATTGGCGCGGCTGTCACCATGGCCCCACTGCTGGCTGCGCGGGATCGAGGCTACGCGGTTGGTGTCCTGCAGGCCAGTGAGATGGGATACCCTATCTATGCCCGCATGGGATTCACCGAGCAGTTCCGCTATCGCAGCTACTACTGGAAGCCGAACTGATGTCGCGGCGCCGCTAGCCTTTTACCGTATCCGCCTGTGGGATCGGGAACCTGTTGAGGGGCGGGCGATCCACTACGTCCCTCTGAGTGACTTGGAGCAATATCAAAGGAGAGCAACCTTGAGGAAAGTCATCTCGTTGATTCATCTCTCGCTGGACGGCTTAGCATCTGGCCCCAACGACGAACTCGACTGGATTTCGTACGACGCCGAACTCGAGCAATCCGCGCATTCGCTGCATGCGTTCACCGACGCGGTGATCTGGGGACGCAGGACATATGAAGGGATGGCGAGCTATTGGCTGACCGTGCCGGGAAACCCTGAAAGCACGCCGGCTGAACTTGAACATGCGCGCTATCTTGAAGGCGCGACCAAGATCGTCGTCTCGCGCACGCTCGATCAGGTCGCGTGGGGCGACGCGCAGAACACCGTGCTCATCAAGGACAACGTCGCCGAGGAGATCAACAAGATCAAGCAGGAGCCAGGCAAGGACATCTGGTTCCTCGGCAGCGTCGCACTGGCGCAGACGTTCATGCAGCTCGACCTGATCGACGAGTATCGCATCAACATCAATCCGACGGTGCTGGGGCAGGGCAAACCCTTCTTCACCGATGTGACGCGCAACATCCCGCTGAAGCTGCTAGAGGCGAAGACGCTCAAGAGCGGCGTCGTCTGCCTGCGCTACGAGCCAGTGCACGGGTAATCGTCTGAGGACCCTAGAGTCGCTTGGCCAGCTCGCGCAGGTCGAGCGACTCGTCGGCGAGCAACGCGGGGTCGAGCTGTGCGCCTGCGCCGACCAGCTTGCGTAGCGCGCCGAGGTCGCGTATGCGGTTGACCGAGAGGACGGCGCGCAGTCGCCCGGCGTCGAGATAGAAGATCGCGCCCGCGCCAGACGCTGGCGCGCCACGATAGACAAGCTGATCCCATCGCTCGGCATAGCCGATATATTGCGCCATCCAGTCGAATTGCTCGGTCCAGAAGTAGGGAACGGGCGCATAGGGAACTCGCTCGCCTGATGTCGTCGCCAGCATGTTGCGCGCGGCGTTCTCGGCCTGGCGGATCGCGTTGTCGTAGTGCTCCAGTCGGACCAGCGACTCGGCGCCGCCAGTGGGACGGTACGGCCAGCGCGCTACATCGCCCGCCGCGTAAACATCGGGGAGATTGGTCGCGCAGTACTCATTCACTACGACGCCATCCGCGCGCGTGAAGCTGGAGCCAGCGAGCCAGCCATCGGCGGGCCGCACGCCGACGCCGATGACGACTGTCTCCGCTGGGATGCGCGCGCCCGACGACGTGACTACCTCCTCGACGCGGTCCACGCCACGAATCGCCGTAACTACCTCGCCCAGACGTAGGTCAACACCATGCGCGCGATGCAGATCCGCGAAGAGGCTGCCAACCTCCTCGCCTAACGCGCGCGCCATCGGGACGGCCAGCGGCTCGATCACCGTCACGGCGAGGCCACGCGCGCGACAGGCCGAGGCTACCTCCGCGCCGATGAAGCCTGCCCCTACGACAACTACTGGCCCACCAGCCGTCACGTCCGCCGAGATCGCACGGGCATCGCCGAGCGACCGCAGGGTATGGGCGCCGGGCAGGTCTGCGCCTGGAATGTCGAGCGTGCGGGGGATAGAACCAGTCGCGATCAGCAGCCGGTCATAGGACGGGCGCGCGTTATCATCGAGCAGGAGCGCATGTCCTGCGGTGTCCAGGCCGACAGCGCGGACGCCCAGCCGCAGGTTGATCTGCTGCTCCTCATACCAGTCGGCGGGACGCAGGAAGACGCGGTCCTCGTCCTCCTTGCCGGCGAGGACAGCCTTCGAGAGCGGTGGACGCTCGTAGGGCGGCTCACGTTCCGCTCCCACGAGAATTAGCTCCCCGTCGTAGCCCTGGCGGCGCAAGGCGTCGGCCGCGCTGGCTCCGGCCAGGCTCGCGCCAACGATGATGATGGAGCGCGGCGCAGAAACGGGCGCGCTCATCTGAGACTGGCCACTGGAGTGGGGCGGGCAGCAGGCGTAGCGCGTCGCCCAAAGGCGCGAACGGCCTTGCGCGCGCTGCCGCCCAGACCGAGCGCGATGGCGCTGGCGGCGGCGAAGACATAGAGCAGCGCCTCGAACTCCTGCTGGCGGATGATCTCGCTTGTCCACTCAGCGGCGACCACCAGGTTCGCGCGCGTGTTGAGTGGCGCCAGTGTCGCGATGGCGATTGTCTCGGCGCCTGGAGTGCCCCAGCGCATGGTCGCGGTAGGATCACGGCGGCTCACCCGGCGCATCAGCGCGCGCGTCTCAGTGGAGGGTGGCGCGAGGTCCACGCTAGGAGCGGTGAGATAGGCCGCATTCGCGCCGGTGGCCTCACGGAACAACGCGACAAGGGGCGCAATCCGCTCGGCGGGTTGCTCAGTCGGGCACGAATCGATTCGCAGCCGCAGCGCCTCGCGCATCAGCGCGCCGGAGGTCAGAATCTGCGCGTGCGCCCCATCCATGTAGTCGTGGCACGCCAGCGCGATGGCCAGTTCATCTGCCGTGTTCTGGAGGAAGGCGACATCAGGCGTCCGGAACTTGCGCGCGTGCAGGCTTCCCAGTCCCAGGACGCCACGCGCCTCGCCATCCTGTGTCAGCGGGATGATCGCCAGCGCGTGCAGCGCGCCACGACGGGCCAGCGAGCGGGTTGACGCGCGCATCTCGGCGGCGCTGGTGTCCTCGAAGTAGCGCGGCCGCAGCGTGCGCAGGACATGTTTGACTTCGTAATCCTTTCGCTCGACGTTGGCGATTAGCTCCGGCAGATACCAGTCGGGGAAGCCGACCGAGGCGACGATCTCCAGGTCCAGGAGTGAGCGCGCGCGCGGTTTGAGGCCAAGCACGGCGAAGACAGTGAGATCTGGCAGGGCGTGCGCGATGCGCTCGTACGCCTTGAGGCAGAGTGTGCGCCGGCCATCGGGAGCGCCCAGCGTCGTCGTCAACTCTGGCAGCAACTCCGAGAGTGTTGTGACAGGCTCGCGCGCGATGCGCACGGCGAAGGCGTCGAGCGTGGCGCGGCTGAAGCGAAAGTGGCCGCCCTGCGTTGTCAGGTCAGGGGTGATGACGCCGTTCTTCACCGCCTGATGCAATGTGGAGCGGTGGATCCCCAGAAATCGCGCGGCTTCGTTCGCGCCAACCAGCCTATCTGTCTGCGCGTCTGGCGCCGGATCATGAGGAGCTTCCATGACATCTTGGGCCAGGTGTTGAGCCATGCCAGCAGATCTTTCCAGGACCGCTCGTGCGGTCAGATACCATCAGAAGTGTACTCGTGACGCCGCTTCTGGCGGGCCGCTTTGCCCGTATCCATGGGGTTCCTTCCCCTGCGTATGGTGATTGCGCGCATGACGGATTGCCCATCGGTTGGCGCATCCCTCCTTGAGAACTTAGTCTAGCATACCGATCTCTCGACAAATCAGACGTTTTTAGGCTACCACCATTTTCACTAGTCTGGTAGAGTACAACGAAGGGGTGATGGTCTCCCTTCCCTTCTTTTGTTCCACACTCACGCGGGCTGGAAGGCTCCGCCCCGCAGGTACACGCCTCTTCCAGGCGGTACAGATCTGGCGACGCGACAATCGTGTGCGCAGCGCCACGTTCCGAGAAAGGAATCCGCAGATGGCCACGACACGCGCCGACACGAAGCCCTCCCAGCAGGCGGACGCTGCTCCCACACGTCGCAAACCCGGCCCCAAGCCGGGGACGGAAGCCGCCAAGCGTGGTGGCAACGCTGCCAAGCAGAAGTATGGTCGCGAGTTCTACTCGAAGATCGGCGCCATCGGTGGCTCGACCGTCCGTGAGCGGCACGGCTCCGAGTTCTATACCGAGATTGGTCGCCGCGGCGGCGAGACAACGAAGCGCACACTCGGCTCCGAGCACTATAGCCGCATCGGCCGCATCGGCGGCAAGCGCGCGCATGGGCCGCATCGCAGCAAGGCCGACAAGGCCGACAAGGCCGACAAGGCCGACAAGTAGTTCAGCGCTTCTTGGCAGTATTCCCGGCCTGATACAGCGTTAGCCCAGTCACACCGGGTTAGCCGCCAATAACGCGAGCCAGCGGCGCCGTTGCTCTTCGGTGAGGGACGGCGCCGTTCTGACTCTCTCGGCGAACGAGTGGCCCTGATCGGGCGCATGTTCGCGGCCTTCATCTGCGCGCAACGCCAGCGCCACCTCAGCCATCGGCGCGCGCAACGCTTTGGCGACCTCGACCAGCAGCGCCGGTGGACAGTCGGAGGACGGCGTGCGAAGAACCTCCGCCGAGAGATCCAGGCGCGTGGCAAGCGTCTCCAGCGTCACACTGTAACGATCAGTCAGCGCCTCAAGCCTCTCTCTGGCCCCATCTGTCGCTCCAGCGTCGTAGACCGCGCTCCGCTCGGCGACACGCCCCAGGCGGGGTTGCTCGGCGGGAAAGATCTGGTCTAGCGCGGCGCGAACGCCTGGAGAGAAATCCGCCTCCGAGGCGCTGCCTGCCGGAGAGCGCGCGCTCGCATCCCAAAGCGCATCGCGCTCAGCGGCGAGGTCTGGCGCGTCCGCCTGTTGGTCCGCCTGCGTGTTTGACGCGCCGCGCTTCTTCTTCCTTGAAGCGTCGCTGGCGCCGCCCGGCTTGTCCGCCATCTCGCCGTTTCCCTTTCCCCTGTTCTCCATGCGCTTCCAGCGCTGGCACAGATCTCCATGGTAACATGCTGGCGCGCCGCCCGACAAGGTAGCGCTGTGGTCTCGTGGCGGAAATCTGCGCGGCTGGAATGGTCCCGCCGTGGTACAGTGTGAGTGATTATGTGAGTGACTAGATGTGTTGTCTGCGCAGGAGAGAAATCGTGCCGACCAAGACGACCCGTAAGGCTACGAAGACCGAACCTATCACCTTCACGACGAGCGACGAGCGCATCGCCGAATTGCTCGATACGCTCCATGAGATCGCCGATCTGGGCGCGCTGGGCGCGCTGGCGGGATGGGATCAGGAGACGGCGATGCCGCCGGGTGCGGCGGAGGTGCGTGGCGGCCAGCTCGCTACCCTCGAAGGTATTCTGCACGAGCACATCGTCTCGCAGCGGCTCGGCGCGTTGATCGGCGAGTTGACCGAGGCAATGGCGCCCTCTGCCGGCGCTGCGGCCAATGGCGCGGCGGAGGAAGCGACCGCATGGACTGACGCCGATCGCGGGCTGGTGCGCCATGCGCGGCGCGACTACGAACGCGCCGCCAAGCTGCCAAAGGGGCTGGTGCAGGAGATTGCCAAGACGCAGGCGCTCAGCTTCGCCGCCTGGCGCAAGGCGCGCACGAACAACGACTTCAACGCCTTCGCGCCGCTACTCTCGCGAATGGTCACGCTTCAGCGCGAGGTGGCCGACCGCTATGGCTTCAAAGAGGCGCGCTACGACGCGCTGCTGGACATCTATGAGCCAGGGCTGACCGCCAGTCGGGTGGATACGCTCTTCAAGCGCGTACGCGAGATCAGCGTCGCCGTGCTCCAGCGCATCCAGCGCAGTGGCCACACGGTGGATACTTCCTGCCTCAGTGGCGACTTCCCAATAGATCGCCAGGTCGCGCTCTGCGAGCAGGTGCTGCGCGACATGGGCTACGACTTCGGGCGTGGCGGTATCGAACAGTCGCCGCATCCCTTCACCTCCAGCTTTGGCTCCCCCTTCGACGTGCGCGTGACCATTCGCCCGGATGAGAAGTTCCTCCAGGCTGCGGTGATGGCGGCGGCGCACGAGGGCGGCCATGCCGTCTATGAGCAAGGATCTGATCCGCTCCTGGCGCGGACGCCGCTGGCCGGTGGCGCGTCGCTGGGCGCGCATGAGTCGCAGTCGCGCCTATGGGAGAACGCGATCGGGCGCTCGGAGCCGTACTGGAAGGCGCAGTTCGCGGCGGTGCGCGAGGCGTTCCCAGAGCAATATGCCAAGGTCGCTCCGGAGACCTTCGCGCGCGCGCTCAACGCCGTCGAGCCGAGCCTGATCCGTGTCGAGGCGGATGAGGTGACGTACAACCTGCACATCATCATCCGCTTCGAGATGGAGAAGGCGATCATCAACGGCGACGTGGCCATCGAGTCGCTGCCACGCCTGTGGAATGAGAAGTATCAGGAGTACCTAGGCGTCACGCCACCGACGGATTCGGATGGCGTGTTGCAGGATATCCACTGGAGCCATGGCGGCTTCGGCTACTTCCCGACCTACACGCTCGGCAACCTCTATGCCGCGCAGATCTACGCCGCGCTGCGCCGCGACTTCCCAGACTTCGACGAACGGCTGGCCAAGGGCGACCGCCTTTTCGCGCTAGAGTGGCTGCGCGCGCGGATGTACCGCGTCGGCGCGATCTATGAGCCGGAGGAACTGATCGAGCGGGTGACGGGCGAGAAGCCGAATCCCGACTACTTCGAGCGTTACCTCAACGAGAAGTTCGCGCGCGTGTACGACCTGCCAAAGGTGTGACCTAACCCCTTGCCCCTCTCCCTGCGAGGGAAGGGGGAATTATCGGTGAGACTGTTTGCCACATGTCTGGCTGCCCTCCCTTCACAGGGGAGAGGTCTTTCTATGTGCGCGCTGGCGCCCCGCAACTAATCAGGAAAGGAACGTATCGCCATGAGCGCTGGACTTGCCGACTTTTTCAGATACAACCTCTGGGCCAACCAGGTTCTGCTCGACTCCTGCGCGCCACTGACCGACGCGCAACTGGATGCGACCGCCGCCGGAGTATATGGCAGCGTGCGCGCGATCATCATGCACCTGTTCAGTTCCGAAGAAAGCTACGCGGGACGTGTGGGTGGCCAGGCGCCGGGGTCGCGCCTGATGGAGAGCGACGGTTTCCCCGGCTTCGATGAACTGCGCCACCGGGCGGAGCAATCGGGGCAGGCGCTTATTACCTTTACGGAAGCCGCGACAGAAGCGGACCTGACGCGCACCCTGCATCTGGACGATGGAACCTACGATGCGCCGGTCTACATCATCCTGATTCAGGCGATCAATCACGCCATCGATCACCGCTCGCAGATCGCCACGGTCCTGAGCCAGCAGGGCATGGAGTTGCCTGACCTCGCTGGCTGGGGCTACAACGATGCGGTCGTCACGCCCGAGAACCTAAAGTGAGATGATCGCCGCTGCTGGCGTAGTTTACAGCGGACGGCGGCACTCTGGGTTGGCGCAGACCGTGCGCAGGCGGCTGAGGTCGAGGGGGTCGTGGTCCTTGAGCGCGGTGGGATCAATGGTGCGTTTGCGCGCCGTCTCGTAGAAAGTCTTGAGGTCGATCTGCTCGCCGGTCTCGGCGTCCAGCACGATAAAGCTGCGCGAGCCGCAGACACAGGTGACAGTCATACCAGTGGCCATATCAGCATCTCCTTGACGAAGTGGACGCCAGATCGCCGGGCGCCCGCTCTTCTCCCGCCCAGTCTGCCCTACGCTGACCGGTTGTGTCCAGCGCAATGGGCCACCTTGGGGGGTAGGACCACTGGTGACCAAGCAGGGGACGATCAGGCCATCCACACATTCTCTTGCTGCGCTTGTGTACAATCCTGTGCGTATACTTGACTGAGCGGACCAGCAGGAATTGGCGCTGCTCGATACACATGGGATCTTCTAGGATCGCCGTCAGCTAAAGCAGTATGGGAAGGTGGCGCGCGTGGCAGGGGTGGATGCCTGGGGGAATTCCGGCGCGCGGCAGATGGAGGCGCCACAGACGATCCTCGTGATCGAGGACGACCAGCGCGTCGGCGACATGTTGTTGGCGACGTTGCAACTCGAAGGCTACAGCGCCAGCCGCGCCTGGACCGGCGAGGAAGGGCTACTCACCGCGCAGCGCGATGTGCCTGGTCTCATGATCGCAGACCTCACCCTGCCTGGCATTGACGGGTTCGCCGTCGTGGAGCAGTTACGCGCCGACCTCAAGACCGCCCACATTCCCATCATCATGCTCAGCGCCAGTCACGAGACGCGGCATAAGGTGCGCGCCTTCGAGTGCGGCGTGGACGACTACCTCACCAAGCCCTTCAGCATCGAGGAGCTTCTTGCTCGTATTCGCGCGCGCATGCATCCCCGCGAGAGCTACCTCTCACCCCTCACCGGCCTTCCCGCTGGCAAGCGCATCGAGCAGGCCATCACGCAGCAACTGGAATCGGGCGGGCAATGGGCGCTGATCTACTTCGATCTGGACAACTTCAAGGCGTATAATGATACATACGGGTTTGTGCAGGGCAACTACCTGATCGAACTGATGGCGCAGATCGCCGCCGATTGCCTGCGCGAGGAGGGCGCGCCCAACGACTTCCTCGGCCATATCGGCGGTGACGACTTCCTGATCGTGACGACGCCGGACCGTGTTGCGCCGCTGTGTGAGGGTATCATGCGGCGGTGGGACGCCGAGAGTCGTGCGCTCTACGCGGAGGCCGACCTCGCGCGTGAGACTCTGGAGGCGCTTGACCGGCAGGGGCGACCACAGAGCTTCCCGCTGGTGTGCGTCTCGCTCGGCGTTGTGACGAATCAACGGCGACCGATCGCGACCATTGAGGAGATCAGCCAGTCGGCGGCGGAGGTCAAGGCGAAGGCCAAATCCTCGTCTGGCAGCGGCTATTACGTCGATCAGCGGACCACAGCGCGCACGGGCCAGATGGATTCGGATGACGACGACTTCACGGCTCCCGCGACTGGCGCGCTCTGAGCCGACGAGCGGGTGGGCGCTCTTAGCGGTCAACCGCCGTAGCCCTGCGAAGGAACCTCACTCCTACGAACGCTACGCATGCGCTCTCTCATGACAAGGACTTCCCCCATGTCAGAAACAACCGAGACATCTCCCCCTGACGCCGAGACCGACCCTGAGACCGACCCCGCGCGGCTCTCCGCGATCGAAATCGGCGAGCGCGAGTTGACGCTGACCGACGAGCAGCGCAAGGCAATGCGCGACAACGCGCGGCGTGTGCTGCGCGAGAGCGGCGTCGCCGAGATTCTCCAGACACTCAACAAACACGCGCTCCAGGGACGCGGGCGTTTCGAGGAGTATGATTCAGGCGTCTTATTCAAATGGGGCGAGAAGTACACTACCCGCCACATCTGGGTAGATGTGGCGGGTGACCAGTTGCGCTTTCGCCTCAAACCGCACATTCGCTGCAAAGCGCCTATCCCGCACTGCGACGGCGAGTATCATAGCTTCACCGCCGCGACCTGGCGCATCCCGAACGCGGTGCTGCGCGAGGTGGACGCCAACTACAAGCGCCCCGTCGCCGAAAGCTCCGATGACTGAGCAGAGACAACGCATACCTTGAATCGAAGAATCGAACGCTCGGCTACTAGACCGAATCATCAGGCTGGATCACCGGGATCACAAGGAGTCGCCGCGATGTCACAGACTACTGCGCCTGCCGAGACCGCTTCTGCGCCAGAAACGACCAAATTGCCTTCCTCATCTGCCCGCAGGCCGCTGACCCCAGAGGACCTCTACGCGCTGCGCCTCGTTGAGGACCCGCGCCTCTCTCCAGACGGCGCGACTGTCGTCTACGTCCAGCAGGAGATGGACCGCGCCAGTTATGAGTACCGCCACTCGCTCTGGCTGATCGCCACGGACGCGAAGACGCCCGCGCGCCGCTTCACCACTGGTCCCAATGATAGCCACGCGCGCTGGTCGCCGGACGGCAAGACCATCGCCTTCCTGCGCGCGCCGGGTCACGGTGTCAAGCCATCGAACGCGGCGGAGCGCGAGCGTGGTGTTGGCCGAGCGCAGATCTGGGTGATTCCAGTGGATGGCGGCGAGGCGCGCCAGCTTACCTGGTTGCGCCACGGCGCAGGCGAGCCAGTCTGGTCGCCGGATGGCCAGACTATCGCCTTCAGCGCGCAGACAGGTCAGCCCGACGATCCAGAGGTGGACGACGCGGCGCTGGAGGGACGTGACCTGCCGCGTGTGCGCACGATTGATCGGCTCGCGCACAAAATGGACAGCGTCGGCTATACCTACGAACTGCGCTCGCATCTCTTCGTCGTCGCGGCGGACGAGGAGCATCCGCGACCACGGCAGCTCACCGATGGCGATTGGGACGACGGCTCGCCCGCGTGGTCGCCCGACGGCGCGCGCGTCGCCTTTACCTCCGATCGCAGCGAGCAGCGCTGGCGCTGGCCCGCCGCTTCCGTCTGGGCGCTCGACCTTGCCACTGAGGCGCTGACTCGCCTCTCGGATGAAGCGTACGGCGTGTCCTCGCCTTCCTGGTCGCCGGATGGACGCGAGATCGCGTTTCTCGTTAGCCCGCGACGGCATGACGTGGGCCACACCGACCTCTGTGTCGCGCCGGCCGATCCCGCCGAGGGAAAATTGCGCCTGTTGACGCAGGATTTCGTCCCCAGTTGCTCCGACACGTGCATTGACGACCTGCGCGGGTCACATGGCGCGCCCCAACTGATCTGGTCCGCCGACGGGCAGGAGATCTTCTTCCTCGCCTCGATGCGCGGCACGACGCACGTCTACGCCGCCCGTGTCAGTGGCGACTGGCTGCCACGCCGTGTGACGGATGGCCTGCGCCGCGTCTACGCCTTCTCACTCAACCACGCGACGACGACGCTCGCCCTCGGCGTGAGCGATCCCACCGATCCCGGCGATCTGTATGCGCAGCCCGTCGTTCGCAAGGAAAGCGCCCTGAGCGAGGTCGAGCCGCGCCTGCTGACTCGCCTCAACGAGGCGCTGCTCGCGGAGGTCGCGCTGGCCTCGGTCGAGGAATTCGCCTTCCGTGGCGCCGACGACTGGGAGTTGCAGGGCTGGATCATGCGCCCATCCGCGCCCGTATCCGCCGGGAGGAACGGCGCGACGCAACATGCCGTCCCGACGATTCTGGAGATTCATGGTGGCCCCGCTGCGATGTACGGCTACAGCTTCTTCATGGAGTTCCAGTTGCTTGCCGCGCAGGGCTACGCTGTCGTCTACATGAATCCGCGTGGCAGTACGGGCTACGGACGCATCTTCTCCGGCGCGGTCATCAACGACTGGGGCGGCAAGGACTACGAGGACCTGTTGTTAGGGCTGGACGCGGCGCTCGCGCGCAGTGGGCCGGGCGCGCGACTCGACGGCGCGCGGCTGGGTGTCGCGGGCGGGAGCTACGGCGGCTTCATGACCAACTGGGCCGTCGGCCACAGCGACCGCTTCAAGGCCGCCGTCACGATGCGCAGTGTCGTCAACATCGCGCCATTCTTCGGGACGAGCGATATCGGCTGGTGGTTTGAGGACGAGATTGGCGTCATTCCCTGGCGCGACCCCGAACGCGCACGCCACTTCTCGCCGCTGACCTACGTGGAGAACATCCACACGCCGCTCTTGATCCTGCACAGCGACCAGGACCTGCGCTGCCCGGTCAGCGAGGGGGAGCAACTCTTCACGGCGCTGAAGTATCTGGGACGCGAGACGACGTTCATGCGCTTCGAGGGGCAGTCGCATGAGTTGTCGCGCGCCGGGCATCCGCGCTCGCGTGTCATCCGCCTGCGCGCCATCCTCGACTGGTTCCAGCGCTACCTGCCCACCAACGCGCAAGCCGCGGAGTAATAGCATTTCGCTCAGCACGTGGCGTTGAACGGGACGTCGAGAGTGGTCTTGCCCACTGTGATGGTGATTGTCCCGGTGGTAGAGCGCGCAGCGGTCAGATGCGCCTGGAGCGTGGCGCTCTGCCCGGCGGGGATGGTTCCTTGCGCCGGGGTGATGGCGACCGTCGTTGGAACCTTCGCCTGCCAGGTGACAGGCGCGGCGCTCTGGTTCTTCAACGTCAGCGCCGCCGTTTTCCTCGTGGAGCAGAGCAGAATGAGCGAGGTTGGGTTGGCGACCACCGCCGGAGGAGGCGTCGCGGTCGGCGTCTTCTTCGCTCCGGCGAGAATCGGAGAGCGCACAACCAGGAACGCGACCAGCGCGCCGACGAGTAAGGCTCCCGCCACGCCCAGCACCCAGCGGTTACGCAGCAGCGCTGGAGCTTTCGGGATATCGAATTGTATCCACAGCCCACCAGACTTGTTGGCGCGTACTGACTCGCCAGCGCCGCCCACTGGGGCGTAGTCACGTAGCAGTCCTCGCGACTGGTTCTCTGATGGACTAGACAACTCGTCGCTTGCTGGGGATGAGGCGAAGGCCGCGAACCCCTCTTTAGCGGCGTCGTCCATCGCTGGTCTTGCCCAATCTCCTGGCGAGATCGGCGCCATGAAGGGTCCCAGGGCGTCGAGCGTCTCGAGCAGGAGCGCGACACGGTCCAGTGGCGCACCGATTCGCGCATTGCTGAAGGCGCGCTCGAGCTGGCTCTTCCCGCTGCCGCCACTCATACGGAACCGTTGCGCCGTCACGCGCAGGGCGTGCATCACATCGTAGAGGATGCGCGCCTCATCGCGGAACGCCGCCAGATCAGCCATGCTCCCGCGCAGCCACGCCGGGCCGCGCTCAGAGGCAAACTGCGAGAGGCGGGTAATCAGTTCGTCGACGGTGATGAGCGGGAAGATGTCGCCCAGCGCGGCCAGGTCCGCCTCGTCCGAGCGCCAGAGCTTCCCCGGCATCCCGCCCTGCTCGATGGCATCGCCCAGGCGGATGACTGCGCCCTGCAACTCTTCGAGATACCCCCCCGCTGACCGCATTACAGCGGGCGTATCGCGCAGCGCCGCATACTCGCCAGAGAGGCGCTCGTCCAGATCGGTCATGTCATCGTTCATCATCCCTGCCCTCGCGTCCAACTACGCCCGTTGCACGGCAACTAGGCGGGCGGTTGGACTACGACCAACCGGTTTCCACGGAGCGCTGGTGGCGCGCATCCAGAAGCGCCGCAAGTCCTGCCGACTTCGGACAGGCTCGTATGTCTTGGTCCCCCACCCGTAGAGGCGATGTTTACCGCCGCGTTGTGGTCGGCGTGCGCCTGCCAGCCACAGACCCCGCAGCAAAACGTTTGCTGCTCTCGGCGGTTGCTCCTGGCGACAAAATGGCAGCGCGGGCATTCCTGTGAAGATATAGGCGCTTGTGATCGCGGTCGCCTTGAGCGCGTTTGCGGCACCCCAGGCCAGTTGCTTGGGAATGTGTGCAGATTGAGGCGTACAAATACGCATTCATCCGCCGCGCCTTGAAGCGCATGGTGGCGACATTGAGCTGCTCAAAGGCGATCTGAGCGGTTAGGATGCTCCCTATAGAGCTCGTTTACTGCGCGGTTGATTTCCTGCCGCACCGTGCGCGCCAGCTTGTGGTTGCGCGTCGAGGGCAGGCACTCGACGCCCTTCTTCTTCAAGCACGCGCGCAACTTGGCCTTGCGTCGGCGTTTCTGCTGGTCGCGCTGATGGCGCTTGGCGAGCTTGCCCTGGAAAGAGCCGTAGCGCTTGCCCGTCGAGGTGGTGAGGAAGTGGGTGATCCCCGCATCCACCCTACCACCAGCGCTTCGGGCGGTGTCTGAAGCGGGACCTCCTCCTCATAACTCAAGGTGAGCCACCAGCCATCCGCCTTCCGAGTCAGTGTCACGCTGCCGTCAATGCGCTTGCCCGCCAGACAGCGCGCGTGATATGCCGCCAAGGTGATGGGAAGAAAGATCGTCTGGCGCGGTTCCAAGGTGGAGATCCGCAGCCAATAGGCAAACGAGGTCTCCTGACCCGGCTGCAAGAGGGCGACATTGACGTTTGCCTGGATGACCGTCTTGCGCAAGGTTGGTATCTGCCAGTGCTTCCACGCGGGTTGCTCCACATCCGCGGGATGCTCTTCTTCGTGCCACAGCGCCACGGTTTCGGCAAATGCCTCCTGTGCGCGCTGGTGATTCGTCCGCCAGGATTTGGCGATGCCTGCCGCCTGCTGGATGGCGACCCGGTGCCAGCGCTGCGAGAGCGGGCTAAGGAAGCAGGGATCAGCATAGCCATTTGGGTCGGCCTCGGCGCAGAAGTAGGTGACGTACTGCTTACACAGCGCCATATACTCAGTCGCCAGCGCATCGAGAGCCATCACCTTGGCGTCGTTGACGGCACAGAGGCGGATGTGGGTTACGGCGCGGGTCAACTTCATCTGCTCGCCTCAGCTTGTCTCGTCTCCACCAACCGACAAGGCGCTATCTCTGGACGCTTCCTATCCACAACATGCTACTATCGCTACCATCTCTGCAAGGGATGACTAGCAGTGAATAAGGGATGGAGATAATTTGGGAGTCTGCTAATAATACCGTGTCGCGCGCCGGGAAGGAAGTGGCGGGACCCTGTAGGCCTATCCGCAGCCGCTACTGGCTCAGGGTGTGACCGGCGTGGGATCATCTTCGACCACCTCGATCTGCCACCATTCGTTGACCCACAATCCGGCGACGCGCACCGGCAGCCCCCAGGAGCGTATGACCTCGACGGCGGCGCGAATCTGCTCTTTGTGCTCATCGTCGGAGACCTTATTCGCCGCGCAGCCATAATGTCCCGCGACGACGACGGCGCCGCTCTTGTGCGCGTTGACCGAGACTTCGACGGCCTCGCGGACGTGATCCACCTTGCTGTGTGGACCGCTGCTCAGGAGCTTGTCAGGTCCGGGCGTCGTGATCGTATCCACAAAGCTGGCCTGGCAGTGAATCTTGATCCAGTCCGAGACCGGCCCCTGCGCGCGCCCATCGATACAGTTCACGACGGTCGCAAAGGTTCCAGAACCCATGTGCGCATCCTCCAGCGGCGGCGCGGCGCCGTTACGAATATCAGTCGTGGCTGCGCCATGAATGGCCGGCGTGAGAGGCGAATGCGTCAGCGGCGCTCCAGTTGGGCGCGCTTCCTCGCGTGGCGAGCGTATACGCCAGATGACCATGAAGGCGGTGACCAGCGCCAGCGCGAGTCCACCGCCCCAGGCTGCCGTGACCAGCGTATCCGGGCTTGTCAGGACGCTCCAGTCCATGCCACGTCCTTCTATGTTCGCCGCAGACATACCACTCCCGCCCACATGGTACCGCACGTGGTCAACTAGCGCCGAGGTAGGCTGCGATGCGACGAAGTGGCTGCGGTTTCCTGCTCGGTGCGGGCGCGTTGCTCTTCGAGCAAGAGTCTATCCTGAACGTGTCTGCGCAATGGCCCGCTCTAATCCCTGAAGATCGTCGTCTATCCCGTGGACAAACTGTGTCCAACCAGCATGTAACGCCTCGAGGTTCTCATAGAGCGCGCTATTGATGTCACCTCGATTGATGTCACCTCGATTGATGTCACCTCGATTGATGTCACCTCGATTGATGTCACCTCGATTGATGTCACCTCGATTGATGTCACCTCGATTGATGTCACCTCGATTGATGCTATCGCGATCTACCGCCTCATTAAGAGATCGCTCGATATTCTTGATCAGCGGCATCTTCGAAGCGAAGTACCTGATATAACCGCGCAATTGCGCATCGTTGACACCATCAATGTTATCTTGATAGTCAGGAGCTGCGGTCTGAGTGAGGGGCTGTCGCCGATGTGCGTTCTCGAGCATCCCAGACAACAACACGCGACTGCTTCGCTCGATCCGCGATTTCATGACGCGCAGGACGTTTGTTACGGCTGCGATGAAGTGGCTGCAGATCATGTGCGATGAAGTGGCTGCGATCAAGTGGCTGCGATGAAGTGGCTGCGATGAAGTGGCTCAGTCCTCGCCGAGTCGAAGTGTCCGCCCAAGGCCGACCGTCGCCGCCACACGCGCCGCCAGCACCAGCGAAAGAAGGAACGCGACTGCGAGCGCGCCGTAGAAGAGCGCCGCGCCAGGTGTGTTGAAGACAAAGAGGTAGGCGGGGATGTTTGCCTGGTCAGGATCGGCAATCGAACTGCTGAACTGGAGGTAGGGCAGCGTCGCGGAGGAAAGCGCCAGGCCGAGCGCCGTGCCGCCGAGCAGGCCGAAGCAGTAGACAATTGTCTGCTCGCTCAAGAGCATGCGCACGAGCTGCCCACCGCTCATGCCGAGCGTGCGCAGGATGGCGAATTGCTGCGTGCGCTGCCGCGCCGTCAGCGCCGATTGCGCGATGGCGCCGAGAATGGCCAGCGCCGCCGCCGTCAGCGCGCCAATCAGCAGCAGTCCCGTCATGCCCGCCGTCAGCGGATCCTGCTGGTACTGGGTCTGCAGCGCGCGCCGCGCGGTAACGGAGGTGACCGCGAGCGCCGCATCGCTAAGCGCCTTCGTTCGCGCCGCCGCCGCGCCTGTGTCCGCCGTCGTGCGCAACCAGTACTCGTTGGGTTGCTGGCCAGAGCCGCCGCCAATGGCGGGGGTGACAATAGCGGTAAAATAGTCGCTGATGGGGGCGATCATGTAGCCGTCGGGGAAGGTGCCGTACATGGTCGGAAACTGCGCGACCACGGCGCCGACGACAAAACTGATCGGTCCAGGGGACTCAGTCGGGCTGCGCTGAAAGCGGTCGCCTGGGCGCAGATGATAGGTATCCGCAAAGGTGGGATCGACGAGCGTCCAGATCGGATGATCGGTATCGCCGGCGTTTTTCCCCTGGGCGTGCGCCACCATCTCCCGCATCAGCGTGTCCAGCGACTGCGCGGCGTAGTCGTCGCGCCAGCTCGACACACCGGCGAACGTCGCGGGATCGACGGCCAGCGTCCCAACGATGGCGCCTGGATCATCGGCTGAGCTGGCCTGGCTGCGGAATACCGGCGTCACCTTCTGAACGCCCGGCATGGCGGCGAGGCGCTGATTCATCTTCGCCAGTGGTTGCGCGCCACTTCCAACCGCGACGAGTTCATCCGCTCCGGCGAGATATGCGGCGCGATCGGCGACGTTGCGCCCAAGCGACGCTTGATAGTTCAAGGCGAAGAGGCCCACACCGACCGAAAGCGTCAGCAGCAGCGTCAGCCGCCCAAACGCGCCGGATACGCGCGATACCTGCGAGAAGGCCAGCATGCCCGTCGCGCCGCGTCCCCACGCCGCCAGCCGCGCGCCGATCGCCGCGCCCAGCGGGAAGACCCGCAGCGTCAACAGCGCGCCGGCCAGCAGGAGCAGCGCCGGAGCCGCCAGCAAGAGCGGGTCTGGCCCGGTCTGGGCGTCCGTGGTACCAAGCTGCTCGCGGATATTTAGTCCGCCGAACTGCCCCAGTTCCAGATAGCCCAGCGCGCACAACACCGCCAGCGCCACGTCCAGGTAGTAGCGTCGCCAGAAAGGAACCTGTCCGCCACGACCCTGCTCGCGCCGGAACGCTAGCACATCCAGCCGCGCGGACCGTAGCGCCGCGATGACCAGCGCGAGGACGCTCAGCAATGCCCCGAGCAACGCAGGCAGCCAGACGGATTGTGAGGCCACCGCGCGGGCAAGATACTGGCTGTTGACCAGCTTGGCCGTCGAGGGAATGAAGGCCGTTACCAGCGTCTGGCTCAGCGCTGCGGCGAGTATCGGCCCAAGCAGCGCCGCCAGCGCCGCCAGCAGGACGCCTTGTAGGGTATAGCTCATGAGCAATTGGGTCCCGCTGGCGCCGCGACTCTTCAATGTCGCGATCTCGGCGCTCTGTCCCTCGATCAGCAAGCCCGCCATCGCCACGACGAAAAGCAGCGCCAGGCCGACGACCTGCGCCACGATCACGTAGAGCGGCAGGCTCAGAAGCGAGAATTGGCGCTGCAGGTCGCCAAGGATCGCATCCAGCTTGGTCCCAAGGCTGACGGTGAAGACGCCACCGCTGCCGGGCAAATCGCCGTTGAGATGCGAGCGAAACGCCTTGATCTGTGCGATGGTCGTGTCGATGGTGGAGGCGGTGACCCGGTGCGGATCGGTGAAATAGAGGTAGTGGAGCGCCATACCGAGCGGGCGCTCGTTTTGGGCCTGGGGCGTGAAGGTCAGTTGGGAGACGAATGTCGATCTGGCGAAGACGATGGGATAGACCGGGGGCGGAGGATTCACAGCGTCCGCGATGATGGTATCGAAGGAGCGGCCATTCCAGAACGGGTCGGCCTCATCCTTGGGATACCAGACGCCGACCACTTTGACGACGGTAGCCTGGTCGTGGCCGCCAAACATCGCCAACTTGATCGTGTCGCCGACATGCACGTTAGGCAGCTTGGTCGTGACGAGCGCCTCCGGCGGCTGACCGGCGGGCGTCTCCTGGGGAAGTCGGCCCGCGAAGAGCTTCATGTGCGGGCCAGCCTGCGCCAGATCGTAGCCAAAGATCGTCGCCTGTGCGCCTGGGAGCAGCAGGGGATGCGCGGGATCGGAGGTCGTCTTGCCGTTGATCTCCGGTATGAGCATCCCCGAGGTCCCGGTGACATAGCTGGTGGAGGTGGGCGCGAAGCCGCTGTAGTAGGTCTGCGCCAGGCCGTCCATGCGCTGGTCAATCGCGCTGGCGTTGTCCTTGGAGACCGCGAACGAGGTGACGAGCGCCTCGGTGTTGATGTCAATTGAGGACTGCGCGGCGAGGGTATGTTGCAGTTGGACTTCGGAGGAGAGCGCGGTGTAGACCGGCGCGGTGCAGATGAGCGTGACGGCGGCGAGCATGCCCAGGCTCACTGCGATGAGCAGCGGCCAAGTCCGGCGCACGCCGATCGCGGCCATGCGCAATGACGCGCGCGACCTGCCGCGAGCCACGGCCCAGTCGGGCGGCTCGAAAAGATCCTCGGTAGCCACCGAGGCGCGCGCCTCCGCGTCATCCAGCGTCGTCCTGCGCGCCATGCGCTATCCCTCCACGTCAAAGCTCAACGACCGCGCTGTATCTCCGCGGCTCTCCCAGACCTTATTACTCTACGACGCGCGCGACGCCAGCGCTTTACCATTGGGACATATCCGCGCGTTAGGATGACTTCAGGATGATGTCAGGATGGCTCAAGACGGCCACGGCTATACAGCATAGCGCATCCTGGCCCAAGCGTCACGCGCTATCGCGAAGAGGGTTGAGGCAATGAACGACCGCGCGAAAACAGCGCCCCGCGCGTTTGCTGGAGGCGCTGTCTGGACGCTATCGCAAGGTCGGCGAGCCGCCTACGAATACGTCACGTTGAACGAGGCGTTGGGAGTCATCGCCGCGTGATCTTGATTGAAGATGGCCCAACGCTGGGTACTCCCGCCGATGTAGTACACGCCGATGTTGTGCTTGTTGTAGACGCCGGAGCCAGCGCCCGGATTCCAATTCTGCGTCACCTGGAGTTTGGCTTCGGGATGACCGTTGAGCGCGGCGATGTTGATAAATGTGACGTTGCCGCTGATGTTGCCCGCTGTGGCTGTCTGCACAAAGCCGTTGACGCGCGCGATGTTGAAGGTGACGTTGGTCGGCATCGCGGCGATGTCTTCGTTGAAGACGTACCATGTATTGCCGCTGTGGAAGACGCCGATCGGATGATTGTTGTAGACCTTCGCGCCGGGCGAGTTCCAGTTGGGGGTCGCGATCATGATCGTGTTGGGATTGTCGCTGCCCGTCTCGCAGCCGATTCTGGTCGTATTGCCGGAGTTAGAGGCGGCGGTGGCGGTGTGGACACAGAGCGCGGCGTCGCCGACGGGGAAACCGTAATCGACGTTGAATGCCGCGCCGTTGGGGATGGCGGCGATGTCCTGGTTGAAGATGGCCCAGCGCTGCGTGCTGCCGGCGATATAGAAGACGCCGATGGGATGGTTGTTATAGACGCCAGCGCCATTGGGGTTCCAATTCGGCGTGACGCGCAGGATCGCGGTGGGTTGGCAATAGAGTGCGGGGAGGGTGATGATGGTGTAGTCGCCCGCGCTGTTAGATGCGTTAGCGGTATGGATGAAGCTCCCGAATGGCGTGTCGGAGCGCGGGCAGGGGATTGGCGTCGGTGATGGAGAACCTGGCGGCGTCGTGGCGGTCGGGATGACCGGCGGCGCGGTGGGCGTGCCGTTGGTGTCGGCGGTAACGCTCGCCGTCGCGGAGCCAGACGCGACAGGTGTATTCGTTCCTGATGAAGAGGATGGGCCGATAGCGCAGGCGGCGATGACGGTGGATAACGCCATGAGCGCGACAAGAATGCCAGCGCGCGAGGAGAAGGACCGCATGGGCGTCTCTTTCTAACGAGGCGCGCCGACGAGAGGGAAGAATACAAAGGAGAATCAGGAGAATGGCCGCCGGCTGGCTCGATGCAGTTCAGGATAGCAGAGCATGGGCCAATTGAACAGTGATCTGGCTCACATTTTTGCAATAGCGGGATCAAGCGATGTCATCCACAAGGATTCTCCGCGATACCTTGTCAGACGCCGTTGCCGCATCACCGCTCATGTGCCATGATGAGGGCGGAGAATCGTGAAGGGAGAGCGCATCATCGCGTCAGCGGCGCGGAGACCCCCGGCCTTCAGGGCTGGGGAGGAAGCGCCGCCGTTCCTTTCTGGCTGGCATAGGTGTAGCCGTCTGCTCGATGGATCGGCCGACAGTAGCGCACGTGGATGCCCTGGATTGTGCCAGCGGCCGTCTTGAGGTTGCAGGAGCCAGTGGCACGCACGGCCAGCCGCCCCAGGTAGGTTCCTGCCTTTGTGGAAGATGGTGGAACGACGGCGCGCACGATATCGCCGGTGCGGAATCCGCCGACCACACTGGTGGCCTTGGGCGCTTTGTCGGGGAAGCCGGACGCGTTCGTGCGACACATCTGCCGGCTGTGGCGTCCGGTTGCCGTGATGTGTAGAGGCACGATACCGGCAACCCTGAGAGTAGCAGGCGTGCTGGCCCCGACGCACGCGGCATCGAGCCAATGTGTCTTGGGCAAGTTCCGCGTGGTCCGATTCCATTTCGTCCGTCCGCCTGTGCCCGTCTCCACCGGCAATCCCCGCCCCTTGAGCCGGTGGAAGAGCGCCCAGCGGGTGGCGTTGACCGCCGCCGCGTCCCGCAACGGCTGCTTGGCCTGCGCCTGGATCTCGGGATAGCCGAATTCCGCGGCGGTGCGCGTGCCCTTGGCATCATTGCAGGGTTTGCAGGCGGTCGTGAGGTTCGAGACGCGATTGGAGCCGTCACGCGCCTTGGGGACGATGTGCTCGATCTGCAAGGGGACATGCGTCTGGCGACAATATGCGCAGCGCCGCCCGAACTTCTCGAGCAGATATTGCCTCACCTCGTAGCCCGCCAGTTCGCCTTGCTGGTACTCGACTCCGCTCATTTCCGCGTGTTGCAGGAGCTGCGTGTCGAATTTGACCAGTTCGAGCGAAAGCGCGCCGATGGGCGCGATGCGACGCAGGCGCTCCACCCAGGTCACCACATTGGCGATCCGGCTCTCCAGAGAGGGCGGGAGCCAGCCGTCACGCCGGCGGCGGTTGAGGAAGCGCGCCGGACGGTAACGGGTGTGGCGCTGGCGACGGGAACGGCGGACGGCCCGACGCGCCAGCAGGCGATCGCGGATCTGCTGCCCGCGATGGGTCAGTTCCGCCGCCCAGACGACCTGCCCCGTGGCGTCATTGACGACCGCTAGCCCCGTGGTCTTGCTGCCGGGATCAATTTTGAGCCGGAGCGGCGCGGGCTCGTCGGGTGTCTCGCCTTCTTTGAGGATAAGTGTGAAGGGGTATCGCCGCCACACCGCTGCTCGGTGCGCGCTGAGCAGGTAGCGCGCGCGCCCCGGCGGAATCGGAGCGCACGGTCTGCGCTTCTGGTCGATGACCAAGACAGACGACATGCCACCATCCTTTCGGACTCCGCTTGCGCGGGTAAGGGTTCCCTCGTCCGTGTTTGGGAGCGGTACTGTGCTCGACGCACGGGCTGTTGTACCCCATCTGCCTGTTTAACGCCGAGCTTAGAGGGCCTGGGACTGAGAGGCCATCCCAGGGTCTGAACTGAAACACTCCTCCCAAACGGCTCCTGGCGTACAGCCAGGGGACTGGTCAGCATCGGGGCTCTTGCAAGCCCCCGCATTCATGCGTGGGGTCGCTGACGACGACAGTTGACTTGCGCGGGCGTATCACCGAGAATGGCGCGCTCGAGGTTCGGTTACCAGCGGGATTGCCGTCCGGCGATGTGTTCGTGCGTCTGCGGATTCCCGATCACGAGACAGGTCCAGAGGTTCCACGGACGGATGAGGAGGTACAGGCGCTGATGTCGCAACCGCCTATGCCCCGCGAGGACTTTCTGACTTGGCTTGCCGCCGCTCCACCTGACGAGCCGTGGGGCGATCTGGCGGGCGACGAGGATGCGGCGGAGTATGTACATGAGCGCCGTCAGCGGTCAGTGATCCTGACAGAGTAACTTAGGAGGCGAGGCGGGCCGTCATACCACGCGCGCTGATCCGGCGCTGCAACGCGACGTATTCGTCCAGAGCGCGCAGGTAGGTGTCGTACATCCGCTCGAGGACGGGCATCGGCTGGCCGCGCTGCTCGGCCATCGCCAGGTCGAACCAGCGGCGCTGCATGCGCTGTTCGGCGCTATGAAGCTGGGTGGAGAAGGTAGAGCGGCTGGAAGGTGATTGGTTGGCCATGGTGCTGTCTCCTTGTGAGGAGGAATGATGCCCTCACTGAGGAGACACTTCTCGCCTGGCTAGGAAAAAGCGGTAATCAGGTGCCGCTGCTCTCGTTGTGAGTGATGCGAAGCCGCTCTATTTCTCGCGTCGTGCGCGCAAAAACGCGCCCCGGCGGCGAGTAGCCAGCGGAGCGCGTGTCCAGAGTAGGTGGCTTCGATGGTTAGCGCGCCGCCTCGCGATGGGTCCCCGCAATGAAGCGGTAGAGCCAGGCGATGATCACGCCGCCCACGATTGGCGCGATGCCATAGACGAAGAACTCTTGCCAGCCAAAGTTCTTGATCGTGCCCTGAATCCAATCCACCAAGTACGGACCAAGGCCGAGCGCTGGATTCACCGCCGCGCCGGTGATGGGGCCGACGACGAAGATCGCTGCGGCGAGGGCGACGCCGATCACCCAGGCGGCCCAGCCGTTGGGCAGGTTCAGGCGTGGATCGGCCGCCGCCGCTACCACCGCGATGACCAAGAACGCCGCGCCAATCGCCTCCGCGCCGAACGCGGTCCCACCGCCGACACCCGCCGCGATGGTGGGCGCGATGGAGGCGTTCTTGCCATACAGCGCCTCGACGCCGAACGCGGCGACAATCGCGCCGACGAACTGCGCGATGATGTACCAGGGAACCTGCGCCCAGGGGAACCGGCCAACACTCGCCAGCGAGAGCGTCACGGCGGGATTCACATGCCCGCCGGAGATCCGACCGATCACGGAGATCGCCAGGAAGAGCGCGAAGCCATGCGCCAGCGCCGGAATGATCGTCCCCTGCGCCGCCGGAGCCAGGATGCCCGCTCCTCCACCGATGAAGGCCAGGAAGAACGTTCCCAGCGCCTCCGCCATCAGCGCTTCCACCTCACCTGGTTTGCGAAGCATCATCCACCCCCTTCAACCTGCGCTGAGAATGTACAGAGAATGCCGACACGACATATAGATTAAGGATAGCAGCGCAGCCGGTAGCTGTCAACGGCTCTTTCCTATGTAACACCTGAATTCATCGGGTCTGGTGCAATGCTTCCCGCTCGCTTATGTGGAGTGATTCGTGGTCGGGAGATAAAGGGTGTAGCCATCAAGCGCGACGCGCTGAAAGGCGGCTGGCGCGCGGTCATAGACGGCCTGGAAAGAGTGCGCCTGCGATGAATCGTCGGGGAAGAGATACGCGGGATCTGGCGTGGCGGCGACTCGCTCACGATAGGGCGCGTAGCGGTCGAGATCGGGCTGTAATTCAGGGTTGAGGGTGGCGCAGATGATGTGTTCGTGACTGAGAAACGCTATGCGGTCGCAGGTCCAGTAGTCGGTGTAGAGGGCCGTCACGCCCCGTCTTTCGAGGTCGGCGATCAGGCGCTCCTGCCGTTGCGCCTCCACGCGCGCGCCGGGAATCGCCTGGAAGACACCTGCCAGACCCAGCAGGTACGCCAGCGCGATCATTCCAAGCGCGAATCGTCCAGCCCACACCTTACGATGCGCCGGAGGTCGCCCACCCCCAGAGCGGCGCGAGCAGAACCGGCGTCGCCAGCGTCAGCCCGACGAGATAGCGCATAACGACCTGTGGCGCGCGCGCTGCGACCGGACTGGAGACGTAGAGCGCCAGGGTGAGCAATGCGCTCAGCATGTAGCGCCACCCTCCCAGAGCGTGACCTGGCTGGCAATAGCGGAACCACGATGATGAGGCTAAGGCGGCTTGCGGGCGAATCAAGGAAATTATGGTAGCGAGAATCGGCGTTGCCGGAAGCCGGAGCGCCGCGCGGATAAGGTATAATGAACGTTCGGAACCAGTAGAGAACTTCCTGGGGTAGCCTTGACCTTGGTTGGCACTGCTTGCGCAGTCCGGGAGCCAGACACCATAGAGGCCAGGGAGGGTACCAATGCAGTTAGTGGAACAGCACCGTATTGACCGCCACGACCCCCGGTGGGCGGCGATTGACGTAGCGGCCTTTGCAAGCAAGAACCTCTACAACGCTGCACTCTACCTTACCCGCCAGGCATACATCACGAACGGTACAGTCATTGGCTATGCCGAGCTAGACACGCTCATGCAGCCTACCGAGCAGTACCGTATGCTCCCCGCCAAGGTGGCCCAATGGGTGCTAAAGCAAGTTACCCTCGCCTGGACGAGCTACTTCGCCGCCTGTCAGGAATGGGTAGCCCATCCCGAGAAGTTCCTGGGTCATCCCAAGCTACCCAAGTACCGCGAGAAGCAGGGCCGGAATGTCCTCACCTATACCACCCAGGCTATCAGCCGCCATCCCAGGAATGCGGGCTGGATTGTGCCGTCCGGACTGGCGATTCGCGTCGCCACCAAACATTCCTTCCAGACGATTGCACAGGTGCGCATCGCACCGCATGCCACCCATTACACGGTGGAGGTCATCTATGAACAGGAGGTATTCCCCGCCGACGTCAATCCACAGTGGGTCGCGGGTATTGATCTGGGGGTCAACAATCTGGCGGCGCTAACCGCAAACCAGCCAGGCTTTACGCCTCTTCTGGTCAACGGGCGTCCACTCAAAGCGTTGAACCAACTCTACAACAAGCGCCGCGCTCACTATCAAGCCTTGCTCCTGGAAGGGCAAACTACCTCCCATCGCCTTGATGTCCTGACCAACAAGCGCAAACGACAGGTCGACAGTTACCTCCATGTGGCAAGTCGTCGCATCGTTGATCACTTGGTTCGGCAGCGTATTAGCATGCTCATCATCGGGAAGAATGAGGGGTGGAAGCAAGAGGTCCAGTTGGGCAAGCGGACCAATCAGACGTTCGTCTTCCTCCCGCATGCCCGATTCATCCAGATGTTGACCTATAAGGCAGAACTGGTCGGCATCCGCGTCCTCCTGACAGAGGAGAGTTACACTTCCAAGTGCAGCTTCCTGGAGAGCGAGCCACTGGGTCGTCAGGTCGAGTACGTTGGGAAGCGGGTGAAGCGTGGGCTGTTTGTGACGGCGACGAGTCGGCGGATCAATGCCGATGTGAATGCGTCCTACAACATGATCGTCAAAGTGGTCCCAAACGCCTTCGGCAATGGGAGAGAGGGTGTGGTAGTTCACCCTGTCAGGCTCAACCTGACGAACCGACGGCTGGCGGCATAGCGCACAAGACGATCGGATACTATAATGCGACCATTGCGCGGCGGGTTGACGCGTCCGCGCCAGAACCGACATAACACCCTGAAATGGTCGAAAGGAACACCAATCCCATGGGATTCAACATGAAGGCCATCCAGCAGATGCAGAACAAGCTCCTCAAGTTGCAGGAGGAGCTGCAGAACACCGTCTTCGAAGGCACAGCCGGCGGTGGCGCTGTCACGGTCAGCATGACAGGCAAGTTCGAGGTGACCGGCGTCAAGCTCACTCCTGAGGTCGTGGACCCCGAAGACGTCTCGCTGCTGGAGGATCTCATCCTCGCGGCGTCTCAGGACGCTTTCAACAAGGCGACTGAGGCGCAGCAGAAGATGATGAGCTCGGTCACCGGCGGGATGGGCCTGCCGCCGGGTATGGGCTTCTAGCCGGCCACAACTAAGAGCGTAGATGGACGAGACATGCAAACTACCGCGGCGTCGGTGACGGCGCTGATTGACGAACTGGCGAAGCTGCCGGGCGTGGGGCCGAAGACTGCCCAGCGCCTGACGTTCTTCATCCTGCGCAGCCCGGCGGATCAGGCGCGTCGGCTGGCCGAGGCGATTGTGCGGGTGAAGGAGAACATCATCCAGTGCTCCACCTGCTTCAACCTGACCGAGACCGACCCTTGCCCGATCTGCGCCAATCCGCAGCGTGAGCGCGGCGTGATCTGTGTCGTCGAGGAGCCGCTGGACGTGCTGGCGCTGGAGAAGACCGGCGTCTTCAAGGGGCTGTACCACGTGCTGCATGGCGCGCTCTCGCCGATCGAAGGCATTGGCCCGAAGGATTTGCGCATCGACGAACTGGTGGCGCGGGTGAAGTCGAGCGGCGGCGAGGACGGGCCGGTCCATGAAGTGATCCTGGCGACGAATCCCAACTATGAGGGCGACTACACCGCCGCCTACATCGCGCCGCTACTGGAGCGCGCTGATCTGCGCGTGACGCGCTTGGCGCGCGGTCTACCAATTGGTGGCGATCTGGAGTACGCCGACGAGGGAACGCTCAGCCGCGCGCTGGAGGGCCGCAGCAAGATGCCGTGAGGTGTAACGGAGGAGCGCCCCAGGAGGCAAGGGAGTATGCCTATGGAGACGGCGGAGATCGTGCAGGGCCTGCGCGAGCAACGCCTGACGACGCTGGCGCTGGCCGACCAGATCGGCGACGACCGCTGGTGGGAGCCACTGCTGCCCGGCGAGGCGACGCTGCATGACATGCTCGCGCATCTGCTCGGCTGGGACGAGTGGGCCACCGCCGTCTTCGAGATCAGCGCCTATCGTGATCTGCCTGATGTGCTGGTTGACGCTGCGCGCGATGTGGATGGCTACAACACGCGGACACAGACGCGCTACCGACCACTGACCCGCGACGACTTGCTCGGTGGGCTGCAATCCGCGACGCCCCGCGTAGTCGCCTCCGCGATGGGACGCGGAGAAGATGGCTGGGAGACGCGGCGCATTGCGCAATTGGCGTACGAAGATGTCGGCGGTAAGCGGCAGGAGGACGGAACTATCCGCCCGCCAAGCGTGCGAGGCATCCTGCATCTGCTGCTGAACCACGAGCGCGAACACGACGAGGAGATCAGCGCGGCCTTTGGCGTCACGGCGAATCTTGAGCGTTTCAGCGGCGGAGACGAGACGCCGCAGGCCAGCTCCTGAAGCGAAATGACACAAGGTACCAGCGTGGTGGCGTACTATGGAGTCATCACGTTCCAATTTCAGCATAGGCGTGCAGAATACAGTGATTGACGCCACCGCGACCCTCGCGTACAATTAGATCATTCGTTCCAAATACAACTGTTCCTGATCAGGCGGAAGTGGCGCCGTCAGTGGAGACAAACAGGACGCAACAGGACGCAAGAGGAGTAGAGCATGCCAGCAAGTCGTGACAACAGCGCCCTCGCCGCGATGAACGGGGCGACCGCCTCCGAGCGTGAAAAATCGCTCGACCTGACCATGTCGCAGATCGAGCGCCGCTTCGGCAAGGGCGCGATCATGCGCCTGGGCGAGCACCGCGCCCATGATAAAGTTGAGTGTATCCCCACCGGGTCCATCGCGCTGGACCTGGCGCTGGGCATCGGCGGTATTCCGCGCGGGCGTGTCACCGAGATCTACGGGCCGGAAAGCTCCGGCAAGACGACGCTCTGCCTACACATCATCGCTAATGCCCAGCGGCGCGGTGGCGTCGCCGCCTTTGTCGACGCCGAGCACGCGCTCGATCCCGCCTACGCCGAGCGGCTAGGCGTCAACATCAACGATTTGCTGATCTCGCAGCCAGACACCGGCGAGCAGGCGCTGGAGATCGTCGAGATGCTGGTGCGTAGCGGGGCTGTGGATGTCGTCGTGATCGACTCGGTGGCCGCGCTGGTGCCGCGCGCGGAGATCGAGGGCGAGATGGGCGACGCGCACGTGGGCTTGCAGGCGCGCCTCATGAGCCAGGCCTTGCGCAAACTGACCGGCGCGATCAACAACTCCAAGACCTCGGTGATCTTCACCAACCAGTTGCGCGAGAAGGTTGGCATCATGTTCGGCAACCCGGAGACGACCTCGGGCGGACGCGCGCTCAAGTTCTACTCTTCGGTCCGGCTCGACATCCGCCGCATCGACTCGATCAAGGTCGGCACGGAGGTGATGGGCAGCCGCGCCAAGGTCAAGGTGGTGAAGAACAAGGTCGCGCCGCCGTTCCGCATAGCCGAGTTCGACATCATGTTCAATGAGGGCATCTCGCGCGAGGGCGGTCTACTCGACATCGGCCTGGAGACGGGTACGGTCAAGAAGGCTGGCGCATTCTTCTCGTACGGCGAGACGCGGCTGGGCCAGGGGCGCGAGAACGCCAAGGAGTTCCTGCGCCAGCACCCAGAGATCGGCGACTCGATCGAGGCGCAGATTCGCTCCGCCGTCGCGCCGGTCACGGTGACGCCGGGCGTCGAGGACGACGAGCCACTCGAAGACGACGAGGAGTAGGCCTTCATCGTCGATAGGCTAACACACGCCCCTGGACCGCAATGGTTCGGGGGCGTCTTCATGAGCGCTGACTTTTCACTGGATTTGACAGCGTATGGGTAAGGTGGATCACAAGCAGATTGTGACATGGTTCATAGCGCCCGTGCGCGGTGATATGGTTCGCTGGATGTATGAAAGTTAGCAGGTTGGCTCGTGCGGCATCTCGTCGTTCGTTGGCCTGATTGTGGTCATCATCATCACGGGCGCTTGCGCGATCTCCTCACAGTCAGGAACCTCGTCTGGAGCCTCCACCAGCCCGCGCCCCTGGCGAGGCGGGCGATAATCACCGCAAAAGGGGGATGAGATGATGCGACGATCCCTGGCTCTCATAGTAATTGGTCTTTTGGCAAGTTCGTTCCTGGGTGGCTGTGACGCTACCTCTGCTGGACACACCGCAACACCGACCGCGACTCTTTCTCCCACGCCCGCGCGGCTACCCACCGCCACAGCCGACCAATTCCATGCGGCGTGTCCATCCGGTCAGGGCTTCGGCGACATCTATCAAAGCGGCGACTCCTATATCGCGGTCTCGCTGATTGGACTGGCGTATCCCGCGGCCAAACTCCCCGATGGCGTACCACTCGATCCATTCAAGCTCCCATCTGATGCTGGCGATCTGCACGGCCTGCCACAGTCACCAGAGGTCAATCCAGAGCTGGAGCATACAGGGATCATGGTCGAATACTGCAACGGCGCGAAGAGCGCGTCTCACCGTGTTGAGGGGGTGAGCGTGCGGATCGACCGCTTCACGCCATACACGGGCGCGCTCAATAGCTGGCAGTTCTGCGATGGCTTCTACACAAATGGTCAAGTCAACGGCGGCGGCTGTGGCGGCCACTTCTTCGCCGACGAGTACCTGCACGCCACCTTCGATTCAACCGCTAGCGCGGGAGCGACACGTAGCGCTGACTTTATCAAGGTTGTCTCGGACGATTCGACGCTTCCACCGCTGCCTGTGAACCTGTCATCGGGCCAGAGCGTGTTATTGGAGGTCGCGCTTACCGCGCCGACCGCGCCGGGAACCTATGGTTTCTCGTTCAGCGTCGGCGTCGATGGCGCGCATCTGCCCTACGCCGCGCTCTCAGACGATCTGCTGCTCGATTCCGCCACGCGCAAATGGAGCGGGCAGGCCTGTACTGTCGCCGCGATGCAGGACGAACTCTTTGGGGTCAGTACGGGCAGCTATATCTGCCCCACCTTCGCATGAGGCGAGACAGTGGTAAGTAGCGACTGCGCTGCGTAACCACCAGCGGTATCCATTAGAGGCGCCTGAAGGAGGCGGCGAAACGCGTTGCCCTGTCGCCTGTCATTGTCGTTCGCCTCATTTTCTGAGAGCTCGCGCGATGGGAGACCTGTAATGCCGAATGTGCCACCTGCGCTGCAATACTTCATCACAGGCGCTGGCATCATCGTGGCTGTCGGATTCGTCGTCATTCTGATCCTAGAGCAACTTTCAGGTAGGTTGAGCAGGCAGAGCGTACCCGGCGTGGGCGAACCACGGCGACCGCATCGCGGCGGGTAATGGCCTCGATGGCGAGGCGGACCGCTTCCTGGAGCGCCTCCTTGGTGCGGGCGCCTAGCCCGCGTAGGATCGCCTTGCGCTTGGAGAAGGCCTGCTCAATGGGCGTGAAATCGGGCGAGTACGGCGGCAGAAAAAACAGCAAGCAGCCGCGCGCCTCGATCACCTCACGGATGCTGGCCCCCTTGTGCGCGCTCAGATTGTCCAGCACCACCACCTGCCCCGGCCGCAGCGTCGGCGCGAGTTGCTTGCGGATGTACCACGCGAAGGTCTCACTGTCCATGGCTCCCTCGATCAGCCACGGCGTGTGCACGCCGTCGGGGCTCAGCGCGGCGACCAGCGTGAGGTTCTTCCCGTGGTTGCGCGGCGCCGATCCGCTGGCCCGCTGGTCATGCGGCGCCCAGCCCCCAGCCATACACACGGGTCAGAGCCATGTTCGTGCCGCTCTCGTCGACAAAGACGAGTTGCTCCGGGTCCAGCTGGGCCGCGGCCTCACGCCAGGCAGTGCGCGCCTCCTCGTCGCGCTCACTGGCTGCCAGTGTCTTTTGTTCTGCGTCCACCCCAGCCGGCGGATGGCTCGCCACATCGTCGCCTCGCTCAACTGCAGGCCCTGATGCTCCGCCCACCAGGCGCCGTGCTCCAGCGCCGTGGCGTCGGGAGCAGCCTCCAAGCGCGCCCGCACCGTGGCCTCCAGCTCAGGTCCTGGTCTGGTCCAAGGCGGCGCGGGCAGCCAGGAATGGGCTTGCGCTCCAACGAGCCCGTCTCCCGCTGCTGCGCCACGGCGCGTTTGACCGTCGTCACGGCTACACCGAAGCGGCGAGCGGCTTCTCGCATGGGCTGACCGTCAGCCACCGCTCGCACCAGTCGTTCCTTCAGGTCGGTCGAATAGGCACGCATACGTGTCTATTTAACACAACTTAACACAACCTCTGCCTGCCTCTGCTACTCGCAAGTTGCTCTAAGTGCGTCGTTCCGCAAGTGAGATACAATACCTCCAGGTCCGGTGGGCAGGAGGTACTGCAGATGACGCTGCATATTGGTGAGGCGACTGACGAGGAGCGAGGCAAGATCGAGCGGCTGACACGCGCGCGTAGCGCGCCGGTTCGCCTCGTCGCTCGAGCGCGCATCGTTCAGCTTGCCCTGCAGGGGATGACGGTCACGGCCATCGCGCAGGAGCTGGGGGGAGCGAGAAGATGGTGCGCCTGTGGCTCACGCGGTTTGAGCAGGAAGGGCTGGCCGGGCTGGACGATGCGGCACGCTCTGGCCGACCGCGTACCTATACGGAGGAGTACTACAGCCGGGTGATCGCCCTGGCGCGCGGGCTGCCGCCCAAGCCGGACGAGGGACCGGATGGGCAACTCCCGCCCACCGGCCACTGGACGTTGGACCGGCTGCAGGAAGAACTGGCCA
Source organism: uncultured bacterium (assembly GCA_963733745.1). Classification (GTDB taxonomy): domain Bacteria; phylum Chloroflexota; class Ktedonobacteria; order Ktedonobacterales; family JADMIN01; genus DASWAC01. Next base: position 99,194 of record CAVTFE010000088.1, read on the forward strand.
AGAGTGGTGTGCCCATCAAGCGCAGCCAGATCCGCCGCATTCTCAAGGCGGAGCATATCAAGTGGCAGAAGCCCCGCACCTGGCTGGAGAGCGACGACCCGGAGTTCGCGGAAAACAGGGGGCCATTGTCGGGCTCTACACCGCTCCACCAGCGGGCAGCACGGTGATCTGCCTGGATGAACTCGGTCCAGTCGCGGCCAAGAGCTATCCCGGACCCAGCTGGAGCGATGACGCCCATCGCCCCCCTTTTCATCCCAGCTATGAGCGCCAGGGCTACCGCTGGGCGTTTGGCGCGCTCGCGCACCGCTCCGGCGCCGTCTGCGTCGAGACTGCCAGCACGCGCGATACCGCCGCCTGGCTGCATTTTCTGGACGGTCTGGAGAGCTTCGCCCCACCGGGCGAGGCGTATCGCATCGTTGATGCTCTCCCGCTCCACTGGACCATGGACACGCTGCTGTGGAACTGGGGCCATCCCCGCTTTCACTTCATTCCGCTGCCCAAGCGCGCCGCCTGGCTCAATCTCGTGGCTCAATGCATCGAGGGCTTTTGGAAGATCCTCCGCCAACGCGCTTTGGCTGGGCGTGTTTGCTCCACCACAGACGACGTCGATCAGGCCCTCCAGACCGGCGTGGCTGACTGGAATCGGCGCCCAACGCCGTTTCTCTGGAATCGTCCCCCCAAACCCACGCGCCTGCTCAAACGACAAGATGTCTACCGCATCTGAGGAACGACGCACTTAGTGATCGTCATGATAGTGTTCATTGTGCGGATGTTTGGCCGCATCAGGCAGGGACAAAACATCCTGCGAACCAGAGGCGTGCGCGTCGCGGCGACGATCAGCGACATGCGCGTCGAGCGCGACATGCTCTCGAAGGACCCGCTGGCGAAATGGTACGTCTATACCGCCGCCACCGATCCACGGACCGGTCCCTTGCGCACCTTCACGCAGCGGTTCCACACGCCGATGTACCGCATGGGTGACGCCATCATCGTGCTGGTCGATCCGGCGAATCCCAGCCTCTACATGTTCACCTGAGTGCTGGATAGGTGTCGGGCGCATTGTGGCGCATTGTCTTGTGTGCTAGACTCCGGTCAAGCGATATTACTGGATGTACGCCACAAGGGGCTGATGGTCTCCTTACCCACGCACAAAGAAAGTATGAGGGAGATGAGCGACCTCTACGTGACCTGGGATGAGTATCACACGGCGATAGAGCGCCTCGCCGCGCAGATTCATGCTTCGGGCTGGGAGTTCAACCAGATCGTCTGTATCGCGCGTGGCGGTCTGCGCATTGGCGACACGATGTCGCGCATCTTCGACACGCCGCTGGCCATCATCTTCACGCAGTCCTACGTCGAAAACGCGGGTACGGTACAAGGCGAGATCGTCATCTCGTCGCATCTGACGATGATCACGCCCAGTCTTGGCGAGCGCGTGCTGCTGGTGGATGATCTGGTGGACACGGGGATCACACTCGATCTGGTGAAGGCGCATCTCTTGCAGGCATATCCAGCGGTGCAGGAGATCCGCACCGCCGTGCTCTGGCAGAAACAGCGCTCGATGTGTATTCCCGACTACCGCGTCGAGTATCTCGCCGATAATCCCTGGATTCACCAGCCCTTCGAAGGCTACGACACGATGACCGCTGAGGAACTCGTCGCACGCACGGGCAAGATCAGCCGCTAGCGCGCGGAAATAGGTCATGGGACCAACCGGGCGCGTCAAGTCTTTCAACTCCATCACCAGCGCGCCGAGCCCCTATGCCCTGATGGGTTTCTCTGGCAGCGCCATCCGCAGTTCCATCTCGGGCAGATGGCTCAGCGAATACTGAGCAGGTGGGAGATGTCGTTGAGCGCCAGAATCTCGACTTCGAAAGGTGGGTAGAGCGGCCCGCTTGCACGGGCTTCCGGCGAGACAAAGTGAATTGTACTGATTGTGCCGTTCGCCAGCTCAAACCATCGGGGCGCATCCTCTGGAACGCCGATAATGACGTGCAGCAGATAATTCACGAACCCTCCATGTGTCACGACAGCGACACGATCATCTATGCCGCAGTGGCTGAGCAGCAAAGCACGTGCGTGGTGGCAACGTTTGAACAGCGACTCATATGAGTCATCGCCGTGATACCAGCCATCCTCAGTGATAGATGGTGAGAGCACCGCTCGTGGAAATCGTCGAAGCAGTTCCGTTCTGCCCAATCCACGATACTGTCCGCTGAACCCTTCACGCAGTTCCGGCCAAACAACCATCTCGGGCAAATCTGTGACCTCAACGATAGTATTCGCTGTCTCGAGCGCGCAGATCAGAGGACTGCTGATCACACAGGTCACATCCATCTCGTTCAATCGCTCCGCGACAAGTGTAGCCTGTCGCCTTCCAAGCACAGAGAGAGGGCTGTCGGGGTCCGTGTTGCCTGGCTCACTTTGTCCCAAACATTCGCCGTGGCGCACAAGAAAGAGATGCAAAGCGCCCTCCCTATCGCGCTTTTCCCGCGCATAGCGCCGCGCTTGCTGGCGGCATGATCCAGGCTCGACCTACTCAGATGTAACACCAGCCGCTAGCGCGGATACAAGTCAATCGCCGATTAGAGGCGCGCTCGTGGCGTCACTGGGCCTCTCCAGGTGGCTCCAAAGCAGACGCCCAGACTGCAAATCAAGCGCATGCAGTATGCTGCCATTGCCGGGGTGGCAACAGAGTATTGACCCGAAGGCTGCGCTGAAATAAATCGTCCCGTTCGTGATGGCGGGGCGAGACCATGTGTACCATACGTACTCTGGATCTGTTGGAGTCTCGAAGATAGCATAGGCACGCAACAACGCGCCGCTGCTCGCGTCAAGTGTCAACATCTCTGAGCCCACGCCAACGTAGAGCCGCCCCTCTTGCAGCAGAGGGGAACTGAGGGTTCGCGTGCCCTCCGCAAAACTCCACATGACCTTGCCATTGCTTGCCCGCAGCGCCGTGATATCGCCGCCTGGGTTTAGGTAGATGATCCCGTTCGCCATCAAGGCTCCTGCTAAAGGGTCAAAGCCACTATTGATCGCAGTGGTCCACAGCTGGCGTCCGTCTGTCGCCTGAATGGCTTCTACTTTCCGTTGGAACGGAGAGACGCCGATGGCCTCGCTGCTAATGAGTATGGCTCCAGCGTCGCCGATGAGCGATACGTTACGGAGGTCGATTCGCTTTTGCCAGAGACGCGCGCCATCGATTGCCCGGAACGCGTTCAAGTATGTGGCCGCAGGCTCGGCTGGATAGTTATCGGATACCACAACAAGAATGCCATTGGTGATGACCGGCGCGGCGCTGACGACTGGTTCAAGCGCCGCCCGCCAGAGCAGCGCGCCGTCGCTCGCGCGCAGAGCCACGACATGGCCGTTCCGCTCGCAGGGAAAGCTACCATCATAATGTCCTGAGGTCGTCAGGTAGATAATGCCATCCTGGACAAGCGGTGGCGCGGTGTATTGCAGGCAAGCGGGCACGACCGTATGCCAGTGGATATCGCCAGTGCGTGGATCAATGGCGTAGAGTTTGGGCACAGCATGATCGGCGGCGATGGCTGTTGTGTAGAGCATGCCATTGACGAGCGCTGGCGCGCCTGGCCCACTGGTCATTGTCGAGCCGTTTGGCAATATGTTATCCCAGTTCCCCACCTTCCAGCGTACCTGCCTGTCGCTGGCGCGAAACGCCCAGAGATAATTTCCCTGACTCCAATACACCGTCCGCCGCGCAAGCGCGGACTCTGGCGTAGGGGAAGGTGTGGGATGAGAGGCGTCTGTAGGGGTCCATGGCAGCGCGCAGCCTGAGACTGAGAGCAGCGCCGCCATCAGCAGCGCCTGAAACAGGCGAATACGTGGCTCGGCGCGCATCGCTTTATCAATCTGCGCCAGAAGACCCCGCCCTTCAGGTGTACCGTCAGGGCTGGGGATGAATGGCGCACTGACTGGCGCACGTGACTGGTTGCCTGTCAGGTGCGATCCTGTCCACATACCGCAGGGCCTGCGGAAATTGACGCTTGTGGAGGTGGCTTCGGGCCACGACATGACGGTGTCAGACTTGCCCAGCTTGCTGGATGAGCAGTCGTCAGCCCAAGAATCCCCCGGCTTGAGCCGTGGGGAGAGGTCAAGAGCAGACCAGCGCGCTGAACTCCACATGCCCGCCATATCCCACTCTTCCCGCTCATGAAGCGCTAGCGCGCACGGATGTAGGTCATAGGGCCGACGAGGCGCGTCAGCCCGTTGAGTTCCATCATCACCAGCGCGCCGGAAACCTCCGCCACTGGCAGGCCCGTCGCGCGGCACAACTCGTCGATATGTTGTGGCTCGCCGCTCTCGTCCAGCGCGCCGAGCAGCCGCGCCTCGGTGGGATTCTCCGGTAGCGCCTCGCGCAACTCCATCTGCTGCGGGACGAGATGCAGATTCAACTCTGTGGTGATGTCCAGCGGCTCGATCACCAGTTTCGCGCCATCCTGGATCAGCCGGTTGCAGCCCAGGCTGCCGCGACTTGTGACATTGCCCGGCACGGCGAAGACATCGCGCCCCTGCTCGGCGGCGAAGCGCGTCGTGATGAGCGCGCCGCTGTTCTCCGGCGCTTCAGTCACGAGCACGCCCAATGCGAGGCCGCTGATGAGCCGGTTGCGCGCGGGGAAGTTGCTCGCCTCCGGCTGCACGCCTGGGGCAAATTCGGTCACTACCGCGCCCTGCTCGACGATCCTGGCGGCGAGCTTCGCGTTCTCCGGCGGGTAGACCAGATCGGGACCGCAGCCAAGCACCGCGATGGTGCGCCCGCCAGCGTCGAGCGCCGCTGTATGCGCGTGCGTATCAATGCCCCGCGCCAGCCCGCTGACGATGGTGATGCGCTGCGCCGCCAACTCCTGAACGAGCCGCTCGGTCATCTGTCGCCCATACGCGCTCGCCCGGCGCGTCCCCACGACGGCCAGCGCCCACTCATCCTCTGTCGTCACTTTGCCGCGCACGCAGAGGATCGCCGGTGGCAGCGGAATCTCGCTCAGGAGCTTTGGGTAGCCGGGATCGATGAAGCGCACGGCGCGCACGCGCAATGTGATGAGCCGCTCCAACTCGGCGTCAGGCACGATGGTGGGCCGTTGCCGTTCCAGCGCCTCGGTCGTGCGCGTGTCGAGTCCCGCCGCGCGCCAGGCGTGAGAGTCGGCGCTCCACGCCTCCGCCGCCGAGCCAAAGGCGTCCAGCAAGAGCCGAAAACGCGCCGGGCCGATACCCTTGACGCGGTTGAGCGCGAGCCAGTAGGGTAGATCGGGATCAGAGAGGTCATCGCCGAGAATTGGCAGATCGTCAGGAGCGATGTAGGGGATGGCTGGCGGGATGCGCGGAATGCCGTACTGCGCGTAGAGCGTCTCATCTTCCTCGGCGATGGCGGAAGAAACGGGCTGGCGGGTGGCTTCGGCGGCAGGCTCAACGACAGCCGCTGTGCGCTTTCTGCTGCGCCTGCGCGCGCCATCGTCGGGCGCTGTTTCTAGCGCCACATCCCTCTCTCCATTCACCAGCCACGCGCCTCCCACTCGTCGAGCGATGGTCGCTCACGCCCGATATTCGTCGGATCGCCGTGACCGGGGAAGACGGCTGTCTCGTCGGGCAGGGTAAAAAGTTGCTCACGGAGACTTTGCATGATGAGCGGGAAGTCGCCAAGCGGCGGCTTGGTCGCCCCTGGCCCATCCGGGAAGAGCGTGTCGCCGCTGAAGAGCTGCCCATCGCTCAAGAAACAGACACTGCCGGGCGTGTGTCCCGGCGTATGCAGCACGTCGAGTGACGCCGCGCCAAACGCGATGCGCTGGCCATCCGAGAGCGCGAAGTTGGGCGTCAGCGGCAGCATATCGGCGTCGGCCAGATGAATTCCGACGGAAGCGCCGAGGGCGTCGCGCAGCCTGCCCAGCGCGCCCCAGTGGTCGGCGTGTCCATGCGTCATCAGGATCATGCGCACACGCGCCTGCGCCTGGCGGACCTCCTTCAAGACCTGGTCGGCGTCGCCAGAAGCGTCGATGAGTACGGCGTCGCGCGTGCGCGGGCAGACCAGCAGGTACACGTTGTTATCCGTCGGCGCGCCACTGAAGATGTAGCGGTCGAAGGCGCCATGTGCGCTGCGCGTCGCGCCGACGTTGCGCCGGGAACCAGGCTGCATGGGACCCTCCTGAAGATGTGGGAGTGACGCTATTGTGCCATCCCGTCGCCAGCGCGGCAAGCGAGCGCGACGAGTGGCCTAGATCCCCGTGAAGGTGGGGCGCTGGTACGCTGGTTTCACGCCGGTGTAACCAGGCGTGGCGCTCTCGGCGAAGATCGTGGTCTTGATGGCGCCGCGTACGTTGAACTCGGCGACCACACGCATCCAGCGCGGAGAAAGCGCGCCTGCCAGGTCGTCGAGGATCGTGTTAGCGACGGCCTCGTGGCTAATGCCGCGATCGCGGTAGCCGTTGATGTAGAGTTTCAGGCTCTTCAACTCGACGATGGATCCTTCTGGCACGTAGTCAATCACGATGGTGGCGAAGTCGGGGTAGCCTGAGCGCGGGCAGAGGCAGGTGAACTCAGGAATCTCGAAGTGAATCATGTAGTCGCGTTCGGGATTGGGATTCGGCCACGCCTCAAGCTGGTTCTGGGCAATCGCCTCCTCGCCGTACTTCCTGCCATTTTGCCGTTCGCGGCTCTCACGTTTCGTCGCCATCTCGTCGTATCGCTTTCCTGTGCTGCTATCGTCCTGCGATGGGTTGCCGACCATCGCGCTCCTGATCGTCGTTTGCGCATGCCGACGTATTGTATCGCGCGGGCGCAGGCTTCGTCAGCCAGCGGAAAGCGTTTCCAATGCGATACCGATTGGACGCCGCGCTCTGCGGCCATTTACAGTAGATGGTAGATAGTAGCGGCAATTCCGGGCGTAGAAGGCAGCATCAGCCATGCAGGCAGAGACACAGATTGAAGCCCTGATCCCAGGCGCGAGAGAACTCGATCCAGCCGCACGCAGGCTCACCGCGCTGGATATCGCCTTCCTCGCGCTGCTGGGGCTAATGATCGTGGGACACATCGCTGCAGCCAGGCTCGCGGTTGGTTGGATCACCGCCGCTCTTATCGACGCGCTCGCGCTCATCTATCTCCTGGCGTTGCTGGGGCGCCCGATGTGGCGACCCTTGGTTGGGCGACTGATGCTGCTGGGGCTGATTGCGGGCATCCTGGAACTTTTCACCGATGCGGCGGGACATCAGTTCGCGCGTTCGCTTTTCTATCCGCAAGACCAGCCGCTGCTCTGGGACTCGCCGTTCTACATGCCGCTTTCATGGATGATCGTGCTGACGCAGCTTGGCTATCTCGCCTGGCGGCTGGCGGGCTTGGCGCCAGGCAGGCATCTTCCCTGGCGCGCCATCTTGCTGGCGGGGCTGGCGGGCGCGGTCAACGTGCCGTTTTACGAGGAGACCGCCTACCACGCGGGCTGGTGGCGCTATGCGCCCACTGTTCTACATCTCGGCCACACGCCAGCCTACGTTCTGCTCTTCGAGGGGCTGGTCGCCGCGGCGCTGCCGCTGCTGACGCTTGGATTGCTCCGATTGCGCTGGCCAATGGTAGCTGCGCGCGGCGCGATCCTTGGCCTGTGGATGCCGTGCGCGGCGTTGCTGGCGTGGCTGCTGCTCGGCGTGTGGTAGGCTGAACGGCGACAACACGAAGGGCAAGGTGACACATGACCACGGCGACGACGGCGCTACATCTGCGCGAGCGGACGCCAGAGCAAATCGAAGAAGCGTTGGCCGCGATCTTCGCGCGGGAGGGACGCGCGCAGACGCTGCGACTCCAGGGGACGTATTCCGCCGTGCTGGGACGCCTGACCGATCCCGCGCAGGAAGCACCCTATCGTTACCTGATTCTGCCCACGCCAACAGGTCCCCCATGGACGCCGCTGCTGGAGTTAGGTAATCGCGCCGACGGGCTGGATCGCGCGCTCTCGGCGGAACTCGGCGGCTGCGCGGTCTTCGCGCTCTTCGTCTATGGCGAGGTCGTCTCCGGCTATCGCTTCGTACGTGACGGCTTCGAGCAGGACCGTTACCTCAGCGACCCCGATGAGTTCGCGGCGATGGAGTCTTCAGAAGGTAATGACACTCCTGTGGTTGGCAATATTGAGGCGTTTCGCGGCGATCCAGCACGCTTCGCCGACCTGCTGCCGCCCGACGCGCCGCCGGAGGAGTTCACCCGCGTCGTGCTGCGTCCCGGCTGGTGGGAAGACCACGAGCGTGAAAACCAGGACGACCATGAGGCGTCTGACGAGGAGTTGGTCGATGAGACCGACCGCATGCGCTGCGTCGGCCTGGCGCTGGAGCTCTGGGGTGCAAGCGAGTATCCCTTCGCCGGTGAACTGGAGGACGGGCCGGATAAGGGGCGCAGTCCGGCGGTCGCGCTGGCCTTTGCATGAGAATTTTCCTATGCGCAGAGGCGCTTCATCCTGTTATGATGAGTGAGATGAGACGTTTAGAGCGCTCGATTCACAAAAGCGCCGCTGGCTGGTATGCTAGGCGTTACGGCTGTCTGGCCAGGTCGCCTTGCTGTCCTGGGTCATCCTGGCGCGCCGCACGTAAGGCACACAAGTGCGCGCGCCATCCCAAACCGATCAGCTATGCTATGCGTACTCTGTAGTGCGTCTGCACGCGGTGGCTCGTCTTCGTAGAAGAACAGCGCGGCGCGACAGAGAGTATCGGAAGGAAACGATGGCCATAGCGGCTGCTCCACTGTTGGGAGGAGCCACCGGCCTCTGGAGGATGGAATGGCACGACAGATCGTAGATAGCGAACCGAACGCGTTGAGCCAGCCAGGGACGGCGGTGAGCGCTCCTGTTGAGAAGAAGATTCCCAGCTACCAGCCGACGCGCTGGCCAGTGGTGAACCGGTCGCTCGACTTTGTGGACGCCGTGACGCACGGGCGCGCGGACTGGGCGCAGCGACTGGTGAGCTATCTTTTCGTCGGCGGCTTCGCGGCGCTGATTAACCTGGCCGTCTTCTCGATCATCTACTATTGGGTGTTTCCGATTCCCCCCAATACAACCGACGAGTTCATCCGGGGACTCCACTGGTTCGTCGCCTTTGCCATCGCAACCGAGATTTCAATCCTGGCGAACTTCATCCCGAACGACTATCTCACCTTCCGTCATCTGCCAGGCCATAAGCGCACATGGCTGGAACGCTGCGTTCGCTTCCACATGACCTGTGTCGCTGGCACGCTGTTGACGTTGGGCATCTCGTTCGCGCTACATTTGGTTCACGTCCAGGCGTGGATTGCGCAGGCGATCGCGCTGATCCTGGTGACGGCGTTCAACTTCACCGCGCACCACGTCTTCACCTATCGCCACAAAGAGCCTGCCACTGCCTGACCAGCCGCACAAGACGCCAGATATTACTAGAGGAGCTTCTTATGAGAAGCTCCTCTTGTCATTTCTGGTTTCTATGCGCAATCTGTTCTTAGAAGACAACCTGACACGACCCAGCCTAATTCGCTCGGTATGAATAGTCAGGAATCATGGGCTGGCGATCTGATACGATCGGCCTGGCTCAGAGTGGCTGAAATCACATGGACCGCAGCCGAAGAAAGGTAAGTGCGATGGCGATTCGTATCTGTGTCGCCGGGGCGACTGGCTGGGCCGGAGCCGCCGTCACCCGCCAGATTCTGGCGTCCAAAGAGGTCGCCCTCACTGGCGCCGTCGCACGCAAACAGGCGGGAAGCGACATTGGCGAGGCGCTCAGCCGGGCTCCTGCTGGCGTTCTGATTGCAGGCTCTGTGGAAGACGCGCTGCGGACGCCGACGGATGTCCTCATCGACTACACCCGGCACGACGCGGTGAAGGCGCATACCCTCGCTGCGCTGGCTCAGGGGGTCCGCGTCGTCATCGGAACATCGGGGCTTACGGCGGCGGACTACGCCGAGATCGGCCAGGCGGCGACCGAGCGGGGGCTGGGCGTCATCGCGGCGGGCAACTTCTCGATCACCGCTGCGCTCGCCAAGCGCTTCGCCCTGATGGCAGCGCGTTACGTTCCGTCCTGGGAGCTGATTGACTATGCGCATGGTGAAAAAGCCGATGCGCCCAGTGGCACGGTGCGCGAACTGGCAGAAGAAATCGGGCGGGTTGCCAAGCCGCACGTGGAAGTGCCCATCGAAGAGATCCACGGGGACGCCGCGACGCGTGGGGCGACGATCGAGGGGACGCAGGTCCATTCCCTGCGACTGCCGGGCTATGTCATCGCCTTCGAGGCGATCTTTGGCCTGCCCGATGAGCGCCTGACGATCCGGCATGACGCAGGAGCAGGCGCAGGGCCATACGTCGCCGGGACGCTGCTGGCAGTGCGCAAGGTGATGGAGACGACAGGGCTGGTCCGTGGCCTGGATACGCTGCTCTTCGAGGATTGACCGGCGCAACAGAAGCCAGTCCAGCGCAGTCAATCTACGGGCTATACCGTATATTTCGCTGCAAACGGCGCGCGCTTCCCTTCCCTGCTTGCCGTTCGCTCCGTCTGGGTGTTAGGATATTCGGCACGAGTCCACTCACGCCTGAATTGATGGGACATCTGTTCGTATCCGCCCTCTCACTCGGTGTTGGGGCGGGAGCGGCGACGATGTTCTCGCGTGTTCTGGCGTGGGGAGCGTTCTATGCGCATCGACGAGCTTGGCGAGTTCGCGCTCATCGAACGGCTGACGGTGAGGCTGCCCTCGCGGGCGGATGTCGCGCTGGGAGTCGGCGACGACGCGGCGCTGCTGGACCTTGGTGGCTTTGCGGCGGATTCGCTGCTCGTGGCGACGTGTGACGCGCAGGTCGAGGGTCAGCACTTCACGCTTGGCGTCGCGACGCCTGAGGAGATCGGCCACAAAGCGCTGGCTGTGAACCTCAGCGATCTCGCGGCGATGGGCGCGGAGCCGCTCTGGGCGTTGGTCTCGCTGCTGCTGCCTCGCGCGTTGGAGGTCGCCACGCTGGACGGCGTCTACGCAGGGTTGCGTTCGCTGGCCGCGCGCTACTCCGTTGCGCTGGTCGGCGGCAATGTCTCGGCCACGGATGGCCCGCTGGCGATTGACGTGACTGCGCTCGGCCGTGTTCCCCGCGGCCAGGCGCTCACCCGCGTGGGTGGGCGACCCGGCGATCTCGTCCTCGTGACGGGAACGCTGGGCGCGGCGGCTGCGGGTGTTCTGCTGCAAGGCGGCGATGCCCGGCTGGATGCGGTCTCGGATGAGGTGAAGGCGAAGGCGCGCGCTGCGCTGGTCAGTCCGCAGCCACGTGTTGCGGAGGGACAGGCGCTCGCGGCCGGTGGCGTCGTGACGGCGCTGCTGGATGTAAGCGATGGGCTGGCGGCGGATCTGGGACATCTCTGCACGGCGAGCAACGTCGGCGCCGAGTTGGACGCCAGCGCCATCCCGGTCGATCCGGCGGCGCTGGCGGTCGCGGACGCGCTGGGGCTGGATGCGCTACAACTGGCGCTGGAGGGCGGCGAGGATTACGAGCTGGTCTTCGCAGTCCGGCTGGATGGAATGGAGCGTGCGCTGGCGGCGGTCGCCGAGGATGGCGTTGGCGCGCGGGTGATCGGGCGCCTTACCGAGCCTGGCTCGGACCTGCGGATGCGGTTTGCGGATGGACGGATTGAGCGGCTTGTGGCGCGTGGGTGGGATCACCTGCGCCCTCAACGATAAGCGTAGAAGGTTGCTGAACGGATGAACATCAAGATGGATGACGAACAGGAGCAGGAATCCCGCTACGAGCAGGAGCGCGCGCGCATGCATGAGATGGATGACCTGGTGAGCGCGCTGGCCGCGCAGACGACCGACCTCGGCATCACCTCTGAGGACACCTTCAAGAATGCGGCCTCGTCGCTCTTCGGTTGGGGATTGGATGGCGCGCGTAGCGTGCTAGAGGAGACCCATCCGCCGTATCAGGACCCCATGCTTCACGAGCGTATCGTCGAAGCCATTGCCGGGGCGTCATCCTCTGGTCAGCAGTTGCGCCGCCTGACGGAGCTCCAGCAGATCGCCGCCTCCTTCGCGCGCATCGGCTCCCACGCGCGCGAGATCGCCGGCCATGCCGTCGAGATGGGTGAGACGGTGGACCGCGATCTGCAGATGGCGTTCGCGCCGATCTATCCGCTGCTCTTTGGTCTGGTACAGCAGGCGTTCGTCGAGATTCGCGGCAGCATCATGATCTCCAATGCGCAGGACATTGCCAAGGCGCGGCGGCTGCTGGATGAAGATAGTCAGATGGACCTGCTCTATATCCGCTTCCAGGGGACCGTGCAGCAGGCGATTGACTACATTCCGATGCGCTCTTTCCTCTTCCTGCAGGCGCTGCTCGTCGGCGCACAGATCAGGGGAATCGGCGACGATGTGCGCGCGATCTGCCGAGCGCTCCTGCACCTATAAGCCATTGCGACCCATTTAAGCCATTGCGGTCAGCGTGTCCCAATATGATCGAAAGGCGCCTCTCGCGCCGCGACCATCTGCTCTAACTCCGCCAGCGCGGCGAGCGCCTGCGTGCGAGTTGACGAGTCTATGGCGTCGTCTTCGGTGAACTCGTCTTCGTCGAGAATCAGCGTCTCCCCATCCGGCGCGACCCACAGATCGAGCAGCAAGTCGCGGCAGCGTATCTCCGTCTCAGTGATCGTCGCCGGTTCGGCGATGTTGCAGTACCAGCCCTTGAGCGCGCCGCCGCTTTCCACGATCTCGAAGATGTTGTACCAGCGGTCACGATAGAACCACTCGCGGAAGCGATCCCCTATCTCGAATGTGGTATAGCCGAGCGCCAGCCTCGGGCGTTCCCAGCGCGCGTCGAGCAGGACGCCGTTAGCAAAACGCTCGGCGATCGTCGCGGCATACGAGGTCACGAGCCGACCGCGCGTATCCAGCTTCTGCACAATGACTTGTTCCATAGCTATGCGCCATGCTCGAAACGAGCGGGATCGAAGAGATCGGTGTCAGGATGCGTCCTGCCCTGGATCAGCGCCGTCAGCACGCGCGCAGCGGAGATGGCGTAGGCGTTGCCGTGGCCGGTGTAGCCTCCCGCCAGATAGATATGCTCGTGGCCTGGCAGTTTCCCCACCAGCGGCATACCATCCGCGCTGAAGGCCATCACACCGGCCCAGCGATGCTCTACGCGCGCGTCCAGCAGGCCGAGCGTCTCGCGCACGAAGCGCTCCAGATGCGGCTGGACCGTCTCGTTCGGCGTCTCATCCAGCCCGTACTCGCTCGCAATCGCGTGGTTGCGCCAGCCGCCGACCGCCAGCCGCCCATCGGGTAACTGCCGCCAGTATTGGTAGCCCTTGTCGGCGTAGCAGGGGCAGGAGAGTCCCAGATCGGCGACGGGCGCGGTGGTGAGCATCTGCCCGCGCGTCGGCGCGATCACGCGTGCCAGCCACTCTGCGTCAAGTAGCGCGCCGCTCTTCCCAAGCCAGGCGTTCGTCGCCAGCGCGAGCGTCGCGGCAGTGACCGCGCCTTCCGGCGTCGTGACCTGTACACCATTGGCGTCCTCGGCGATGGCGGTGACAGGGCTGTGATCGTAGAACACCGCGCCAGCCTCGTCGGCGAGCGTCGCGATTCCGCGCACGAAGCGCGCGGGCTGGATCTCGGCGTCAAGCGGGTGATACGACGCGCCCAGGTACGTCGCGCGCAGCTGTTCCGGCAGATCAGCGCGGTCGAGGAGCTCCGCCTTCCAGCCGTCTCCCGCCAGCAGCGCGACGCTCTGGCGTATCTCCTCCAGTTCGGCCTCGGTGAGGGCAATGCGCAGGCTGCCGTTGCGCGCGAAGCCCGTCGTGATCCCGCGCTCATGCAACTCACCAGCCAGCTCTACCGCCTGCGCGTTGTTGCCGGCGCTGTAGGCCCAGATGCGCCGGGCGCGGTCGGCTCCGTAGCGCTCGCGGGCGGCGGCGTAAGCTTCGGCTGTGCCGCCGAGGAGGAAGCCCCCGTTGCGTCCGCTGGCTCCGGCGGCGATCTCGCGCGCTTCCAGCACGACTGGACGCAGGCCCGCGCGCGCCAGCCAGAGCGCGAGCGAGACTCCCGTGATCCCTGCGCCGATGATGGCGACATCGGCGGTGATCCGCTCGCGCAACGGATGCGCATCCGCCGCGCCAGCCTCAGTTTGCCAGTAGGAAACGCTCCCCATTGCCCAGCCTTTCATACACGCTCAACGCACGAGCTTATTGTACCTCTCCTATACGGATAGCTTGCGCGATGGCGCGTTCGGCGGCGCTGGCGACGGGTAGATCGGGGAAGAGCCGCTGCGCGTCGGCGTTCACGGCAAGTGACACGCCTAAACGCAAGAGAATCTGCGCTCGTGGCGGCGCGCCAGCGTTATTCTGTGGCGAGAATTCGAGGACGCAGCCGTTGGCTGATGGCGGATACTCAACAAACGCGCCGGTATTGAAAACAGCGTCAGTCGCCTGATGTGAAATGCGCTCCAACTGCGATGGCGATATGCAGGCGTCGGTAGTAATAGATCCTCCCTCTACGAGAGACCAACTCTTATTAGAATAGGTGACGAAAGCGGTGGCAATACTGGGTTCGTCTGTGGAGCGCGCTGTGAAAGTGGCGCCACTCGCCGCCATGTATTGCCAGCGCAATCCGACCCTTACAAGGAGAATCCATCCGACCGAATTGTAGTATGTATCCTGCACGCAGAACTCGCCGCAGGGCTGGCCCTCGTCGTCGAAATCAGTGTCAGATGCTGGCTGGCGCGCCTCAACCGTCAAGGTCACCATCATTCGCTCACGCGCGATGGCGACATTCCCTTTCTGGTCGAGGTAGTGCATGCCTGGCTCGATGGTGATCGCTGGATATGGCGAGCCATTTTCCAGCAGCGTTTGGAGTTTCGAGCGCGCGTAACTATCCATCGTGGACAATGTCGCGTTCATGTCCAGCGCTCGCAGCCCCTCGCCAATGGGATGGCTGGCAAGCGCTCGATGGCTGGGCGCCTTGCACGTATCGCTCGCTCTGGCAGGCGCGCTCACTGTGCAATGGGTCGGATGAAAGGGCGCAGCCACATAATCGAGCGTGTGCTGTCCTGGTGGCAATCGGTAGGAATGATACCCATTGTAGCCGTCGAGGTCGGTGGCTCCATCTGTTCGCCCATCCACGCGCAAGTTGCCCCAGGGAACGGTATGCGCGAGCAAGATAATGTCTGAACCTAATGGAAGCGTCGCGGTTGGTTCAGGCGCGAGCAGCCGCAGCGGAGCCTTTAACTGGGAGGCGGCGTTGGGAACAGTCAGGATGATGGCGACGGACAGCGCCACGGCTAGACCAGTCATGGCTATCTGGAGCAGGCGCCTGCGCAGACGCGAGCGAAGGCTACTCTCCAGAGCGTTGTGAGAGGCGACATATTGCCTGGCGTCTCCTGACTCAGACATCTCCGCAGCAGGCTCAGAAGGTGGCGTCGCCGTGCGATCATCCAGTCTGGAGACCTCAAACTCGACGTCGTTCGTGGCTTCATCGTCTCGCATGCCGGCCATGAGCGCGGATCTCCAACCTATGTGCGGCGCGCCATCACCGATCATTTCCTGTGGTGCGGCTATAGTATAGCTGACAACTCCCTAGAGGATGACTGGCGATGTGGCATGCTGTAACAGCGTCTTCATCTGGCCACGTGAGATCTCATGTGGCTCACTGCAACCATCTGGGTGTGCGCCGTGTTTGATCAGCGTAGAAGACACACGATGCGGAAGGACAACACGCGTGGACGACCTGACGCTTCTCACCACGCTGGCGCGTGACCTCGACACCGGATTCGAGGCGCTCGCGCTAGCCTATCAGCGCCGGCTCTATGGGCTGGCGCTGCGATTGACTACCAGCCCGCCCGATGCGGAGGAGATCGCGCAGGATGCGCTCGTGCGCGCCTATCGCGCGCTGGCGACCTATCCCACCGAGCGTATCGAGGCGCTCTCTCTGCGGCCCTGGCTCTACCAGATCGCCGTCAACGTCTGGCGCAACCGTGTGCGGAAAGCGCGGTTGCGCGAGGTCTCGCTGGAGGGTGACGACGGCGCGACGGCCTTCGAGGCGCCCGGCCCCAGCGGAGACACAGCCGGAACGGCAGGCGGAATCCAACGAACGCAGGCACGAACTGGGCGCGCTCGTCGCAACGCTCGCGCCGCGATACCGCGTCGCGGTAGTGCTGCGCCACGTCTATGAGTTGACCTATCCCGAGATCGCCGAGACACTCGAGCAGCCGGTGGGGACGGTCAAGGCAAATGTCCATCGGGGCGTGCGCATCTTGCGCGCGGCGCTGCTGGCGCGTCCCGATACGCGGGACGACGAGTACGGACCGCAAACACAGGCGGGCACAGGCGAGATCACACAAGATGTCAGGCACGATATGGCGTCGCTTGACGTGGCGCAAGGGCGTCCGCTGGCGATGGTAACGCGATGGGAAGGAGCGCGACGATGACAGGTCTAACGGAGAAGGCGGACAAGACGCCTCGGGCGACGCTCGCGGAGGCGCGAACATTGACGCGCGCGCTGCGCGCGCTGGCCGATGTGGCCGAGCCGCCCACTATCGCACAGGGGGCGCTGGCGCGTCTGGGCCTGCTTGACGAGTATTTTACCGTCGAGTCGCCGCTTGGCCTCGTCTACGTCGCCTACAACGCGCATGGTGTCTCCGCCGTGCGCCGCGCGCGCGACGCCGAGACGTTTGAGCGCGACTTCGCCGAGGAGTTTGGGCGGCGTGTCATCCCGGAGAAAGAGCCTGACGCGACGCTGGCGCACAACATCGTGCAGGTGATTCAGGGCGAGCGCCGCCGTGCCCTGCGGTTCGACCTGCGTGGCGTCTCGGAATTCGAGCGCGCCGTCTTGATGAAGGCGCTGGAGATTCCGCGCGGCGAGGTGCGCCCGTATGGCTGGATCGCGCGCGAGATTGGACGGCCAAGCGCGTCGCGCGCGGTCGGATCGGCGCTCAAGCGCAATCCTGTCCCCCTCTTGATCCCCTGCCACCGCGTCGTGCGCAGCGATGGCCTGATTGGCGAATATGCGCTGGGCGGCGAGGAGGCGAAGAAGACGGTGCTGACTGCTGAATCCGTGGACGCCGATCGGCTGGAGGCGCTGGCGCGCGAGGGTATTCGCTTTTCTGCCAGCGACACTACCCATATTTTCTGCTATCCGACCTGTCGCCACGCCCGCCGGACGACCTCGGCGCACCTGATGTGGTTCGCCTCGGAGACGGCCGCGCGCTCGGCTGGCTACCGTCCGTGCCGCGTCTGCCGCCCAGCCTAACCACCCCTGACCGCCATTTTTGCCCAGCGCCTCCTTCGTATGGATGGCGGATCCGCGGACGTATCCACCTGGGTGCGCTTCAATCTGCCCAAATCCATCGATATGCATGGTGAGTAGGCTTGACAGAAGAACGCCATTTTTTCTGATATTGGCCAGCGTGCCATCCTATCCAAGCGCAAAGAACCATCTTCTTTTCACCGTTTTGAAGCGTTAGCTGGCGGCAGATCACCATGCGTGTCCAACAATCTATGCCATAAGCATAGATGCGAGAAAAAAGGCGCATTTGCCCGGCAGGCAACGAGCCATCCCTACTAAGTCAAGGCAGCGTAATAGCGCAAGAAACGCCTAAATTCCTGGAATAATCCGCATCCACTTCAGTTCGTCCATCGCATGTGAATGAAGCATGGAGCAGAAAGTAAAGTGTGTAGCTGGCTGTAATTTGACGTAAAAACCATGACTTACAGGGCGTGATTTCGTGATGGCTCTAGTACCTCTTTCGCGGTGAGGTGGCGCGATCAGATTGCGTTCGGTATGGTCTCCCTCGTTGCCTTGCACAGGACATCAGAACAGATGTTCGGAATTGACAGGTGGCAAGGCGTGTTGAAGGGGACATGCTCGGAATGCGTAAGACGCGGACACCGGCGGGATAAGGACGCCTGCCCAGGACAACTTATGCGCGGCGTTCGCGCCTGCGCGGCGGCTCCAGACATGAGCCACATGAGGGGGCTTCGTGGTGGAGACATTTGGGAGGACTATCACTTGCTTTCGACCCTTCGTTCCTGTAGTTCACTTCGTTCATCGCGCGCCCTGCGGGCTGCCGTCATGTTGACGTTCGCTCTGGGGATCACCGCGCTGCTGATGGGCTTCGCGCCTGCTAAGGGCGCCAGCGCGGCCAGCTTCCGCTACCAGGCGGGCTACTCGCTCCAGAGCGGCTGGCTTTGCTATGGCTGGTCCAACGGCGCGCTGCATTGCACCCAGCGCTGGCGCCGCGACGCCAGCGGCAAACTGATCTCTGACAATCCCGCCTGGGTGCCCAATGTCGGCGCCACGCCAACCAGCAACCCTGGCAGCAACCCTGGAGGAAGCCCCAGCGGTGCGCCAGCCCCCAGCTCCAGTGGTGAGCCGTGCCGCTCCAGCGTGTACTTCAACGCGAAAGCGCCCACGCAATGGCAGATCCCGCCCGGCTGTTACAGCGGCGTCTATCACATCAACCCGGCGAACTACGTGTATCGCTCGGGCTTTGGCTGGTGCAACTGGTGGCCTGAGGTCATGAATCCCTCGCGGCCCAATATCCTCTACGGACCATACCAGCACGGAACGACGCCGCGACCGGGCGCTGTCGTGCGCTTCGCGGGTGGCGTGCAGGGCGCGAGCAGCGCGGGCCATTATGGACGCGTTGTCGCGGTGTATCCCGGCAGCTACTGGTTCCTGATCAGCGAGATGAACTTCTACTGGCGCGGCGCGGGCTGGCAAAAGGTGGAATACCGCTATGTCCACACTGGCGCCGGCGTGAGCTTCATCTATTGATCTGCTGATCGAGCAATCGCGTCCGCGCAATCCGAGCGCGCGGTGTCTCCTGACGCAGGTCGTGGTGGACGCCACTCACCGCTTCGTGGGTGGCGTCACGCCCGGCCCTGTCGTTCTCTAGTCGCCCTCCTCTGAGTCGCAGAAGCGGCTCCTTGGGACATATGCTGATAGCATAGGCGCTGGCGCCTGCACACTTGTTCGCGGCAGACGTTCAAGCGTTCTAACACCCTCGAAACCGGCAAAAGCATACGGGATGCCATATACGGCAAATGCCGAAAAATTACGATAATGTCAGATAGCCCATGGATTATGACACTTTGTTCATATTCGACTCCAATAGGCTTGAAATGCTCACTTTACCGATTACACAACTTCATGCCAGCAACGATGGACAAGATAGTAAACTGGCTAACACTTTTCATAATGAATAGCCCAAACACGCTATTAGCCAGTACTTTTGATAGGGCGGATAAGCGCTGAATTGGTCGCGTCAGCGTTTCTCAGGTACCCTCATCGCGTGGCGGTCGCTCGCTGAGTGATCTGTCATTTCACTACCGCGCCGTCATCGTTTTGATGGCGGTTTTGATTGTGTCTGATGGGTCCATCGGGAAGGACATATCGCGCTGGGAGATGCCAGAGGAGTGGCGTCGCGACTTCGATCGAGCGCTCATCCGGCGCAGGACGCGTCTGTCGCTCGGCTGGCGAAGCCGCAAGCAATTTACTCGGCGTCAGGAGACGCCAGCGCCTCCGGATTCGAGTGAATCCCAGGGAGGCGACACAGAGCCAAAGGAGGTCACTACATTGACTCTGTACCATTTCATCACACGCACATTCCGCTCATCCCGGTTCGCACGCACAGGCCTCACGCTTGGTGGGGCGCTGGCGCTCGTCCTGGCGATCTCAGCCTTCACGGCTGGACCAGCCCAGGCGGCGAGCTTTCGTTTCCAGCGGGGCTATTCCGTCCAGCACAGCTGGCTCTGCTATGGCTGGCCCAATGGCGCGCTCCACTGCACAGCGCACTGGCATCGCACCGCTTCCGGTAAGCTGGTCTCGGATAATCCCGCCTGGGTACCAAATGTCGGCGGCACGACCAGCAGTGGCAGCGGAAGTGGTGGCAGCGGAGGTGCGGAGGTGGCGGCGGTGGCAGCGGCTCAGCTCCAGCCGGCGTCAGCCAGTGGGCGATTCCGCCCGGCTACCACTCCTATGCGATGGGTGACTTCGCCGGTGATCCCAATCATGCGTACTTTGGCGTCTGTACATGGTATGCCTGGGATCGGCGGAAGGATCGTGGGTTGCTAGTCGCAGCCTATCGCTGGGCGACCGAGGCGCGCGCGCGTGGCATCCCAACAGGGAGCGCTTCGGCGGCAGGCGCGACGGCAGTCTTCCAGCCAGGTGTGCAGGGCGCTGGCGGTGGTGGCCATGTCGCGCATGTCGAGCGCGTGCTTGGCGGTGGGTGGTTCCTCGTCAGCGAGATGAACTTCTACTTCAACGGCGGTGGCTGGGGCCGCGTGAGCTATCGCTACGCGCACTCAGGTCCCGGAGTCTCCTTCGTCTATTAGGCTGCCTACCGTGTAGCCTAAGTCTCCACGCGCGCTTCCCGACCCTGAGTTCCCCTGACGCAAGGGAGCGAACCTACGGCTCGTCTGGCGAACTCGCCGGGCGGGCCGTTTCTTTTCTACACCTTCGGACCGCTCAGTGAGGGATGAGCGGCAGCAACGCAAGCAGCGCCGCAACATTGTTCAGCGTGTGCAGGAAGATGGAGGGCCAGAGCGACCGCGTCTTGTAGCGCACAATGCCGAGCAGCAAGCCGATCACGACGAGCGGGGCGAACGAGCCGAGGTCGACATGCGCGACGCCAAAGAGCAACGATGAGACGGCGATGGCGGCCCATATGGGCATGGAGCGTGCGATGCCCGGCAGCAGGAAACCACGGAAGAAGACTTCCTCGCAGGCCGGCGCGACGAGCGCTCCGGCGAGCAGCAATCCGAGTGTCGTCAGCGGCGCGATCTTGATCTGCTCGGCGAGGGCATCGGTATTCGTCTGCAGGCCAAGTGGACCCTTCACCACGTCGTAGAGCGCGCTGGCCGCATAGCCCAGAACGCCAGCAATGACGACCCAGAGCGCCGCCACACTCCAGTTGAATCGCCGGAAGCCCAGCGCACGCAGCGCCTCGACGGCGCTCGATCCCGCCGGGCGTGTTCGCAGCGCGAAGACAAGCGGCGCCACCAGGAACGTCGCCTCAAGGATCGCTGTGACGCCGAAGCCAAGCACGCCGCCGATCGCGTCTTGCAACGGGCTGAGCGGTTGAAGTTGTGCGCTGCTGCTGGGAGTGCGCGAGGATAGCGCGAGTGTCGCCAGCGCGAGCAGCAGCCAGGGTCCGAGCGTCACGCCGACGCCGATCCAGGTTTGCCGTGGTGTCCAGGGGACGGCTAGCGCGGCTGCGTCGCCATCTTTCACCGGGCCTGCTGCGCTGGTTGTCGGCGCCACCGGCGCCGACGGATCGTATGAGTCGCGCCAGGGCGCAGGCTCGGATGGCTGAGTCATCGGACGCACGCTCCTGACTGGCGCTCTTATCTCAACAAAAAGTAGCGTTGAGAAGATGGCTCTAAGATAGAATACGCCTGGCGTGTGGCCTGCGTTGCCGCCTTGCGCCATACGCGATCAGGGGCATATAATGCCGTAGACGACCGCCCCCGCTCACCGCGGAGGGAATGACACACGGCGGGGAGGTCGGGACAAACCCGGCGCATAGCTTTCTTGTTATACCACTGAGAGGCATGGCGTTTACTTGGAATTTACCCTGAGCGAGCATCCAAAAGAGAGTATCAACTGGCGGCGGTACCGCAGCGGCTGCCCTCATTATCGCGTGCGCTGGTTCATCGACGCCGATACCGAGGCTGGTGAGCCGCTCTATCAGGTCTACTGCCTGCAAAACACGCCCGCCGAGACGTGGGAAGAGCAGGAGAAGTGCCTCGTCAGCCGGACGGAATGCTGGCGACACGTCGAGGCGCGCGGCGGGACGGTCAAGATCCCGATCACCATGGACAGCATCAGGGAAAACACCAAAGCCAGCGCCCGGCGTCGCCAGCCCACCGCCTAGCCCTCCCGCCTTCATTTCTCTTCGATTTACTCCCCTTACTCCCCAGCCACAATCCACCGATCGAGCGCGCGCTCGTAGGGCGCCAGTTCATTTGCGGCGAAGAAGAGCCCAACCTCGCGCTCGCCAGAAGCCACGCTATCCGACCCGTGGACGATGTTCAGCCCGATCTCCAGCCCGTAATCGCCACGGATCGTTCCTGGCGCCGCCGCGCGTGGATTCGTCGCGCCGATCAGCGTGCGCGTGACGGCGATGGCGTCAGGGCCTTCCAGAGCGCCGACCACGACGGGGCTTGAGGTGATGTGCGCCACCAGCCCTTCGTAGAACGGCTTGCCCTGGTGTTCGGCGTAATGGCGTTCCGCGAGTTCACGCGGAATCTGCAGCAGCTTCAGCCCGACGATCTTGAGTCCCTTCGCCTCGAAGCGCGCCAGCGTCGGCCCGATCAACCCGCGCTGCACGCCCTCCGGCTTGACGATGATGAGTGTCCGTTCCACAGCTTGTCTCTCCTCTAAATCTAACAATGACTGCGCTACCGTGCGCCGGTCTTCACCGCGTGAGTGATCTCCAGCCGGATACGCCCCAGGCTGGTCAGGTCCGAACTGCGCACGACGATGAGCCTGTCGCCGAGATCGCCAACCTGCACCGCGCCGCTTGCGGTCTCGAAGATCGCCAGACAGAGCTTATCCGCGCTGAGCTGGCCGGCATAGCGCACGGCGGAGTCGAAGGCAGCGGCGCCCATCGCGCCCAACGCCTCAGCCTCCTCGCCGTCGATCGTGCTGGAGATAATCGCGCCGTCTCGGCGTGCGATCACCGCCGCGCTGACGCTCTCAATGGCGAGCAGCCGCTCAAGCAGCGTCTCCATGATCGCCCGTTCTTTCTTGCGCTATCCGCGCGACTGCGCCAGTTCGACGGCGCGATTGTACGCCTCTAGCGCGCCCATGTAGTCGCCTTGCTTGAGCTTCACATCGCCCAGCAGCCGGCGCGCCTCGGGGTGATCTGGCGCAACGCGCAACGCCTCCTCGATCTCCGCCGCCACATCCGGCAGCAGATCGGGCGCCATCTTGAGCAGGACGCGATACGACGAGAACGCCTCGTCCAGCCGGCCCATCTCGCGCCACTCGCGCGCCTGCTCCAGCCGCGCGTGGTAATCGCCGCCGTCCCCTGGCGCCGCGTTCGGGTCCACATCCAATGCGCGCGCCGCCGCCTCGCCAGCGGCGATCGAGGCGAGCATGCCCTGCCCCGCCTCCATTCGCTGGAATCCCGACGAGGCGAGCTCGGCCTCCAGCGTCTCCAGCCCGGTGACGCCATCTGGTCGAGTTGCTCCAGGCTGCTGCGCCAACTCTTTGACCCGCGCCAGCCGCCCGGTCTCGCTCTCGCCGCCCGGCGTTGGTCCTAGCTCGGCGAACATCGCGCGCAATGCTCCCGCTCCATTCGGCGGTGGCTCGGCCCGCAGGACAACGTTGGTCTCATCCGTCGTCCCGTTGGGCGCTGCTTGTTGAGGCGGAGACACCTGTGTTCCCTGCGGCTGCGCGCCCTGCGACTGGAGCCAGTTCACCCAACCCATGGCGTCACGCGCCTCGGCATCCTCCAATGGGATGCCATGCTCGATCAGCGCCGGTGGCACGAACTCTTGCGGGCGCGCGGGAGCCGCTGGGGTCAGAGTCGCCTGCGTGGGAGCCGTGGGTGGCGCTTCGGCGACAGGCGGTGTGGGGGCCGGAGGAGCCGTGAGCGGCGCGGGAGGGATGGGCAGCGTTTGCTTCGGCGGCGGTTTGACACGCGGATACTTATCAGTCGCCTCAAGGGCCTGTGTCGCCATGCGCGTGCGTGTCTCGTCGTCGGGTCCCCAGAGCATGAACTCCGTCTCGGAGAAGAGACCCTGGAACTCTTCCGGCACCTTGACGCCCAGATCGAGCGATGAAAGGGGGCGCGCCGCGACATGCGCCGCCAGTTGCGACACCTCGCGCCCAGGCTGTGAGGCGGCGAGAGGACGCGAATTAGCCCGTGGCCGCTGCGCGCGCTCGGTCTTCTCACCGTTCAGCAGCGCGCGTAGCCCCGCGTCACCTGCCGTGAGCCGGTCGGAGAACAAGGTGTTTCCGATGCGTAGCTCTGGGTCCAGGTCGCGCGCCCGCAGGGCTTGGCGCAGCGCTTCATCGTCCCGTCCGGCGTCGTAGTGGATTGCCGCCAGCAGCAGCAGCGCCTTCAGGCAGGTTGGCGCGTTGGCCAGGATGCGTTCGCAGAGCGCCTGCGCCTCGTCTGGCCGCTCCACGCGCCAGAGCGTCTCCGCCAGCCCCACCTGGACTTCCAGTAGGTCCGGCGTCTCCTGCGCCAGCGACTCCCACTCGCGCAGGGCGTGCGCATTGAGGTCGTTGCGCAGATAGAGCCGCGCCAGCCCCACGCGTGTCGGCTGATAGGCGGCCTGGCCCAGTCGGTTGGCCAGCTCGGAATAGGTCGAGCGCAAGACCTGGTCTTCCGGGCGCACATCGCAGGCGCGGCGGTACCATTGCAGCGCCGCCTGTGAATCGCCGTGCATCTGGTAGACCAGCGCGCGTGCGCACAGGGCGCGGGCGTCCTCTGGATCGCCGGCGAGCACGCGCTCGAGCGCGGCCAGCGCCTCACGTGGCTTGCGTAGGCTCAGGTACGTCTCGCCGAGGACGCGCTGCACCGAGAGCGCGCGCGGATATTGGGTCTGCGTCTCCTGGCACTGCGCCAGCGCCGACTCGGCGCGTCCAGCGGCGATCTCGGCCTCAATCGTGCGAAGGCTCTCACCGAGGCTCATCTGCGTCATCCCTGGCTCCCACCTCAGTTAAAGCCGCACACCGGAGATCAGGAAAAGGCGGAAGTCGCCGGGTATCGAAAGCAACCGGGCATATCACCGCGCATCCCCCGCCATTATCGTGTGTAGCGTTCGTAGCGTCAAGCGCGATAGTCCCTGCGGTCAGACGCGGTGGTGGCCTGAAGGATGGCTCCGACTGGAAGGTTCATCCGTATACATTCTGCTACATTCCGCGCGGTAAATCTGTGGTTGAGGTTTGCGTCGTGGAGTATAGTATCCAAAGGCTACCAAAAGGGAAGTGATATCCCTTTCCCGATTTCTTAGCAAAGGACAACGTGATTGACTACCCATATCCATAGCGGGCTGAACGCGACAGCCCAGGAGGCGGAAGCGGCGCGGGCCAGCGAGGGCCGGTGGCCGCGCATCTGCGAGAGAGCGCAGACGCCCATGAAGGCGTCTGGGGAGTTTGCGACCGCGCAGAAGTCGCATGTCGCGATGATGAGCCTGCACACTTCTCCCCTCGCGCCACTTGGGCGCACTCGCGACGCTGGCGGCATGAACGTCTATATCCGCGAGCTAGCTCGCGAGCTTGGCCGCGGTGGCGTCGAGATCGATATCTTCACCCGTCGCATTGACTGTGATACCCCCACTATTCAATATCCCGCCTACGGCGCCCGTCTCATCTCACTCCCCGCCGGACCCGCCACCCTTCTCCCGCCCAGCGAACTCCATCCCTATGTCGCCGAGTTCTCCTGCCGCCTCGCCCGTTTCGCCGAGCGCGAGCAGCGCTCCTACGATCTTATTCACAGCCACTACTGGCTCTCCGCCGCCGCCGCGCTGCCCCTGGCGCGCGCCTGGAACGTCCCGCATGTGACGATGTTTCACACCGTCGAGCGCCTCAAGAGCCAGCAGTACGGCGCGCCGGTAAGCGACAGTCCCGCCAGCCAGATGCGCATTGAGACGGAGCGACGCATCGCCACGACGGTGGATCGCATCAGCGTCTCGACTGAGCATGAAGGCGAGCAACTGCGCAAGCTCTATGGACTTGCGCCGAGCCAGTTCCAGATCATCCCTTGCGGTGTTGATCTCGACGCCTTCACGCCAGGGACACTAGCCGAGCGTGCGGCGGCCCGGAGGCGACTCACGCCTGATGGCAGGCCGATGCTGCTCTTCGTCGGGCGGCTCGACGCCATCAAGGACCTCGACTTACTCCTCGCCAGCGTTGCGCGGATGCGCACGGACGCCGTGCTGCACATCGTCCGCGATGCGGCGATCCCGACGGCGATCCCGACGGCGATCCCGAACTCGACCGGCTGCGCGCCCTCGCTGGCGATCTCGGCATCGCGGAGCGCGTGTGTTTTCCTGGCGCCGTCGCCCAGCGCGACCTGCCCGACTACTATCGCGCCGCCGACGCGCTGGTCGTGACCTCGCGCTACGAGAGCTTCGGGCTGGCCGCGGTGGAGGCGCTGGCCTCAGGCTTGCCGGTCGTCGCGGCGCAGGTGGGTGGCCTGCCCAGCATCATCACACATGGCGAGAATGGCCTGCTGGTACGCTGGCGCTGCCCCGAAGCGTTCGCCGAACAACTTGATTTGCTGCTGGAGGATACGGTGTTGCGCGAACGGCTCAGCGGCGCTGCGCGTTCATCAGTCGAACGCTTCTCCTGGGAGCGCATCGGCGACGAGGTCCGCGCGCTGTATCAGGAACTGACTACCGACGCGTGTCATGCCCTCGCCTGCTCCTGCCATTAGCGCCCTGCGCCGTTCAATCCACCAGCAGGACGCGCAGGGTCTCCCGGCGCGCCACCACCGTGAGCTGATCGGCCCCGTCGAGATCGGAGAGCCGGAAGGTGAGGGCGTCGGCTCCGTCGCGCTCGACTTCTGCCCCCAGACTGCTCATGCAGCGCGGATGGCGCAGGAGGAACTGCCTGGCGCGGGGGTCCGACCAGTACACCAGTTGATCGACAGATGGAAGACACGTGTCAGGGCCGAGGTCTACGCCACAATAGCGACACGCCATGTGTACCCAGGGGTGCGGAGCGACAAGTGTCGTCGATATGTCGGTACCAGTGGTCTGGACGGTGAACAGAGCTGGTCTCCCGCATGAGAGGCAGGCATGTGTTTCGCCTCTAAGGGCCTGGATGACGCGCTCCGACAGCCCCTGCATTACCCGCTTCCAGGCTGGACGGAATGAGCGCAGCCCAGGGAGCGAGACCAGCCCCATGCTGTGCGCCGTATCTAGCCCAGTGCGCCGCGCGCAATCGGGGCAACGCAGATGAAGATTCGGCCCGTCCGCGCCGTCAACCTGCACGAAGTAGCCTTCGAGCCGTCGCCGCGCGCAGAGCGGACACCACATGCGCGTCGCCTGCCATTGCTCCGTCGGAACCTCATCCAGCGCCAGGCCGTACGCCTCCGCCTCGGCGCGCAACGGGCCATTGAGCGCCTGGCGCAGTTGCGCTCGCGCGCGATGTAAGCGCGTATCCAGCGCGCCCTGCGAGAGGCGTAACTGCGCCGCGACCTCGGCGCGCGGCAGGTCGATCAGATAGGACAACTCGACGGCTTGGCGTGAGACTTGGGGCAATGCGCCAATTGCGCGATCGAGCAGGCCGGTCAGGTCCCGCTGACTCAGTTCTTCAAATGGGTCGGAGCGCGCTGGCGCAGGAAGATCGAGCAGCGCGTCGTCGTTCTCTAGACCCACCACCTCGTCCAGTGCGCCAGTCACATGCTGCGCTGGCGCGTAATGAAGCGCATCCTGCTGGCGCGTGCGATTCACGCGACGGCAGATATTGCGGCAGATCTCGTCAACCCAGGGATGGAAGCCCGCTGGAGAGCGCAGGCGGTCCAGATGGCTCCAGGCTTCGAGCAGCGTCTCCTGGATTACGTCGTCGATGACCTGCGGCTCCATGCCGCGCGCCCGCGCGATGCGCGCCAGCCGTCTGCGTGTGGCCGACAGGACGCCGTCCTGATCGGTCAGCAACGCCGACCGCAGCCACTCGCGCTCGCCCGGCAAAGCGCCTGACGCCTCTGTTTGCTCATGCTCCCGCATCTTGCGCTCCGTTTCTCATCTACTTCCTTATCACCGCAGCGCCAAGGTTCTTACACCATTTTCTGGCGCTCATATCTAATTGTGGAGATGACACGTGCGAAGGAGAACGGCGATCCCGAGGTCGGCGCTCGCAAATGAAACGTACCACGCCGCACGCAATGGTGGAGAACATGATGGAGCGAAAAATTGATCAAAAATTGATGTAAGAATGTGCGGCCTCGCGTGATGAGGAAGTGACGACGCGATGGAGACGCCTGTACTGGTCAAGCGCAAGTGGCGCCGTCGAGGTGGAGCGGCGATGGGCTGTTCCACGACGCCATCACGATGAAAGAGGGCATTTGCACGATGACAGACACATTTGGGAAGTCCAGTATCCTGGCGCTGCTTCACTTCGCGCGCGAGCAAGAGCAACAGATGGTCGAGCGTTTGAGCGACAAAGAGCGCAACGCTATCGGCGCGCCAGAGCGCTGGTCCGCCAAAGATTACCTGGCGAACATACTGGTTTGGAAAGAGTTGCAGACCGAGAAGCTGGCCGCCGCGCAGCGCGGCGAGACGCCTCCTGTCTGGCGAGATCCGCAGGTCGTGCATCAGATCAACAGCGACGGGTTTCTGCGCTATCACGAGCGCAACTTTCAGGAGGTACAGGACGAGGGAGCGCGCGTTTTCCAGGCGTTCATCGCGCAGGTCGAGCGCCTGAGCGAAGAGGAGTTGAACGATCCGAATCACTTTGCCTGGCTGGATGGCGAGCCGTTGCGCGGTGAGACGATGGGGAACGGGCTGTGGCATCCCGGCAACCAGATCGCCGCCTTCTATCTCCAGAGCGGGAGACGGCTCGCGGCGCTCCAACTTCAGGAGGATCTGCTGGCGGCGGTGCGGCGCGCCAACATGCCGCCCGAAAATATGGGGTACGTCGTCTACAATCGGGCCTGCTTCTACGCGATCAATGGCTGGCCTGAGAAGGCGCTGCAAC
Source organism: uncultured bacterium (assembly GCA_963733745.1). GTDB lineage: Bacteria > Chloroflexota > Ktedonobacteria > Ktedonobacterales > JADMIN01 > DASWAC01. Next base: position 127,823 of record CAVTFE010000088.1, read on the forward strand.
TCCTGCCAGAGGCGTTGCGGCTCAGGCCGACGCTCGTCGAGTGGTCGCGTCACGACTCCGACCTCGACGGGTTGCGCGCCGATCCTGCCTTCCAGGCGATCTTCGACGACCCACAGCTCCAGGAGCAGACGCCAGCCGTCGCGCTTGTCAGCCCAGGTGAGTTGCGCACACTCTCGGCAGAAGAGGCGCCGCCATTTGTGATCGATGTGCGCGGCGCGTCTGAATACGCCGAGGGACACGTGGACGGCGCAGTCAATATTCCGCTCGGCCAGCTCGAACGTCAACTCAAACGCATTCCGCGTGACCGGCTGGTGGTCACCTACTGCAACATGCATCACCGCGGCGAGTCGCGCGGAGAGCGCGCGGCGGCGCTACTCAACAAGCGTGGCGTCCAGGCGCGCGTGCTGGATGGTGGGTATCCCGCCTGGCAGGAGAGCGCTGTGCTCGTGGGAAGGCAGCCAGGCGAGTCCACCAGATAACGTTTACTTGGATTTGTCGCCAAAGGGGGCGCCTGTGATCTCGCGGCTCGTCCACGGATAGCTCCAGACACGAGCGCTCCCAGCCGTCGCCAGCATCTTGTGGCGTATTTCTTACGTTTGCGCCGCTTCGCGCGCCTTCGTGAGGAGAGTGGAAAGGATAAGGCGGACAACATGGATAGGTCGTTGAAGGGAAGAGTCGCCCTGGTGGCAGGGGCGACCCGTGGCGCAGGACGAGCCATCGCGGTCGAACTTTGCCGAGCTGGAGCCTATGTGTACGCGACGGGACGCAGCAGTCGCGTAAAGGGGCCATCAGACATGGATCGCCCGGAAACCATCGAAGAGACCGGCGACATGATGCGCGCAACGGGAGGCGACGGCATCGCCCTCCGCGTCGATCACCTGGACCAGGAGGCGGTGGATGGCCTCATCGCTCGCATTGCGGCGGAACGTGGGCAGTTACACATCCTGGTCAACGACATCTTTGGCGCTCACAAGTACACGCAGTGGGATAAGAAGCTGTGGGAGCATGACCTCGATAACGGCTTGCGTATACTCCGCATGGGCGTTGATACGCACCTGATTACCAGCGCCAAAGCACTGCCCCTGATCCTGAGGAGCGGTGGTGGGCTGATCGTCGAGATGACCGATGGTACCTCAGACTACAATAAAAACTTTCGCCGCAACGTCGGCTTCTACTACGACCTGGTGAAGGCCTCGGTCGCACGCATCAGCCTCGGACTGGCCGCTGAACTCGAAGACGAAGACTGTACGGCGGTAGCGGTCACTCCAGGCTGGATGCGCTCGGAGCAGATGCTGGAGGATTTTGGCGTGACAGAAGATCGCTGGCGCGACGCGCTTGCGAAGGAGCCGCACTTCTGCATCTCCGAATCGCCCACCTACGTAGCGCGAGGGATCGTGGCGCTGGCCGCCGACCCACAGCGACGTCAATATGCCGGTCAGGTACTCTCCAGCGCTGATCTAGCCAGAGCGTACGGTGTCACTGACATTGATGGGACACAACCCGATTGCTGGCGGTACACGGTTGAGGTGCAAGACCTGGGTAAGCCGGCGACCGAAGCTGGCTATCGCTAGTCGATCACAGTGCAATCACCTTCAGCAAGGAGCGCGCCGGTGAGCGAGACACGCGACACATCAGATAGGGAAGTCGATGAGACGCCGCTCGCGGAACCGGCGGCTCACTCCCCGGCGGGGAACCACTTGCTAGAGGTGGGCCTGCTCTTTTTCACGCTCGGCTGGATTGCCTTCGGCGGACCGGCGGCGCACATCGCGCTCATGCGCGAGGAGTGTGTCAAACGACGCAAGTGGCTGAGCGAGGAGCGCTTCCTCGACCTTTTCGGCGCGGTCAACCTGATCCCAGGGCCAAGCTCGACGCAACTGGCGATCTACCTGGGTTATCTGCGCGCGGGCTGGCCGGGACTCTTCCTCGCCGGCGCCTGCTTCATCGTCCCAGCGATGGCTATCGTGCTGGCGCTCGCCTGGGCATATGTCACCTATCAGTCGCTGCCGCAGGTCGGCTGGCTCCTCTATGGGATCAAGCCCGTCGTGATCGCCGTCATTGCGCAGGCGATCGTCGGGCTGGGACGGACGGCGCTGCGCGGCGCGCTGCCCATCATCGCGTTCGGGGCGCTGCTCGCGCTCTACCTACTCGGCGTCAATATCCTGATCGTCCTCTTCGGCGGCGCGCTCGTCTTCGCGGTCCTGCGCCTCGCCCTTTCTCGCGGCAATACAACTGGTGGCGCATTGCTAGCGGTCGTGGCGCTCGACCTATCCGGTTCTTTAAGAAGGCTCCGTGTCCTGTCAACCCTGCGCGCGATGGGACGGATAGCGCTGCCTGTGGCGCTTGCCGTCGCCGCGCCGGTGACGCTGCTCACCCTCTTTCTGACCTTCCTGAAGCTCGGCGCGGTGGTCTATGGCAGCGGCTACACGCTCCTCGCCTTCATCCGCGACGACTTCGTGCTGCGGCTGCACTGGCTCACCGAACAGCAGGCGCTCGACGCCATCTCCATCGGCCAGGTGACACCGGGGCCGGTCTTCACCACCGCGACGTTCATCGGCTATCTCGTCCTCGGCTGGCAGGGCGCGCTCGTGGCCACGCTGGGCATCTTCCTGCCCTCGTTTCTTTTCGTCCCCTTCATCCATCTCGCCGCGACCCGCCTGCGCAGCTCGCGGGTGGTCGCCGCCGCGCTCGCTGGCGCGAATATCGCCGCGCTCGCCCTGATGACGGGTGTCTCGCTGCAACTGGCGCGCGCCGCGCTCGTCGATTTCTTCACCTGGGGGGTGGCGCTGCTCTCGTTACTAATCCTGCTGCGGTTTAAGGTCAATCCAATCTGGCTGATCCTGCTCAGCGCGGCGGCCAGCGTCGCCGCGCACTTCCTGGCCCTCGTCTAATGTGAGAATCAATGGCGAGACATACAAGAATTAATGACAGGATGAGGCGCTCATCAAAGAACAACCACATGGCCGAATTAGTTCATGCGCACAATTTGCCGGCCGCTCTTATCCTCGATATTGTGCGCGCCGACACACGAATTAGCTCTTGTGTCCACCTGAGTGTGTGGTACAATAGTCCCGGCTTTCCCCAAGCGAGCGAGATCCGTACGAGCCAAAACAGCGTCAGCGCGCGTAGAAATGTGCAGCCGCCCACGCGGCGCGTATCATGCTGCCAGATTCAGGGAGCGGAAGATGGAGCAACAGGGGCGGATACTCGACGGCGATCTGGAGACCCTCGGGTTACAGGCCACCCTCAAGATGCTCTCGCTCGGCGGGAAAACCGGCGCGCTTCTCGTCTCGTCTGGCCAGGAACACCTCAAGATCACCCTCGAGAATGGCCAGATCCTTGCCCTCGACGAGCCACACATCCCTCCCCCTGATGTGATTGAGATCTTCTTCCTCCTCGATAAGATCGATGCTGAACTCGCGCGCCTGCTCCACCAGCAGTCCGGCAACAACTCCGCGACCGCGCTTATGCTCATGGCCCAGAGCAGGCTCATCTCCCCTGAAGACGTGCAGCGGCGGGTGGAATTTACCGTCACGCAGTCGCTCAGCCGCGCGATTCGCTGGGAGCATGGGCGCTTCGAGTTTCACCGCGATACCAGCCCAATTCAGGCGCGCGCTGGTCTCTACCGTCCGCTCAACATCGACCATGTGCTCCTGGAGGCGCTGCGTATCGCCGACGAGCGCGAGGGGAACGACGGCGGGATGGCGCTCTCACGTTACTCGATTCCGCGCTGGGTCCAAAACGCACATCCCTCACAGGTGGAGTTGACGCCCGACGAAGCTAGTGTCTTGCGCCTCTGCAACGGTCATGCGCCGATTTCCGCCATGTCCATCGGGCTGATGATACCGGAATCGCAAGTCGCCCTCATGGTGCGGCGATTCGTGGACGCGGGATTGGTCGAGATCGTGGATGCGCGCCTCGAGCAGGAGTTGCGGCGGACGCTCACCAAGCTGCACGGCTACAGCCAGCGTCAACTCGCCCTGAGCAGCCGCGTCCCGCCCGAACAACGCATGTTATTTCTCATTCGTACGATGACCGAATGTATCAATGGTTTGTTCGCGCACTACAGCCAGTTCGCGCGCACGCTACGCGGGCGTGGCGAGGTGAGCCAGGTGGAGGTGCAGCGCTACATCGAGGCGACGTTCCAGCCCGTGCTGGCGCACGTCCAGCGAGAATTCCCTCGCATGGACGAGATCATTCGCCTCGACGCTGGCCGGCTAAACGCGGAGGATGTCGAGACGCTGGATCGTGTCGTCAAAGGAGGCGAGCTGCTCGAATGTTACCGTGATGGCGTCTACCTCTTATCGGAATTCATACAACTGGTGTTCGAGCGCATCCTTACCGATGAAGTCGGACGCGGCCAGGCTGGCGCTCAGTTCGAAGAAATATGGAGTGCGTTCACCCACGAGATGGATACTGAGGTTACCCGTGCGCTAGGGCAGCATACGCCGAGTCTGCGCGTCTAATCCATGCGCTTGGCGCGATGCTGTGTAGCGTTTACTCGTCTCGCGCGGGTATACTTTGCGAGCGTTCCTCCGAGACAATGGCGTTTCGAGGATCTGTGGACGGCGCTGTCTGCCTTTAGCTATATAGGAGGGAACAACAGGTGGATGAGCCGGTAGTGCTGGTTGTGGACGACAGCCCAACGGTCCGAAAGATAGTGCAGTTGACACTGCAACGTGCGCATATGCAGGTGCTGACAGCGGCGGATGGCTTGAGCGCCCTGGCAACCGTGGCGGACGCAAGCCCCGATTTGATACTACTCGATATCATGTTGCCGCGTATGGATGGCTACAATATCTGTCAGGTTATTCGCAAGAATCTGGCGTATCGTGATCTGCCCATCATTATGCTCAGCGGTAAAGACGGCATCTTCGATAAGATGCGTGGCAAGTTGGCGGGATCGAGCGACTACATCACGAAACCCTTCGATTCCGGCGATCTGGTACAGACGGTCAAACGCTATCTGTCCGCGCCCGCGGTGCGCGAGCGGATCGCCCAGCGCTCGGCGCAGCGCCAGATGCAGGAGCAGTTGCGCTGGCGCTAAGGCGGAGGCCAAAGATCGCATTCACTAATCTGGAACAAGCTAGAGCTGGTTGCGCCTCTCATCACCCATTCGCGTGATGAGAGGTGCGCTAGTGGTTCCTTTCTGCTATTATGAACGGTGTGGAGGTTCCTTCACGCACGTCACACACGTGCCCTTGCCGATGTCGCCGTCGCGGTATGTCATGCTATTGGAGAGTGGAGCATGGCTGAAACGCTGGCGGAGCGACAGAATGGATTGCTGGGAGACGAGGGAGCGCGACTATGGCGGCGCCAAAAGTGTTGGTGGTGGATGATAGCTGGACCGACCTCGCGCTGATGGCCACGCCGCTGCGCGATAGCGGCTTCGAGGTCATCACGGCGGTGGATGGCGATGAGGCGGTCGAAAAGACGTTGCAGGAGCTCCCACAGTGTGTTCTGCTGGACGTGGTCTTGCCCAAGCAGAGCGGCTTTCAGGTCTGCCGCCGCTTGAAGCAGATGGAGCAGAGCCGTGGTATCCCCATCATCCTGATCAGCGGCAAGAATACCCCGCTCGATATGAAGTGGGGCATGCAGCAGGGCGCTGACCTCTACCTGACCAAGCCGTTCAGCAAAGAGGAGCTCCTCAAGAGCGTGCGCGCGCTGACTGGCTACGATGCCTAGCGCTGACCGGCGGGGTATGGGATTGCGGTGGAAGGGAAGCGGGACGAGATGAGCGAGCCAGGCAGAGCTCCCGGCGCGACGCAGCAACCGCAGCATCTCCTCTTCACCATCGCTGGCGTGGACTGCGCGTTGCCCGCCGAGGTCGTGCAGGGCGTCGAGCGCACGCTGGAGATCACGCCCGTGCCCAACACCGCGCCATGGGTTTCTGGAATCGTCCAGGCCTGGGGTGGGATCGTCTCCGTCGTCGATTTGCAGATGTTCTTCGGACTGGAGCCACAGGCGCTTACCCCGCGCTCGCGTCTCATCGTCGTCGCGCGTGGCGATCTCACCGTGGGGCTGCTGGTCAACTCTGTCGTCGAGATGCGCTCCTTTGGCGAGAGCTTCGCCAGCTACCTCGATCCGCGCGCGACTCCAGAGTGGGCGCAGCCATACGCGCAGGGTGGATTGCCGGTTGGCGACCGTACTGTCGTCGTGCTGGACGTGGATAAGGTCATCCTCAGCCAGAAGATGCGGCGGTATCGCGCCGACCAGGTGTGATGTACGCCAGATTCCATGTCTTTCGCGTATACTGATAGATCTGCCCCCTCCCATTGTCAGGCGCCTGTACAATGGAAGCGCAACAGAACAGCGACGCCATGCCAGGTATGAGTCAGAATTATGAGTCAGGAACAGGCGCGGCGACGAGAAATACTTTCTGCGCAGACGCGCGACGGATCAATCCGGGATCAGTCTAGAGGAGGCGTCCACCACTATGGAGCGACGAGGGGCGTCACGCTCGACGCTTAATACACAGTTGAACCTGTGGATGGTTCTCTCTTTGCTGGCGGCGCTCGCCGCGATCTTTGGTCTGGGCGCCTGGATCATCTTCCGCATTGCTCCGGACTTTGCTACCTCTCCTGAGGACGCGTCGCTCTCCCTCTGGATTGCGACGGTCGTCGCCGCGCTCGGCGCTGTGACGATCATTGCCTTTGCGTGGCTGCGCGCGCGCGCTTCACTACGCCAGCGCATGCTCGAACTGGCCGAGACGCTGCGGCAGGTCGCCTCCGGCGATCGTCTGGCGCGCGCGCCACTCGTCGGCAATGACGAACTGGCGATCCTTGGCGCCTCGGTGAACGCGATGCTCGATGGAGCGCCGCTCCCTACCTTTGGGCGAGGGGCCACTGCACAATCACCTGAGGCGATGGTGCTGCAACAGCAGATCGAGAAGCTGCTTACCGAGGTCAGCGCAGTGGGTGATGGCGACTTGCGTGTGCAGGCGGAGGTGACGCCTGATACGCTGGGTGTGCTCGCCGATTCCTTTAACTACATGATCGAGGAACTGGCGAAGGTAGTGGGACGCGTGCAGGCCACCGCGCTCCAGGTGACCAACGGCACCCGCCGGCTGCTGGATCGCTCGGCGGAGGTCGCCAGCGCCACCGATACGCAGGCGCTGCAGATCAACCAGACCTCAGATGCGGTGGCGCGCCTCGCCGATTTTGTGCAACTTTCGGCCAACAACGCGCTCGAAGCTGTGGAAGCCGCGCGCGAGGCGTTACGCGCCGCGCAGTCGGGTAAGCAGGCGGTGGACCAGAGCATCGAAGGCATGGATCACATCCGTGACAACGTGCAGGAGACGGCGAAGAAGATCAAGCGGCTAGGCGAGCGCTCGCAGGAGGTCGGCGAGATCGTGCGCCTGATCGAAGATATCGCCGACCAGACGAACCTGCTCGCGCTCAACGCGGCGATTCAATCGGCGATGGGCGGCGAGCATGGACGAGGCTTCACGCAGGTCGCGGACGACATTCGCGCGCTCGCCGAGCGCGTGACGGAGGCGACGAAGCAAATCACCGGGCTGGTGAAGGGCATCCAGGGCGACACGTACGACGCCGTCGTGGCGATGGAAGAGAGCACGAAGGAAGTCGTGCGCGGGTCGAATCTGGCCGACGAAGCCGGCAAGGCCCTGCAAAGCATCTATGGCTCGGTCGAGCGCCAATCGCGGATCGTCGAGGACATTGGCTCTGCCGCCAGCGAGCGCCGGCGTACCGCCGCAGAGGTCGCCTACTCGATGAGCCAGATCGCCGAGATCGCGCGCCAGACCAACGCGGCGACGCAGGACGCCTCCCAGAGCGTGAGCTATCTCGCAGACCTCGCCGAGCAATTACGCGCCTCGGTGGCCACGTTCCGCCTGCCAGAGCGCATCGCCGAGCAGGCCGGTCTGCCAGCGCAGGCTGATGGGCAGTTCGCTGTTCCTGCTCAGTTGGGATCGGGAGCGAGTGGCGCGCGCTGGGAGGTTCCCGCCGACGCGCTGATTGGCGCCGGAATCCCCTCCGGCGGGTTCGGCGGCGCTGGCCAGTCTGGAAATCTCGGCTATGACGCATACGGTGGAACGTATGATGGCGGATATAATGGCTATGGCGCGCAGGCTGATCCAACGAATGGGCAGGGCGTCTATCCATCCGCGGGTGGGGTGGACGCTCCCTGGCCAGCGCCAGGCGAGGCTCCCTACTCGCCTGATCAGTTCGATGGACGCTATTAGACGCCATGCCAGATAAGATGCGAGATGACGCCTGATAACACGCGGCGATACAGAATGATGGGTGCGGACACTAATGTCAAACTCGTTCGATAGATCGGCGATCTTCCAGAGCTTTCTGGATGAGGTTGGCGCCTACCTGCCGAGCATCCAGGCGCGGCTGGACCGGCTGCAACAGGCGCCGCAGGATCGCGAGAGCCTCGAAGAGGCGTACCGGCACGCCCATACCATCACCGGTTCGGCGGGCATGATGGGCTTTACGGGACTGGCGCGCATCGCGCAGGGCATGGAAGAGACGCTCTACGCCGCGCTGCATGGCGGCGCGCCGCTCGACGCGCCAACCATCGCGTTGCTGCGTCGTTCCCACAGCCGCCTGGGGCGGCTTGTTGCGCTCATCAAGACAGGCTCCGACGACGCCAGCCTCGTTGCCGAGGATGACTCCGACCGCGTGGCCTGGCGTGGCGCATCTCAGACGCCATCCAACGGGCTATCCAATGGCTTCGCCAGCAGCGGCGTGTACGCGCCCGCAGCCAGCGATCCCCATGCGCGTTCAGGCGTGCGGCCAGATCCATGGGCGTCGTCTCGCGCGGACATGGAAACCCATAGCGCGCCGATGGTCTCCTCTGGCCCCGGGATGGAGTCGGCGGGCTTGCCGACGCAGGTGAATGAGGGCGCGCTCCAGTCTCCTCTGGACGACCTGCGCGCGGAGTCCGATGTGATCCGGCGGCAGGTGGGAGCGCTGCGTGAGGTCGTCTCGCGCCTGCGCGACGCCGCGCAGAAGATGGAGGGCGAGCGCGCCGAGCTACGCACCTTCCTAGACGGGTCGGATTCGGCGCTGGCGCGGCTGGAGGCATGGGTTGGGAAGCAGATGGGGCTGAATCTGGAGCAGAGCGCGGACTCCGCGCGCCGTTATCTGCCCCTCTCGGTCGTCTGGGTCATCGCCATGCGCTTGAAGAATCTCGTGGCGCTACTGTACGACTCCAGCCGCACACTCACCGTCTCGCAGGAGCAGATGGATGAGACGCTTGGCGAGCTGCAGAGCGCCGTCGAAGCCGCCTCACGCTTTAGCGGCGCGATGACCCAGGTCACGGGCGGTGCGCAGAACGGCTTCAGCGCGACTGTCGCGCAGTTCGCCTGGCAGCCAGCGCCCGCCAACAGCGCGGAGGCTCTCTCACCTGGCGCGCGCGCCGAACTCGAACGCTCCGTGCGCGAGGAGCTGCGGCGTTCGCTGGAAGATAGCGTGCGCGACGAGATCGCCGCCGTGGTGCGGCGCGAAGAAGAGCAGCGGCTGCGCCACGAGATCGAGATTCAGGTGCGCCGCCAGTTCTTGAGTGAGATGGGTCCAGGAGGAGGCTCAGGGCCGATCTCGCAGACGCTGCCGACCGTACACACGCCGCGCGAGCAAGGCCCGCGGCAGGTGCAGGCGAGCAGCGAGCAATCATCGGAGGCGCTAGAGGTCTTCCGTGACGAGGCGCAGGAGCATCTTTCCACCATCACGGATGGCATTCGTGCGCTGGAGCGTTCGCCCGGCGACCTAGAGGCGATCAACGCGATTCGCCGCGCGACCCACACGCTCAAGGGTGCGGCTGGCATGATGGGATTTACCGCGATCCAGACCATCTCGCACGACTCTGAGGATCTGCTGGAGCAACTGGCGGACGGGCGCATCGCCTTTGACGCGGCGATCATGCGGCTGATCCTCGATACCGCCGACGCGCTGGACCAACTCATCTCCCGGCGCGCCAACACGCCAGAGGAACAGCAGGCGCTGCTGCGCTCGCTGAACGGGCGTTACGCCAGTCTCATCGGCGCCAGTTCGATTTCTCAGGAGAGAGCGCTCAATGGCGCGATCGACGCCAGCCCCGCCAGCGGCGCAAACCTGTCGATTCCGCAGGCGCCGACCCGCGTCGAGACGGCGCTGACCGATCATCCTGAGGTCAACGAGGGGCCGGACCTGAATGTGCGTTTGCAGTTGAGTAAGCTGGACGACCTGGTGAACCTGTTTGGCGATATCCTCGTCAGTCGCTCTGTCGTCGAGGAGCGCATGGGCCGTCTCAACGCCTTGATCGCCGACGCCGTGCAGGCGAGTAACCGTCTGCGTGAGGTCGGCGGGCAACTGGAGACGCGCTTCGAGGCGACCACGCTTTCCAGCGGGCGCACGAACAATAACTTGCCTGACCTTTTTCCGCGCGGCGCGGCCAGCCTCCCGTTCGCCAACCGCAGCGACTCCACACACACCAGCGACTTCGACGATCTGGAGATCGACCGCTATACCGAGTTCCACCGCCTTACGCGCATCCTGAGCGAGAGTGTCGCCGATGTCGGCACTCTCAGCCACGAGATGGAGACGCTCGCGCGCGATATGCACAGCACCGTCGCGCGCGAGAACCGGCTCAGCTCGGAGTTCCAGGATCGCCTGCTCAAGGCGCGCCTCGTGCCGCTGGAGTCGCTAGTTCCGCGCCTGTATCGAGCGGCGCGTGGGACCGCGCTGGCGGAGGGCAAGGAGATCGAGTTCTACGTCGAGGGCGCCGACACCGAGGTGGACCGCAAGGTCATCGAGGAAGTGGAGACGCCGCTGCTCCATCTCGTACGCAACGCCGTCAGTCATGGCGTCGAGAATCCGCGCGCGCGCGAGAAAGCGGGGAAGCCACGTGCGGGCAAGATCATCCTCTCCGCCACGTATGAGGGCAATCAGGTCGCGATCTCCGTGCGCGACGACGGCGCGGGCATTGACCCCAACCACATTCGCTCCGTCGCGATCCAGCGTGGCTGGGTTGACTCCTCGACGCAACTCAGCGAGCGCGAGGCGATCAATCTGCTCTTCCAGACAGGCGTCTCGACCGCCGAGAAGGTGACACAACAGAGCGGACGTGGCGTTGGCCTGGACGTGGTGCGCGAGATCGTGACGCAGTTGCGTGGCATGATCGAGGTGGACTCGCAGCCGGGCCAGGGCAGCGTCTTCACGATGAAGTTCCCGCTGACGCTGCAAATCGCGCGCGCCGTGCTCGTGCGCGCGGGCCCACAGATGGTCGCCATTCCCATGGCGGTGGTCGAGGAGATCGGGCGGCTGGATTACTACCAGCGCGCGCCCGGCGACATCCAGGCGCTGCAAGCGCAGGGGGCGCGCTATGCGCTGACCCATCTCGCCGCGTATCTGGACGGCAAGCCGGCGCCGATGGACGACCGCACGCCGGTGCTGCTGGTCAACGCGGGTGGGCGGTATATCGCGTTGATGGTGGATACCATCGTCAGTCAGCAGGAACTCGTGCGTAAGCCGCTGGGGCCGCACCTGCGCGATGTGGCGGGCGTGGCGGGTGCGGCGGCGTTGGGCAATGGCCAGGTCGTCGTCATCCTGGAGTTGAACGAGTTGCTCGCTCGCGAGCCACATAGCCAGATTCGCGCGCCGGAGCCAGGCACGCGTCTGCCGGGCCGCGCCGAGGCGCCGAGGGCGTCGTTCGGTCCGCTGCCAGGCGCGCCACCGCCGCCACAATCCACTGGCCCAATGCGCGCGATAGACTTTGGCCGCTCCGCGTCTGGCCCTATGCCGCGCCTGGGCGCGCAGTATCAGCCCAGTGGCCCGTATCTGCTGGTGGTGGACGATAGCCCCAGCGTGCGACGCGTCGTCAGCAACATGCTGAAGGCGAATGGCTGGGAGGTCGTGACGTCGCGCGACGGCGTCGAAGCGCTGGAACAGATCGCGCGGGAGCGTCCGGCGGCGGTGCTGCTGGATATCGAGATGCCGCGTATGGACGGCTATGAGTTGATGGCCTCGATTCGCGCGCAGGAGCAGTACCGTGATCTTCCGCTGATCGCGCTGACCTCACGCGCGGCCAGCAAGCATCGCCAGCGTGCGATGCAGCTTGGCGCCAACGAGTACATCATCAAGCCGTACCAGGACCAGGAGTTGCTCGCCATTATCAACCGGCTGGTCCAGACGCGCGCCCGCTAGCTTTCGCAGGGGGCAGACCATGAACATGGGACGTGAGCGCGGCATTCTGCGCTGGGAATTACATCATTCGCTGTTGGCGCAACGGCTGGCGCGTGTCGAGGAGACGCTGGAGGGGATGGCCGAGCCGAAGGGCGCGCGTGAGCGTGAGCGGCTGGAGCAACTCACCCGCGAGCGTGAAGACCTCCAGCGCAAACTCCAGGCCCTCGGTCCCTCACCCAGCGCCAAGATGGGATAGGCGATGACGTCCTACCTGGACGCTACCTGATGGCGAGCATGAGCAGGTCTGGGCGGAACTCGTAGCGCTTGGCGCCGTTGTGCGCGAGGAGCGACTCTACTCCGACATCTGGGCAGTCGCCTGCGAGACGATGCGCAGGGTCAGATACAACATCGAACTCCTGATACCACGCCTGGAGTCGTTTGGCTACCAGTTCGGCCACTCCTGGCTGTCGCCGGATGAGCCGCATGCCCACCCTCCGGTCTTCACGCCTCCAGCGCAGGATGTTCATGAGATTATCGCGGAGTTCGAGCGGCATGGGCGTATCCTGCCGCTCTCGCTGCGCGCTTCTTATGAGGTCGTCGGCTCGGTCAACTTCGTCGGGACGCCGCCGGAGGCGTGGACAGATGGCGAAGCAAGCCAGATGGGCTGGACGCGCTATACCTCTACCCAGCAGATGCGGAGATGTTGAACGACGCGGAATCCTGGGAAGAACATTACGGCGGGCTGACTGAGGAAGAATGGGATTTACCTGGCGAGGATGAAGAAGACTTATGCGATCGCCGCGCCTATTACGCCTGCCACGTGATTGCTGGCTGGTCTGTATTGCTCCAGACGAATGCTCAAGTACGACATCAGCGGCTGCGGCGGATACGACATCGCCGTGCCGAATCCAGCGGCGGATGCGCGCCTGCTGACTGAGTGGCATCGCACGACATTCGTGAATTATCTGCGCATCTGCTTCCGCTACGCGGGCTTTCCCGGGTGGGAGAGGCTGGAGCGGACCAAGACCAGATCACCGCGCTACCTGCCCTTACCGATGGTCTGCTACCACTGTAGGGCTGTTCGCCACCATCTTATCATGCCCCGCCTCATCCCAGGATGAAGTTGGCGACCGCCTCGCCGACCTCGCTCGTCGTGCTGGGCTTCCCCTTGCCGGCTATGTCCTTCGTGCGATAACCCGCCGTGACGGCCCGCTGCACCGCGCGCTCGACCGCGGTCGCCTCGCGCTTGAGGCCGAGCGAGTAGCGTAGGAGCAGCGCCGCGCTCAGGATCGTCGCCAGGGGGTTGGCGGTGTTCTTCCCTGCGTGGTGGGTCGCCGTACCGTGGATCGGCTCATAGAGGCCGAACTGGCCATGCTTCGTGCGCTTCGTCCCCAGGCTCGCCGAGGGCAGCATTCCCAGCGACCCAGCCAGCATCGAGGCCTCGTCGGTGAGGATGTCGCCGAACATGTTCTCCGTCACGATCACATCAAACGAACTGGGACGGCGGATCAGCGCCATCGCGCAGGCGTCGACGAAGATCTGCTCGACCTCGATATCGGGATACTCCGGCGCGAGGCGATCCACCACACGCCGCCAGAGCCGCGATGAGGCCAGCACGTTCGCCTTGTCTACCGAGGTGAGCCGTTTGCGCCGCCCACGCGCCAGTTCGAAGCCGAAGCGCAGGGCGCGCTCGATCTCCGCCTCGGTGTAGGTGAGCGTGTCAATCGCCGACGCGCCGGAGGATGATTCGCGGATCTCGCTGGGTCGCCCGTAGTAGAGGCCGCCGGTCAGCTCGCGGACGACGATCATATCCACGCCACGCAGCGTCTCGCGCTTGAGCGTCGCGCCTTGCGCCAGCGCTGGAATTGTCTTGACCGGACGCACATTGGCGAAAAGTTCCAGCTCTTTGCGCAGGCGATAGAGGCCGTATTCTGGCTGCTGTGGATCGTCTGGCCGCCCGACGCCCGCGCCGCCAACCGCGCCAAAGAGGATCGCGTCGCTTTCACGGCAGCGCGCCACTGTCGCGTCGCTGATGCCTGCGCCCTCACGAGCGATGGCTTCCTGGCCGATTAGCGCCTCCTGCATCTGGAAGCTATGCCCGTAGCGCGCCTCCACAGCGCGTAAGGCCCGCAACGCCTCGGCGATGACCTCCGGCCCAACGCCATCTCCCGGCAGTACGACAATCGAAAACGTCCCCACAGCCTGCTCCTCAATACTGCTCAACCCGTCTGGCGCATGGCGCGCCTGCCGAGTATAGGTCCGCTATCATGCGCGGGTCAAGCAGCGCTTAGATTGTTTGGATGACGCCGCAATGGTTGACTGCCATGGTACGCTGGTCGTGCGCAACGGCGCGCGGTGGACGTACCCTAAAGTCGGAAGGGAACGATGTCATGGGCCTGATCCTCACCATTATCGGCGTTCTCCTGATCATCCTCGGAGTCGTGCAGCATTACACCTTGATTCTCGGCAACAGCATCCTGCACCTGAGTCTCTACCTCGCCATCGCTGGCGCCGTGGTGCTTGTCGTCGGCGTCTTCATGTGGTTCCGCGGGCGCAGCGCGGCGGCGTAGTCGCGCACCTATTTCCTTATTCAGACCGGCGACTCCAGATCAATAGCCTTCTGGAGCGCCGGTTTCCTCTTATGCGGACTCCGCTTGACCCGTTGCGGAACCAATGCTAGAAGTCTGGCCGGAAAGTGGCTGGACGTGGTCATGAGTGACGCTAGCAGGCCACGTAGCGCCGCTAGCGCGACCAAGCGCCGCGGTCGGTAAGAGCGTGTGCCAGTAAAAGGAGCCAGACTGCGGCCGTGAACACGACCGCCGAGGTGGCCGAACCGAAAAAGATGCCCCAGCTCGGTGGGTGGGCCAGACCTTGGCCGGCCAGCAGCGTGAGGTTGGCGACCGTAGCGGCCATGGCCAGTTGCAAGAGCGTCTTGGCTCGGCCAACGAAGCGCGCTTGGCGCAGACCGAGCTGCACCAGGCGGGCCAGGCGGTGTTCGGCGGCTTGTCGCCGGCGACGGACTTCCCCGAAGGCGGGGCTCCGCTGGAAGGCACGCGCCGCCTGGAGCAGCCGTTCCTGGGGATGGAGGAGGACGGTGCGCCCCGTCCGGCGAGTCGTGCGACTGTTGGGCTCCGTCAGGCACTGCGCGCGCAAGGGGCAGGCGGCGCAGACAGCCACCGGGAAGATGAAGACCTGGCGCCCCTTGCCACACGGCGCCAGCCTGGCCGTGGCCCCGCCGGCGGGGCAGGTACAGGTCGGCCCCGTGGCCGCGTCCAGATCGATTTGGAAGGCGGTCTTGGGAAAGCCGCCGTGGTTGGGCAGGTTGGGCAGCACCGGCGCTTTGGCATAGAGCGTCCGACCAGCGTCGGCAAACGCCTGCCGCGTCGGTCCGTCGCCGTAGGCGCAATCCGCGTAGGTCTCCGCCACGTCGGAGCCGGTCGCGACTTCGCTCTGTTCCACCAGCACGAGCGCGCCGGTAGCGTCAGGCGCATTGCCCGCCAGCACCGCGACCGCTGTGATCAGTTGCTCCTCGGTCTCCACGGCGATCGCGGCTTTGTGCCCATCGAAGCGCTTGGAGGCACTCTTGCGCCCGTGGCGCATCTGTGGATCATGCAGGGACACCAGCCGATCCGGCGCGGTCCCTTCCAGCAGCACAGGACCGCTCGCGCGGCGCTCGACGTCCTGGCAGAGCACACGGCTCAACAGACCAGCGGCTTCGAGCAGCGCAGCCTCCGGTGGACTGCCAGCGGGCAACTTGCCACGCGCCAGCCGCGCCCGCTCCAGCAGCCGGTCAGCGTCGGCTACCAGCTCACCCAGGAACCGCGCGCGGGCCCCCAAGTCGTCCCAGTCAATGGCCGCGCCCCCTTTCACGCTCGCCTCAGCGACGTAGCGCGCGTAGCCCGCGGCGCTGGCCCAGGCGACGAAGCCGCCATGGTCGCCACGGCGCACGCCCGCCTGGGCGGCGAGCACGCGCAGCACCGCGACGATCCCATCCGCCACCAGATTGTAGGTGTCTTTGACGGCGCCCCGGCCCAAGATCGGCGTGGTGTCCAGCGCCAGGCGGAGTCGTCGCTGCGGCCCGAGCGTGCCCTGTCGCTTGGCGAGGTCGAGGCTCTGCTGAAAGAGCAGGCGCTGTTGCTCATGGAGGATCAGGTGCGCGCGAAACTCTTGCAGGGTGCTCTTGGCGAACGGCTTGGCGTCCAGTCCAATGCCCAACGCCACCTTCCAGCGCAGATCGTAGGTCGCCCGCGCCGTCGCCTCCTCGTCCGAGACGCCCTCATAGGCTTGCAGCACCAGGGCCGTGGCGAGCAGGCTCGGCGGCACGCTCGGCCGGCCCCAGCCCGCGCGATAGAAGTCGGAGAATCGCTCGTCAGCAAACAGGTCGTCGCGCTGGCCAGCCAGCCAGCCGTAGAACGTATCCCGTCCCACCAAGTCGACGTACCGCGCGTCCACCTCGCAATCGCTGCCTTGGGCACTCCGTCGGCCGAGCATGCTCCCCTCCTCTGTGGGCGGGAGCGCTTCACCCTGCTGCTGCTCTAGCTGCTCCTGCTGCTGCGCGCCCACCCCGCCCCCGTATCCTAGCCCGTGACGGGGTCACGCGGTAGGCCACTTTCCGGCCAGACTTCTAGTACTACAGTCGCAGTTACGCTCTCCGCTGCCGGCGTTTGATGTGAGCCAGTTTGGCGCGGGCCTGATGTCGTCGACGCCAGGTGGACCACTGCAGAATGTGCGTGGGGGCAGGTGGGTGCTGCCACAGCAGCGCGAAGAGCAGGCGGCGCACTTCGGGCACAGTGAGGGGGAGCAGCTCTACTGCCGCGCTCACGAAGCCGCTCTCTTCCTGTGCGAGGCCCCCCTTTTCTGGGCTTGCTGCGCATGCAGGCGGACGACCGTCAGATAGGCGAGGGCGAACATCGCCAACGTGATGTGACGATACCATCCCGTCCAGGTGCGCACCTCATACTCGTCGAGCCCCACCTCGCCCTTGGCCAGTTCGAAGGCCTGCTCGACCTGCCAGCGGGTGCCAGCGATCCGAACGACCTGCTCCAGGATGCTGTGGGCGGGGCCAAAGACGAAATAGTAGGCGATCTCGTCAGGCTTGGTCACGCTGCGACGCGCCAGGAGCCAATGCGCCATCCCCTCGGGATGGAAGCGCCACGACATCGGTATCCATACCCAGTCATACCAGCGTGGGCCCTGGCTGCCCTCGCCCGCCGAGAGCCGCTGCCACGCGTCGGCCGGGCGAGACGCGACCACCTGCGCGGCAGAAGTGGAGAGCCCGACGCGCTGGGTGCTTTGTACCGCCAGCACAAAGGGCTGCTCACGTTCTTCGAGGTAGTGGCGCAGCTTATAGCCGCCGCCGTAGATGCTGTCGGCCGTCACCCACCGGGCCGTGACCCCAGCGGCGAACGCTCGCTCGAGCAGCTGCTTGCCCAGCGTGGGCTTGGGAACGCAGCGGGCCTCCGCTGGCGCCCCCGCCTCGGCGCGACGCGCGGGATCGGTGGCCCAGGCCTTGTGCAGGTACAGCTCCCGGTCGAGGAGCACGGGACCGGCAGGGGTCGCGTAGGCCAGGAAGACGCCGATCTGACAGTTGGCGATCTTGCCAACTGTTCCGCAGTACTGCGGCGCCACGCCCACCGACTTCGTCCCTTTCTTCACAAAGCCCGTCTCATCGAGGACCAGCACGGCGTTTGGATCGGCCAAGTGCGCCAAGACGTAGGCCACGAGATCGTCACGCACCGCGTCCGCGTCCCAGTGCGCGGTGCTGAGCAGGCGCTGCATGCCGTCCGGCGTCGCCTCCCCGGCCAACTCCGCCAACTGCCAGCTATTCTTGCGCTCGGCGGCGCTCAGCAGTCCCGTGAGGTAGCGCAGCGCCCGCTGGCGCGGTTCGGCGCGCTCGAAGCGCGGGGCGAGCGTCACGGCGACCTCGTCGAGTTCCGCTGCCCACACCCGCACATCCGCTTCCGCGGGAAACGGCGCCACGGGCTTGGTCTGGTGCGCGAGCGCCGACTTCTTACTTCCGAGGGGATTCCTGGGCTGGACCATGGGGAGCGCTTCCTTGTCTCATGATGTGCGGTGATCCTCCAACGCACTTCCCCATCTTATCATGTAACTGCGACTGTAGTATTAGAGCGTGTTATGAACCTGTCACGAGGGCCGTAGAATCGCGCTGCAATGGTGGGAAGAGGGCAAGATGGAGGCCAAAACTGCTGTGTTTTCGCCCACATCCACGCGATAATAGGCCATCCAAGGCGAGTTCATAACACGCTCTAGAGTGCGGCAAGATAGCATGCGTTCTGAGTGTTGGGTGATTCGGTGGAGGGGTATTAAGATGCGCGGGATCAGATCAATGGCTGTCGCCGGATTGCTGGGGGCTCTTACTGCCGCCGGTGTTGCGGCTGGCGTGCGCGCCGCCGGGCCAGCGCCGAAGCCTCGCGCCCTGCCTGCTCGCCCCGGAATTGCCTGTCCCGCCACTGGCTGTATGACCTACGACTGGAATGTCGTGACCAGCCCCAATAGCGGGAGCGTCGGCAACGAGCTCTTCGGTGTTGCGGTACGCACGTCGACCGACGCCTGGGCGGTGGGTGGACAAGTCAACGTCGTTGGCAATGCCAGTGCGTACAGCACCCTCATCGAACACTGGAATGGCCAAGCGTGGGCCATTGTGCCCAGCCCAAATCTCGCCAATATCGTCCAGGATTATCTTCGATAAGTCGCTATTGTCTCCGCGAACGATGTCTGGGCGGTGGGACCAGGATACGCATCCATTCAGCAATGTCCCCACCAGGATGTGGTTGAGCACTGGGACGGCCAGACATGGTCGATTGTTCCTGGCGCGACGTCCCTCAATGGGACGCCTGCCTACCTGAATGGCGTGACGGCGGTCTCAAGCACTGATGTGTGGGCGGTTGGCCTCTACAATCCCTGTTTGCCGAGTTGTCAGGTGAAGTCCTTGGTCGAGCATTGGGATGGCGTGCAATGGAGCGTTGTCGCCAGTCCGAATCTAAGTACCAGGAGAAATGAACTGTTTGCCGTCAGCGCACGAGCGGCGAATGATATCTGGGCTGTCGGCTACTTCTTTGACGATGTCACTGTGTTTGAGGACCCGCTCATTGAACACTGGGATGGGACTGCATGGACAGCTTTCCCCATCAGAACTTCTGTGTGCAGACGACTTGTGGCGTACTCTTCGGTGTGGCGGCGGTAACTGCGACCAATGTCTGGGTAGTTGGCGACATTACCATGGGAGCAGGCGCCCCACTGATCGCGCACTGGGATGGGATGAAGTGGAGCGTATCATCTAATCCTCCCCTTGCTGCGCGTTACTTGAATAGTGTGTCTGGAACCGGCATGGCTGCGCCTATTGCGGTAGGTACACGAGATCTAAACGCGTCGACAGCCATCGAACGTTATGGGCCACCACAGTTCCCGATGAAAGGCCCTGGGAGAAGCTAACGAGGCGTGTGTGCGTCATCCTTCCGTCACCCACTCGTGTAGCGTGCTATGATAGGGCACGATATCAGTGCGGCTCGTGGGAAAGCAAGTGATTGACGGGGAGGCGCCGCGATGATTCCACGCGAGATCGTGTCGGTAATGGGGCGCAAGCGGCTCGTGGCCGAGGTGCGCACGGAGACCGCGATTCAGGCGCTCGGCGTCGTGGACGCGCTGGCCGAGGCGGGCGTGCAGACCATCGAGGTCTCGCTGGCGATCCCCGGCGCGCAGGAGATCCTGGGACATCTGCGCCAGCGACAGGATGTGCTGGTCGGCGCAGGCTCCGTCGTGGACACGCAGCAGGCGCGCGAGGCCATCGCCTTTGGCGCGCGCTACATCGCCTCACCCATCCTCAATATGGAACTGCTGCACGCGTGCCGTGAGGCGAATGTCGCCTGCGTTCCGGGCGCGCTTACTCCCAGCGAGATCATGGCCGCGCAACGCGCTGGGGCCGAGATGGTCAAGATCTTCCCCGCCGAGGCGTTTGGTATTGGCGGCCCGGACTATGTACGCGCGCTCTTCCGCCAGATCACGCATCTCAGCCTGCAGGTCTCCGGCGGCGTCACGGCGGAGAACTTCGTCGAGTACCTGGAACTGCCGGTGCGCACCTTCGCGCTGGGTGATCTGCTTGTTCCGCCCGCGCTCGTCGAGCGCGGCGCGTGGCCAGCGATCACCAGTCGCGCGCACGCCTTCGTCGAGTTCATCGCCAGCCCGCACGAGTACGCCGCGCGCTTCCTGCCGATGATCGGTGTCGCGCCACGCCCCAAGCCCATCCCAGGGACGCAACGCCCCATCTCCGAGAAAGAAGCGGCGGACAGCTTTAAGCCGCTTGACTCGAAGCCTGCCAGTGGCAAGGGCGACACCGAAGGCTGGCTGCGCTAGTTCCGGCCGTTCTTTGCGCCAGCATGTGCGCCGTTACCGTTCGCAGCGCCAATCTTCGCTCCACTATTCCCGCCAGCCTCTACCGCGCCACGGACGGACTCCAACGCGCGGCCTGCGCGCGCCAACTCCTGGTTCAGTTCCTCGTAGCCGTTGCGGAACTGCGTGAGCGCGCCGCTCATACGCCCGTTCAACTCGTCGGTCGCGCGCTTGAGGTGTGTCTCGGCGTCGGCCAGCGCCTGCGCCTGCTGCGCCGCGTTCAGGTCCACGCCGCTGCGCCGGTGCTGCTCGTAGATCATCAGCACGAAGGGCGCAAGCAGGCTATACGGTACCACCAGCGCCTGGTAATCCTTGTACGCCGCTGGCAGGATGCTGCCACAGAGCCGGTATGCGGCGTCCGAGACGGCGGCGACGGCGAACCCAGGCGTGCGCCCGTCCACATACTGGCGCACCTCGGCGACCCGCCGGAAGACGTCGCCGCGAATCTGCTTCTCTTTTGTCTCGCGCTTACGCGGATCGTCGATGCGGTCAAGCTCATCCAGGTCTGACTGCGCGACGACCTTGCTGTCAATTGGCAGGATCAGCCCGTCCGGCAGCTTGATTGCGTACTCGACGACTTTGCTGCCCACCTTATGGTCGGTGATCAACCACTGCGGTGGCAGCGCGGCCAGCGCCTCGCCGACGATACGCTCACCCGCCGCGCCTGCCCGCGCCGAGCCAAGCAATGTCGCCGAGAGGCGCTGCAAGAGTTCATACGATCCCTGGGCGCGCTGCTCCTCCAGCGGACGGCGTCCCTCCTCGGCGGCGAACTGCTGGCGCACCTCGGCCAGCGCACGCTGCGCCTCGCCTAGTTGGCCGCGTAGCTCGGCGAACGCCGGAGCGAGCGCCTCGGCCCCCGCTGGCAGACTCACCGACGCGTCGCCTGCAATCTGTTTGCGTTTTCCGCGCCCGCCAATGAGAACACCCAATAGCAGGAGCGTGATTCCAGCGAGCGCCGCGACGGCGATGAGTAGGGTCTGCTCGGTCGGCATACGCGATCCCTCCAGGCATTTGGCGCGCCCACAGCGCATAGAGCCAGGTCGCCGCCACAGGACCCCGCGGACGCAAGAAAACTTGCGCGGGCAGGAGGCTGCGGCGCGAGAACAGCAACGAGATTGGGGATTCTTGTGGCGCTTCGGCGCTGGGTCGCCTGGGGAACGCCTGCCTGGCACTATACGAGCGCTCAACAAGACCTGTCAACCGGCGTCGCAGGTGGTCCTATAGTGAGTCCTGCGGGGATACGGACAAATACAGACATTTCCGGACAAATCCGCCAGGAAAAGAACAATTTGATGGGAGCGAAGCCCTCACCCGTAGCGGCGCAACCGGCCTATCCGTTTCCATAGATGCAGGGGAGGAAAACGCCATGAATCTGGATGAACAGCTTGCCGAGATCTTTGGGCGCCTGGGCGTTGTGATGGAAGTCTCAGACGCCGAAGACGCTATGCTGGACGACAATGCCTTCGACGCGTCGCGCCCGACGGCGGTCGCGCGTCCCGATGCGGCGACCTCTGCGCCCGATACACAGGCGATCGCCGAGATGACCCTTTTCCAGACATCCCGCGAACACTACGGCGTCTTCTACCGCCTCGACCTGATCGGCGGGCTGCCGAGCCTGCGCATCTTCTCGCCCGATGAGGAGAACGCGATGCGCATGCGCTGCCATCTCGTCCGTCCCAGCGAGACCTCGCCGATGCGCGCCTGGTTCACGACGACCCGCACGCACGCTGGCTCCGCGACCTACGATGAGGCGCGCGAGACTACCGAGCAGCACCTGCTCTTCGCCGCCGGCGAGTCGCTCAAGCGGCTCTATTGGTCAGGCGAGCAGGAAGGCTCCTACGCGCATGAGATCGAGGTTCATCGACTCGCATAAACGCTGACGCTAGGCGTAGCAGAGTGGGCGCGACATGTCGCGCCACTAGAGATAATGATGCGCGCGTATGAAACCTACACAGGCAAGTGTTGTGGCCGACTGGCCCCAAGACGCTGTTTCAACCGCCAGCATCCATCGCCTCTAACTGGGCGACGTGCTCTTCCTCATGGCCCGTCAGATTTTCCAGCACCGCCTGGAGCGTGATCTGGCCCAGCGTCTCGTGTATTCCCGCGCGGTCGAAGTCCGCTGGGGCCACACCGCGCAGCATGTGCGCCAACTCGACTCGCCGCCGGAAATAGAGGTCGAGCGAGGCGCGTGGATGCAGTGTCAGATAGCCCGCCACCTCCGCCCAGATGCGCTCGTCGAAGGCGGGCAGCGGCGGTTCGTCGCGCGCGAGAATCATATAGGCCCGTATTGACTGGATGTCGTCCGCCGCGCGCAGGTGCGCCAGAACTTCTGCTGGCGACCACTCACCCGGAGCGAGCGGCGCGCGCAACCGCTCATCCGTCAGCACGGAGAAGATACGCGAGACCTGTCCCGGCCCGTGTAAGACACGCACGATCAAGGCGGCTTTCTCCTTGTCGTTCATCAAAGTGTGCGGCGCAGAGACCCCCAGGCTTGAGCCATGGGGAGGAAGCGCCGATTCTCCCTTTCTGAACTATGGACCTCGAGTGCTTACATATTACGTGATATACTGTGAGCATGCTACAGAAACGCGCCTACCGCTATCGATTCTACCCGACGCCAGAACAAGTAGCCGTCTTGGCGCGAACGTTTGGCTCTGCACGTTTTGTCTACAACTGGGCGCTGCGTACGCGGACTGATGCCTATTACCAACGGCAGGAGCGCGTCAGCTACGCCGATACCTCGGCAGCGCTCACCGCCCTCAAGCGCGAGCCAGCGACTGCCTGGCTCAACGAGGTCTCCAGCGTCCCTCCCCAGCAGGCATTGCGTCACCTCGACCGCGCCTTCCGCAACTTCTTCGAAGGGCGTGCCAAGTACCCGACCTTCAAGAAAAGGCGTGGGCGACAGGCGGCGGAATACACGACATCAGCGTTCCGCTGGGACGCGGAGAAGCGCAGCCTGACCCTTGCCAAGATGGACGCGCCGCTTGACGTCCGGTGGTCGCGAGCCTTCACTGGCGCGCCAACAACGGTCACCATCACACGGGACCAAGCAGGCCGTTACTTCGTCTCGTTCCTGGTAGAGGAGGAAGTTACGACGCTGCCGTCCACCGGCGCCACAATCGGGTTGGACATGGGCGTTTCTGCGCTGGTGACGCTCTCGTCAGGTGAGAAGATCACCAACCCCAAGCATTTCGCCCACAGCCGCAGCCGCTTGAAGACGGCGCAGAAGGCGTTGGCGCGCAAAGAAAAGGGATCGAAGAACCGCGAGGAGGCACGCCAAAAGGTAGCGCGTGCGCACGCCAAGATTGCTGACCAACGGCTTGATGGTCTGCACAAGCTCTCTACACGCCTTATCCGTGAAAACCAAACGGTGTGCGTGGAGACGTTGGCGGTCAGGCAGCTGGTTCGCAACCGTCGGCTGGCGCGGGCGATCTCGGATGCGAGTTGGAGCGAGTTGATCCGGCAGTTGGAGTACAAAGCGGCTTGGTATGGGCGTACCCTGATCAAGATCGACAAGTGGTATCCCAGCACAAAGCGGTGCTCTATTTGTGGGCATGTACTCAACTCGCTTCCGTTAGCCGCTCGGCGGTGGACCTGTCCCGAATGTGGCACGCATCACGATCGGGACGTGAACGCCGCCAAGAACGTGCTTGCCGCCGGGCTGGCGGTGAACGCCTGTGGAGAGGCGATAAGACCGGGACGGGCCATGCCCGCCACGGCGCGCCCCAGTGAAGCAGGAATCCCCCGCCTTTAGGCGTGGGGAGTGGTCAACAGCTATTCCTCCAGCCGATCCAGCGGGACGCGCCGGGTGAACGCCTCGAACTCGGCGACCGCCTTCGGCCCGTTACGCTCTAGCCCGGCGTTGAAGGCCTCCTGATCCACGACGCGATAGCCGAGCCGCTCCGTCCAGAAAGGCGCGAGCCGTCCGCCGCGCCGCCGCAACTCTGCGATGCGCGTCACGTTCTCCATCGCCATGCGCACGTCCTCCGCATCGGTCCAGGCCGCCTTGTACGTGATTAGCCCGCCACGCAGCAAAATCAAGGTCATGTTGGGCAGCGCTCCATACAGCTTGTGTCCCGCGCCGTCGAGCGCGTCCACCAGAATGCGCCGCTGGACGCCTTGCTCTTCCTGAAAGCGCTGCGCCATCGCCAGCTTCTGTGCGAAGCTCGTGTGGTGTGGCAGAATCTCGCCGGGGTGCGCCTCGCGCGTGTAGATGAAGAGCGACTCAAAGTCGCGTTCAGCGAACTCCGCCGCCAGAGCATCCATGGATGGGCACGCCATCGAGCAGTAGGGTCAGGTGTAGCTGCCGAACTCCAGCACGAGATGGTTGGCGCGCCAGAGTGAGGAGAGCGCGACCGCGTTCCCATCCAGGTCCGTCAGTGCGATGTCTGGCGCGCGCTCGCCGGCGTGTGGCCGCCCGGCAAAGGCGTCGAAGTCCTCCTCGCCACGGAAGATCGCATAGTTGTAGGCCGCTATCTGGTCATCTGTTGGATGAGACATCGCGCGTCCTCTAGGCATTACCTACGCCTATAACTCCGCCTCTGGCTCCGTCACGTTTGCAGTGACGGGCTTCTTGCGCCCACCTGCTGGTCGCAGCAGCCCGAATCCCACGCCGAGCGCCCAAACAAAGCCGCAGAACTGACCAAGTAAGACAATGATTGGATCGGCTATGACGGCGAGGATGAGGACGAGGGCACAGAATATCCCCAGCAGCGTGAGGTAGCGCGAGACTGTCTTCTCGCGCCACATCGCCAGGCAAAGGAAGAATAGCCAGCCGCCCAGCGCCACATACGCCGCCAGCAGGAGCGCGCCGCTGATCTCTAGATAAGATGTGTAGGCGTCCACCGCGTCGGAAGGGTTATGTGCGAAGCCAGACGCGATCCACGGCAGACGAATACCGATGTAGAGGCCGTAGAGGATGAGAAGCCCTGTCGCCAGCAGACCAAGCGCGTTTCCGAAGCGCAACTGGCTCTGCGCGCGCGCGGAAAGCCGCTTCGCCATCGCGCGCGAAAACAACCAGACCGCTCCGCCCAGGAGAATGAAGACCAGCCCCGCGATGACGAAGCCGGCAGGATGCGCGGCGACGGCGGGCAGCGTCTTCAGCGCGTCCTCTCTATCGGTACCCTTGAGGCCAGCGGTCGAGTAGACGATGGCGTTGAGCGGCGCGGCGACGAGCAGCAGCAACAGCGCCAGAAGCAACCCTGAATAGCGTTCGAGCGGTTCGATCCGCCTCATGATCTCAGTCATTGTCTCTATCCTCAGAGACCCACGGGCGCGCAGACAAAGTCGCGCCGTCGTGTTCCTCACACTTCATATCCTACACGCACTGTGAAGATGGCGCCGCGTTGATCCTGGCCGGTCCTAGCCAGTCCTAGCACAGAAATCCGGCTGAGGCCCCCTTGCTTCAGCTATGGGGATGAAAGCCGGGCCGCCCGCAGGGCGGCGAATGGTACTGACGGCATTGCCGGATTTCTGCCAGTCAGAGCAGAATAGTCGCGGTATGGAACAGCAGAGCATCCGCAAGACCTACAAGTACAAGCTCAAGCCCACTCCCGAACAGGAGCGGACTGCTTGAGCGTACCCTGATGCTCTGCCGCCATGTCTACAATGCCGCCATGGGCGAGCGCCGCGAAGCCTGGCGGATGCGCGGCGTCTCCGTCAGCTACTACCAGCAGAAGGCCGAGTTGCCCGGCATCAAGGAGGCGATGCCGGAATATGGCGAGGTCCACAGCCAGGTCTTGCAGGACGTGGTGCTGCGGGTCGACCGCGCCTTTCAGGCGTTCTTCCGCCGCGTGAGTCGGGCGAGACGCCGGGCTATCCCCGCTTTCATGGCCGCGACCGCTACAACAGCTTCACCTATCCGCAGGTGGGCGAGCATGGCGGCGCACGGCTGGATAACGGCTTCCTGGTGCTGTCCAAGATCGGGCGGATTGCCGTGCGCTGGTCCCGCCCGCTGGAGGGCACGCCCAAGACGGTCACGATCAGCCGGGAAGCGGATGGCTGGTATGTCTGCTTCTCCTGCGCCGAGGTGCCGATGCAGCCACTTGCCGCCCACGGGCCAGGAGACGGGCATAGACTGGGCCTGGAATCCTTCGCCACGCTGGCGGATGGCACGCATGATCCATAACCCCCGCTGCTATCGCAAGGCCGAGCGGCGCCTGAAGACGCGCCCAGCGGCGGGTCTCGCGGCGCAAGAAGGGCAGCAACCGCCGGCGCAAGGCGGTCAAGCTGCTCGCCAAGGCGCATCAGACGGTGAAGCGCCAGCGGCAGGACTTCCACCACAAGACCGCGCTTCGCTGGTGCGCCAGTACGACACGATCTATCATGAGGACTTGCAGACGGCCAACATGGTCAAGAACCACCACCTCGCCAAGAGCATCGCCGATGCCGGGTGGTCGCAGTTCTTGAGCATCCTCGCCTTCAAGGCAGCATGCGCTGGTCGAAGCAAGTCGTAGCCGTGCCGCCTGCCTACACTAGCCAGACCTGTTCTGGCTGCGGCGTGCTCGTCTCGAAGGGTTTGTCCGTCCGCTGGCATGCCTGCCCGGACTGCGGCACGAGCCTGCATCGGGACCACAACGCCGCGAAGAACATCGAAAGGCTCGGGCAGAGCCTTCGGGGAGGCGTGGCGTTGGCCGCGCGTAGAACCGAGAATCCCCTTTTGGGGAGTGTCAACCAGTTTACAGGACCTCGTCGCACGTTGTTGCCCCAATGGAGCGCCCCTGTTACAATGGCGTGGCCATTCGCGTTCTTTGAGAAAAGAGACGCCTGGGCATGGGATGCAGACCGTACGGATGGCAGTGGCAAGCGCAGGCATAAGCGGCAGGGAGGTGGCGTGTGTCGGGATGGCGACTTCGTCCGGATGATCCCGCTGGCCCCCCGCGACGCCCCAATCCTCCAGTTCCTGCCACTCCGCGTGGCACGCCTCGCCCTGATCCGCGCAATCCCCAAGGAGGAGAGGGCGACCTGCTGGCGGGCCTACGCGACCCGCGCGGTGTCCAGGGCAGCATGCCGGGCATGATGTCTGGCGCCGGTATACGAACGCCACGATTGACGAGCGCGCCGCCTCCCGGACCGCTCTCTGGCGCCTCAGCGCTCATTTCCGCCATCAGCGCGGCCAGCGGCGTCTCCGCTCCGCCACGTCAGACCGCCGTCGCTCCGGCCGTCCAGGCGCCGCAGGCCACCGCTGACGGCCACCCGATAACGCTCACCGGCAAACTCCGCAACCTCCAGCCGCCCGACGTCGCCCGGCAGGCGGTCGAGGAGCTGCACGTCCTGGCGAACGAGCTCGACAAGATCCCGCAGATGCTCGAATCCAGCGGCCTTGCCGCCTCTGCGCAGGCGCGCCTGGATGCAGGCGGCGCTTGGCTATCTGGGTCTGGCTCACCGCTCGTGGGACGCTGTCGCCGCCGAGCTGCTCGAAGAGGTGGGCGCCGAGCGACCCTACCGCGAGAACGCCGTCATGCTGGCGCGCCAGATGATCGCGATCCAGCGCGAGAGCCAGCTCGCCGCCGCCAGTGGACCGCTCTTTCCCGCGCGCCGCCGTCCGTTTCTCTGGCGCCGCCGGACGCGTCTTGTCCGCGACGGGCTAAACGCGTGGCGTCTCGCCGTGAGCAATCCGCCACAGTCGGAGCGTATGGGACACGGGCTGTTTCAGTTACGTGGCTCGATGGGCTTGGCGAGCGCCTCCGTTCTGGAGCTACCGCTGCTCGACTTTCTGCTTGGCGGCGTCAACCTCGCGCTCGGCGGGTTGATCCTGGGGCTGATTCTGCTCTTGCCAGCGGCGATGGGAACTGGGCAGACTGGCTACGCCACCGCCTTGATCGTCGGCGCGCTCGGTGTCACGCTGGTCTGGGCGCTCACCCTGCTGCTGACCATCGCTGGCTCGGCCCCACTCGCGTTGCTCATCGGCGCCAGTCTCTACTCCCCCTCACATACCATTCGCAATGGGCGGCATGGCTCACCGCTGCTCGCGGGTCTGCTGCGTGGCTGGACGGCGCTCGTTCTACTCGGCAATGCCGGCGCGCTGCTCTTCACACTGGTTCCCCTCGCCCTGCGACTCTATCAAGCTGGTTTCACCGCGCCACAGACGCTGGTGGACTGGCTCGCCGTGGTGGGTCGCCCCCTGACAGTGCTGGCCGCGCCCGCGACGCTCATCATGACGGTCGCACTGGCGCTGATCGCGCTGCCGCTGCTTTTGCTGAGCGCGTACCGACTCGCCGTCGAGATGTTCCGCCATCGCGCCTGGGCGCCTGCCGCGCGGCGGTACACCCTCACACCAGCGCTGACGCTCACCGCCTTCATCACCAGTCTCGTCCTCGCTGGCGCGCTGGCCCTTTCCGGCCAATTGCGACTGGATCACCAGACGCTGCTCGACGTGAGTGGGGATGTCAACACGCAGGTGACCTGGCGCTTCCTCGTGGTAGCGCTGGCGTTGCTGCTGCCCTATGTGGTATTGCTAGAAGCGCCTTACCGCGTGGGGATGCGCCGCTGGCGGCAGTACTGGCTCGCCGCGCTTACACAACGCCGTGTCGAGTTGGAGGCGCACTTGCGGAGGCTCTCGGCCGCCGACCCCAAGACTGGCGCGCAAGACACCACCGACGAGAACCTGCGCGCGATGGAATATGATCTCGTGCTCTTGCAGTTCTACCGATCCAAGCTGGATGAAACGGCGCATACACCGGAGGCGCCGTTCAGCCGCCGCCGCACGCTGCTGTTGATGACTGCGCTGCTCCTCATCGCGCTTATCGTCGATAGCGTCGGGCCAACGCTCGCGCATCTGATCCTTGGTCTGACGTGACGCGACAGGAGGTGTGGCCATGCGTCCTGATTCGCCACTGCGATCACGCGCGCTGATCCAGGTCATCGTGACGGTCGCCATCGCCACGACGCTCGTCGTGATCGCCGAGACGACGCAGGCTCTCTGGCTCTACTATGTCGTCTTTGCCATCCTCGCCCTCAGCTTTCTCCTCTCCTGGCTCCAGGCGCGCCGCTAGCGACCAATCGGCCTGACCCCGCCGCCCTCCGGCAGGGAATGAAAGGCTGCGTCGCTCCCTCCGCTTCTCCTATGTGCGGTAGCCCGCAAGTCCGGTACGCTGCCACCTGCGCCCCTCCATTCGATTGACAGAATAGAAAATTTGTTCTATTCTCAACAGCAAGCCGCCGCGCACACTTCCCGTTTGCGGTGGTTCACGCTGGTCTGTGGTGAGGTCCACGGCGTGCGCTGATTCTGCGACGGCGCGGAGCGCAGCAGAGCGCAACAGAGCGCAGCGGAGCGCACAGGCGCGTGGAAGGAGGAGGGCCATGTGGGAACACGATGCGCCGGACCAGAGACCATCGCCGGCGGCGGGATCGCGTGGTAGATGGTAAGATGGAGCGCGCCCGGAGCGAGACGAGACGCGCGAGGAGAACCCCGTGGAGACGGAGGCCGATGTCAAATTGCGCTTCCCCAGCGCCGCGCCACTCAGCGACACGAACGATGAGATGGTGGACGGCGATCCAGACGAGATCGGACGCCGCCCTATGGCGATCTGCGGGACGAGATGTGGCTGCGCTTCCGTGCGCGCCGGGTGATTCGTGAGTTCCTGCGCTCCGTGCCGCGCTCCGAGCCAGAGGTGGCGCTCGCCTTTCTGTGCCGGATGGCCAGATGCGCCTGGTGACCCGTGGGGAACTCTCAGCGCGATTGATGAAATGCGCCCGCGCATGCGCCAGATCATCCGCCTCGGCATCGAGGAGGGGTGGCCGCGTGGCAAGGTCTGCGCATATCTACACGACATCAGCATGAAGACCTTTGAGCGCGATCAGATGGAGGGGCTGGATTTTCTCTCGGAGTTATGACGTCAGAGTTCTTTTGGTATATCCTCTATCCTCACTCATGCGCTGCCCTCTTTCCATCGCGTGTGACGCTGCTCTTTGAGCGCCCTCTTTGTTTCCTACTTCTTTACCGGCCAGGCGGTCCGTATTCGTAAACAGGCGCGTGACGGTGAACAACGCGAGCGCCCAGTATTTCCTCGTTTCGACGACGGCTTCTTCTTCCCAACCGGTAAATTCTCCCTACCCTCGGCTTCGTGTTCTCAACCTGGCTGTTACTTCGCAGCATAGTTCATCGTGTATCATTATGGGCCACGCTACGCCACTCGCCATTTTCGGCAACGTTCCGCAACGCTCTGAGACGATGGACGAGCATGGCGAGAAGTGTGAACCGTTTCATTGCGATGCGTTCCGGCGCGATGCTACTCTTAGCGCCGGACGAGCAATGCTAGAAGGAATGTTACCCAAGCCATATCAGGCGCTTTCAGGCACAGCGCGTCTGCGGGCGCGAGATGCCTGAAGAAAGAGAGTCTCGGGCATGAAGATCCTGGTGGTTGATGATGATCGTGAGTTGGTGGATCTCCTGACCTACTGTCTGCGCGGCTTCGGCTATGAGGTCGTGCGCGCCTTTGACGCCGCCCATGCGCTCGAAGAATGGCGCGAGCAACGTCCTGATCTGGTCATCCTGGATGTTGAGATGCCCAAACTGGATGGCTTCGAGGTCTGCCGCCGCATGACCAACGAATCCACCGCTCTCGTCCTCTTCCTCACCTGTCATGACCGCGAGGCTGACGAAGTACACGGTCTTGACCTGGGCGCCGACGATTATCTGCGCAAGCCCTTCAGGCCGAAACAACTGCTCGCGCGTATTCGCGCGCTCGCCCGGCGCAGTGGCGGCGCGCGGTTGGGCGCGATGACCTCTTCGATCTCATCTGGTCCCGTCGCGCTGGACTCCATGCGCCACGAGGCGACGCGTTCCGGCGCGAAGGTGCGGCTCACCCCGACCGAGAGCAGGTTGCTGCACTTGTTGCTCACCCATAGCGGCCAGGTGCTGACGACGGACCAGATCGTCGAGCGCGTCTGGGGCTACGAGGACGCGGGTGGCACAGGACTGGTCAAGACGCACATCCGTCACCTGCGTCAGAAGATCGAGCCATTCCCAGCACGCCGCAGTACATCGTCACCATTCCCGGTGTCGGCTACACTTTCATGGCCCAACCGTTCGCCTGATCACATCCTCCTCTTGCGCCTCGCCTCCTCCAGCGCCTACAGTCTCGGCTGTGGCGCTTTTTTCATATGCGCTCGAGAGATTTTCACATGCCTGACGAGGATGTGAGATGCTGACACTCCCCTTAGCGAAAGCAAGGGGTTCTCAGGCTACGCATGCGGCGCCCCGCTACGTTGACGCCTGAAGGCAGTATCTCCGCCTATGACAAGGGGTGCTCTGTCAAAGGAGAGAGCGATTACAGGACCTTGCAGATGAATATTCCCACAGCACACAGAAGAAACGGAAGGCGCTCCCCCCCTCACTGAAGCCAGGGGCCTGTGCGCTGAAAAGGAGATGGTCAAAACGCCTGCTGACCGCTACGACGCTTGAGGCGCGCATTACCGCGACGATGATCGCGCTGGCCGGAATTCCCAGCGTCTCTGGCCAAGGAGGACGCGAAAGGCGAGTACGTGCGCGAGCGGCTGAGCGCGCTTGACCTCGCGCCGCAGGCGGATAGCGCTGGCAACCTCATCGCGCGTGTCCCGGCTCAAACCTGCCAAGCGTGACGATGAGGCGCCGATTTTGCTCAACGCGCACCTCGACCGCGTGCCGCCGGGCAAGGCGCATAGGCCGATCCTACAAGACGGCATCCTGCGCAGCGACAGCGAGACGAACCTCGGCGCGGACGACAGCGCTGGCATCGCCGTTCTCCTGCATACCGTCGAGGAGCTACAATCACGCGCACTGTCGCATCCGCCGCTGCTCTTACTCTTCACCGTCGGTGAGGAGGTCGGACTGGTCGGCGCGAAGGCGTTCGATCCGGCGCCGTGGGGGCGCGCGCGAGGGCTATCATCTTCGATAACGCGGGCGAGCCGGGCGAGGTGGTGACGCGCGCGGCGACCTACATCGCGTTCGACGTGACGCTACATGGCAGCGGGCGGGCATCCCGGCAAGCGGCTGGCCAGGCACGACCAGCGCCATCGAGATCTTCC